>DATJOB010000486.1:0-6349 GCA_035507475.1 Allostellaceae bacterium | reverse complement strand
CCGGTTGGTCCAGGCGAAACGGGCCTCTTCCTTCGGCGTATCGAGCGCCCAGGGGTCCTCGACCAAATAGAGCCGGTCGAGCCGGCGCGGCAAATCGGCGTAATGGGTGCCGCGCAAGGCGAGGCGCCGCCACCACTCCTTGAGCGGCGGCGGGCGCAGCGGGGCGAGTAGCGCGGTCATTGCGCGGCCGCCGGGCGCACCGGGACATGGCGCGCCGGGACATGGCGCGCCGGGGCATAGAGCGCCCGCCGCGCGACGGCGCCAGCCCGCCGCGCCTCGGCGCCGGCGGCGCGCAGCGCGGGCAGCTCACGGCCGAGATAGACCAGCACCGCGACGAACAATGCCCACATCAGCCGGCCCGGCCGGAAGAACTCGAACTCGCTGAGGTTTTCGAGAAAGACACCGGCGAGCAGCGCGAGGCAGAACGCGACGTGCCGGGCGCGCGGCGCGGCGACGACGCGCAGCGTACGGTAGAAGGCGACGAGCCAGGCGAGCGCCGCGGCGCCGATCCCGATGAGGCCCATGCCGAGCCCGATCTCAAGCCAGCTGTTATGCGCGTGCGGCGTCTTGAAGCCGACCGCCGCCCAGATGAGGTTGGCGTCGGCGCTGTCGGCCCGGAAGAAGCTCTCGAAGCCGTAGCCGAGCCACGGCCGCCGCGCGATATACTCGGCCGCCAGCTGCCAGATGCGGGTGCGGTTGGTGAAGGTCGGGTCGCGGCCGAGCAGCGTCAGCGCATCCTGCCAGCCGACCGCGAGCAGCGCGCCGCTGGCGAGCCCGCCGACGACGAGCGCATAGCCGACGGCGAGGCCGGCGGCGCTGCGCCGGCGCAGCGCCATCGCCACCAGCGCCGCGTAGAGCGCGCCCAGCATGACGAGGATCGGCGTCTTCGATTGCGAGCCGGCGAGCAGCACCAGGCCGCCGAGCAGCGTGAAGACCGCGAGCCAGCGCGCGCCGTAGCCGCGGCGCAGCGCGTAGACCGCGACGATGATCGCCTCGCCGCACGCCATGCCGAGCTCGTTCTTGTCGGTGAAGGCGCCGCGCCAGGCATGAGTGTAGTAGTCGCCGGTCACCGTCGCCGCCTGGGGCAGCAGCGCGATCGCGACAAACGAGGCGAGGACGGCGATCGCATAGACCTTGACCAGGTCGGCGACGAGCCCGGCGAGGTCGCCGCGCGCCGCGAGATAGACCCCAAACAGCGTGGTCAGCGTCACCGTGCCGGCGCGGCGCACCACGAGGGCGGGATCGTCCGACCACAGCGCGCTGAGAAAGGCGAGCGCGACCAGCAGCAGCACCGGCCAGGCGGCCGTCGCCAGCGGCAGCAAGGCGCGGCGCTGCGCGAAGAAGCCGAGCGCGAGGAAACCGAGCAGCGCGGCGAATTCGCTGAAGTCGTAGATGTTGGAGGCGCCTTGCGGGGTCTGCATGGTGCCCGCGAAATAGGCGTCCGGCGGCCACATGATGCCGGCGAACAGCACCAGGAAGACAAAGGTCGCGGCGCGTTCCGCCAGCACCGCCGCGCCTCTCATCGCCGGCTCCCGGCGGCGTTGCGCCGGCGCGCCGGCGGTGCCAGCCTGTCGGCGCGATGCTGCTGCGCGCTCTCGTCCTCGCCCTGCCGGGCCTTGCCCTGGCGCTCCCCGCCGCGGCCGACGGCACGGTGCTGCGCGCCAAGGGCTGCGGCGACCGGGTCTTCGTCGCCTCGGGCGACAGCTATTCGGTGCTCGAGACCAGCGATCAGGGCGTCGCCGCGGACGGCGACAAGCTGGTCGGCGAGGTCGACAAGATCGGCTACGTCTCGCTCTTCATCCCGCAATCGGGGCGCCGGTTCTCGGCGACCGTGACCGAGCGGGGCCTCGACCGCACCGCGATCGGCCAGCGCATCCTTGAGAGCTGCCGGGCTGGCGCCACCGGCCGGGTGACGAGCGGCTATGTCGAGCGCGCCGCGGGATGCGGCAACAAGATCTTCGTCAACACCGCCGAAGGCTACGCCGTGCTGGAGCGCCTGGCCGGCGGCCTCGTCTATGCCGGCGACACGCTCACCGGCGATTTCAGCCGGGCCGGGCGCGCCACGCTCAAGGACAGCCAGACGGGCGGCGAGCTCGTCGTCTTCATCGACGATTTCCAGCTGCCGAAATCGGCGGCCCAGCGCAAGATCGCGGCGAGCTGTCGCTAGCACGGCGGCGGCTCACCGGGCGATCAGCGGGGCGAGGATGCGGCCGAGCGCCGCGGCGCCGGCTTCGGGAGAGAACAGGCGGCAATAGCGCTCGTAGGCGGCGGCGCCGAACGCGGCGGCTTCCGCCGGGTCGCGCTCGATGCGCGCGACGATGTCCGGCAGGTCGCGCGCCAGGTCGCGCACGAGAAACCCCGATTGCCCGTCGACCACATAGCCCCGCACGCTGCCGAAATCGGTGGCGATGATGGTCTTGCGGTGGCGCATCAGGCGCAGCATCACGCTCTGGCCCGAGGCGCCGGTGTCGTGCTTCAGCGGCACGATGCAGGCCTTGGCGCGGTGCAGCCGGGCGTCGAACGCTTCGCCCGGCAGGTCGCGCAGGATGGTGATGTTGGACGGGATGTCGAGCCCGTCGATTTCCTTGTTGAGCGTCGAGCAGACGATGACCAGCCGCGCCGGGATGCTGCGGAACGCGGCGATCAGCCCGACATAGTCGCGATTGCTGTAACCGCCGGCGAAATAGTAGTCGCCGTCGTCGTCACCGGCCGGCGCGGCCGGCGCCGCACCCGGCTCGGCCTTGGCGGACCAGTCGCCGTAGGGCAGGAAGTGCATGCGTCCCGGCGCGATGCCGAGCCGCGCCTGGTAGAGGCCGATCTCCCACTCGCTGAACACGATGTAGTGGTCGCGCGCCGAATCGAGCCGGCTCAGCGCACGGAACACCGGGAACCAGCGCGGCGAGCGGATGTGCCAGCCGAGGCAGAGCGAGGTCTCGTAGCGGATCAGCCCGAGCCGGCCGAGCAGCTTGATCAGATAGGCGATCGGCCCGATCGCGATCACCACCCGGCAGCGGCGCAGCCGGCGGCGCGCCCGCAGGAGGTCGAGCGACTGGCGCAAGAGGCCGCGCAGATGCGCCGCTTTGCTCTGCGCGCGGTGGATCTCGTAGTCGCTCAGCTGCAAGAGGTCGAAACCGAAGCGCCGGCTGATATAGGCGCTCATGTCCGGGAAGGCGTTGCGGCCCGGCTGCACCAGGACCCGCTCGCCGGCGACATCCGCGATGGTCATGACCGGGGCAAGTTAGCCGGGATGCTTTAAGAAACCGTGCAGCGGCGCCGCGTGCGGCAGGCTCAGACGACGTGCGACAGCACCGCGATCCCACTCATCACCAGGAATATGCCGACGAGGGTCTGCAGGCCGAGCCGCTCGCCGAACACCGAGACCGCGACGAGCGCGATGACGATGACGCAGGCGCCGACCTGGATCGGATAGGCGAGGACGATCGGGATCTGCTGCAGCGCGCGGCCGTAGAGCAGCACGCCGAGGCCGAACGCGGCGACGCCGAACACGAACGGGGCCGAGAGATAGCCGAGCAGGCCGTGCGCCTCGGGGCGCACGCTGAACGCCTTGACGAGAAGATTGCCCGCGACGTTGAAGGTGATCGAGCCGGCCAGCATCAGCCATCCGTTCATCGCCGCGCCCGCCTCGTCTGCTGGGCCGCCGCGGGGGGCGGCGGAGACGCGCAGCCTAGGCGCAGGATGCTTAACAATCGGTTGCGTGCGGCGCCGGCCGCCCGGCCGCCGCAGCTCAGCGGGCGAAGCCGAGCGCCGCGCCGGTCAGCATCTCGCGGCCGCGCCGCCGCCGGGCGAAGACCGGCGCGCGCCGGCCCCAGAAGCGGCGGCGCCGGCGGGCGGGGCTCGCCGCCCCCGATTTGGCGATGAACTCGCGGATCGCGTCGTCGGCCAGCCAGGCGCCGATCGGCTGCTGCCCGGCGCCGAGCCCTGCGATCAGCACGTTGTCGGCGAGGATGTTGATGGTGCGCGGGATGCCCCCCGCGGCCTCGGCGATCCGCCAGGCGGCGCTCGGCGACAGGATCTGCGTCAGGTCGGCGGCGCCGCTCTGCAAGAGACGATGCTCGATGTATTCGAGGCTCTCGGTCGGGCTGAGCGGCGCGAGGCGGGCGCGCAGCGCGACGCGCTGGTTCACCTGGCGCATGTCGCGCCGCGCCAGCGTGTTGTCGAGCTCGGGCTGGCCGACCAGCACGATCTGGATCAGCTTCTCGCGGTCGGTCTCGAAATTGCTGAGCAGACGGAGGAACTCGAGCGTCTCGGCCGGCAGCAGCTGCGCCTCGTCGATCATCAAGACGACGGTGCGGCCGCTCTCGAAGATCTCGAGCAGCTTCCACTGCAGCCGCGGCACCGCCGCGAACACGCTCGGCGGATCGTCCTCGCCGAGCTCGCGGCAGATATAGGTCGCCATCTCGAGCGGGCTGACCTGCGGGGTGAAGATGTAGACGATCTCGAAGCAGTCGCTCTTCGCCTGGTCGAAGAACGCGCGCACCACCGTCGTCTTGCCGGTGCCGACCTCGCCGGTGCAGACGACGAAGCCTTTGCGCGTCTCGATGCCATAGACGATGGTCGCCAGCGCCTCGCGAGGCACCCGGCTCATGTAGAGCAGGGTCGGATCGGGCGTCACGGCGAATGGCGGACGGTAGAGGCCGTAAAAGCGCTCGTACATCGGCTCCCCCGACCGACGTTGCGGCGCCGTTCCCCCGAGCGGCGCCGCGGCAAGCCTAGCGATGCGGCGAATCGTGCGCCAGCGTGCTGCGCGGCGCGCCGCGGCGCCGCGGGAAATCCGCGAGTCGAATCAGCGGGTTTGCGTCAGGACGATGCCGCTGTTGCGCAGGAAGGAATGGCCGACCCGCGCCCAGGCGGCGTCGTAAGCGGCGAGGAGATTCGGCACCGAGTACTCGAAGGCGAGCGCGTTGCGCAGCCGCATCTGGCCGAACGCGCCCATCTTTTGCCGCAGCGCCGCGTCGTCGAGCAGCCGGGCTATGGCCTCGGCCATGGCCTGCGGGCTGCCCGGCTCGACGTAGAGCGCGGCGGCTTCGGCTGAGACCCGCGCCTCGGCCAGCTCGCCGACGACGATCGGCAGGCCGAAGAACATGTATTCGAGGACCTTGTTCATCGTGCTGCGGTCCGACCAGCCATTCTTCGGCAGCGGGTCGATCGCGACATCGGCGGAGGACAGGATGCGGCACAGCATCTCGTCGCTGACGATGCCGGTGAAGGTGCAGAGCGGCGCGACGCCGATCTCCGCCGCATAGGCCGCGACCGCGGGCTGATGCGTGCCGCCGCCGATCAGGACGCAATGGAAATCGCGCCGGTCGAAATCGTCGTGCAGCACGCGGATCGCGCGGATCAGGTTGTCGACCCCGTCCTGCGGGCCGATCTCGCCGAGATAGACGAGGAGATGCGGCTGGCCCTGCTTGAACTCCGGCTCCGGCTCGTAGAGGCGGAACCGCGCGAGCGACGGCGCCGAGCGCACGATGAACACATCCTCGGGCCGTTTGCCGCCGCGCTCGACGGCGATCTTCTTGTAGCTCTCGTTGGTCGCGACGACGATCTGCGCGGCGCGGAAACTCGCCCGTTCGAGGAGCCGCAGCAGCGCGAGGATCAGCCGGTTGCCGGCGCCGAATTTCGCCTCCGCCAGCTCGGGCGACAGGTCGCGATGGTCCCAGATGAAGACCTTGCCGAAGGCGCGCCAGAACCACGCGATCGGCCAATAGATTTCCGGCGGGTTGCAGATGTGCAGGATGTCAAAGCCGCGACCAAACAGCGCGACGCGCAGCGACAACAGAAGCGTCGCGCAGAAGCACCACAGCGACTCGGCGATAAAAGCGAGCTTGCCTTCGCCCTCGATCGGCCGCCAGTAGCGGTAGATGTCGACGCCCTCGAGCTCCTCGCGCGACGCGTCGAAGCCGCGCCCCTTCGGGCAGATAAAGCTCACCGCGTAGCCGTTCTTGGCGAGGGTCGTGGCGTGCAGCCAGGCGCGCCGGTCGAACGGCACGGGCAGACCTTGCAGCACGTAGAGCACGCGGCGTTGCGCGGAATTCATCGGTTGGAGCCTCTATCGGGTCATGCCCGATACTGCCGGCCGACAATTAAGAACTGGTTTGCCCGTGTGCGCGCGGCTCTCGCCGTATAATCTGCGTCCGCTCATCACCCGGCTGGATCAGCCGGTCAAGACCAAAGAGAGGAAACCATGGCGTCCCCCGCACCTGTCTCGGCGACCGGGCACTTCACGCCGCGCAACGACTGGCTCGCGCGGCATGTCGAGGATGTGCTCGAACCGGCGCTGCCGATCGTCGACCCGCACCACCACCTGGTCGAGCGACCGGAGACCGGGCGT
>DATJOB010000485.1:0-5525 GCA_035507475.1 Allostellaceae bacterium | reverse complement strand
GATGCGGTCGATCCGCAGGTAGCTGTCGGCGGCCGGCGGCGGGCCGATCGCCACCGCCTCGTCGGCCTCGCGCACGTGCAGCGCGTCGGCATCGGCCTCGGAATAGACCGCGACGGTCTTGATCCCCATGCGCTTTGCCGTGCGGATCACCCGGCAGGCGATCTCGCCGCGATTGGCGATGAGGATTTTAGCGAACACAGCCAAGTGAACCAAATCGATCGTCATGGCCGGGCTCGTCCCGGCCATCCACGAAGGCGTTGCCGCCGTTGTGGTGGTGCACCAACATGCCCGAATGCGCGAGGCCCGGGTTTATATTCTCACGAACAAGCCGAACGGTATCCTTTACCGCGGCGTCACCAATAATCTGCAAAGACGTATCTGGGAGCATCGGGAAGGCATTTTCCCCGGCTTTACCAAGCGATACGGTTTGAAACGCTTGGTCTATGTCGAGCGGCACGCGACGATCAGCGCCGCGATCCAGCGCGAGCGCAACATGAAACACTGGTCGCGAACCTGGACAGTGCGACTGATCCTCGCTGCCAATCCCAATTGGGACGACCTGTACGAGACCATCCTTTGAATCGTGGATGGCCGGGACAAGCCCGGCCATGACGAATTGTTGTGGGTCGTCGCAAGTGCTCACAGCGGGATGTTATCGTGCTTTTTCCACGGGTTTTCGAGGCGCTTGCCGCGCAGCATGTGGAGCGCGCGGGCGACGCGCCGCCGGGTTGCGCGCGGCTGGATCACGTCGTCGATAAAGCCGCGGCTGGCGGCGACGAACGGGTTGGCGAACTTCTCGCGATATTCCTCGGTGCGCGCCTCGATCTTGGCCGCTTCGCCGAGATCGGCGCGGAAGATGATCTCGACCGCGCCCTTCGGTCCCATCACCGCGATCTCGGCCGAGGGCCAGGCGAAGTTCACGTCGCCGCGCAGATGCTTTGACGACATCACGTCATAGGCTCCGCCATAGGCCTTGCGGGTGATCACCGTGACCTTCGGCACCGTCGCCTCGGCAAAGGCGAACAGGAGCTTCGCGCCGTGCTTGATGATCGCACCGTATTCCTGCGCGGTGCCCGGCAGGAACCCCGGCACGTCGACGAAGGTCACGATCGGGATCGCGAAGCAGTCGCAGAAGCGCACGAAGCGCGCCGCCTTGCGCGCGCTGTCGATGTCGAGACAGCCGGCCAGCACCATCGGCTGGTTGGCGACGATGCCGACCGTCGCGCCCTCGATGCGCGCGAAGCCGATGATGATGTTGCCGGCGAAATTCGGCTGCAGCTCGAAGAAGTCGGCGTCGTCGACGACCTTCTCGACCAGCTCCTTGACGTCGTAGGGCTTGTTGGGGTTGGCCGGGATCAGCGTGTCGAGCGACGGCTCGTCGCGCCCGCGCGCGTCGGTGAACGGGCGCGGCGCCAGCGGCGCGCGGTTCGACGACGGCAGGAAATCGACAAAGCGGCGCAATTCGATCAGCGCCTCGACATCGTTCTCGAAGGCGAGATCGGCGACACCGGACCGCGTCGTATGGGTCACGGCACCGCCCAGCTCCTCCTGCGTCACCGTCTCGTGGGTCACGGTCTTCACCACGTCGGGGCCGGTGACGAACATGTAGGACGAATCCTTCACCATGAAGATGAAGTCGGTCATCGCCGGCGAGTAGACCGCGCCGCCGGCGCACGGCCCCATGATCAGCGAGACCTGCGGCACCACCCCGGACGCCAGCACGTTGCGCTCGAACACCTCGGCGTAGCCGGCGAGCGAGGCGACGCCTTCCTGGATGCGCGCGCCGCCCGAATCGTTGAGCCCGATGACCGGCGCGCCGACCTTCATCGCCTGGTCCATCACCTTGCAGATCTTCTCGGCATGCGCTTCCGACAACGAGCCGCCGAACACGGTGAAGTCCTGGCTGAAGACGAACACCAGCTTGCCGTTGATCGTACCGTAGCCGGTGACGACGCCGTCGCCCGGCACCTTCTGCTCGGCCATGCCGAAATCGGCGCTGCGATGCTCGACGAACATGTCCCATTCCTCGAACGAGCCGGGGTCGAGGAGGATGTCGATCCGTTCGCGCGCGGTCAGCTTGCCTTTCTGGTGCTGAGCGTCGATGCGGCGCTCGCCGCCGCCGAGGCGCGCCGCCGCGCGCATCTCGTCGAGCCGCTTCAGGATATTGCTCATGCGCGCGGGATAGCATCAACCCGCGGCCGAGGCTAGCCGCGTGCTGCCGGCTCGCCGCCGACAGCGCCCGGTCAACAGCGCCGGGTCAGGCGTGCATGCGCGAGATCTCGAGCAGCACGTTCGCCTCGAGCTCCTTTTCGTCGAGCCGGTGCTTGACCAGGTCGCCGATGCTGACGATGCCCTTCAGCTCCTCGTGCTCGATCACCGGCATATGGCGGATCCGGGCGAGCGTCATGGTCGCCAGCACGGCGTCGATGCGATCCGACGCGCGGCAGCTGATGATCGGCGATGTCATCAATTCCCGGACCTCGCGGCCGAGCGCCGCCGCACCCTCGCGCGCGACCGCCCTGATGAAGTCGCGTTCCGAGAAGATGCCGACCGGCTTCATCCACCGGTCCTCCACAACCATGGCTCCGATGCTGTGCTCCACGAGCTTGCGCACCGCGAGTTCGACGCTGTCGCTCGGGCGCACCCGGACGACGTTGTGGCCTTTGATCCGCAGAACATCGGAAATGAACATGACGGCCTCCTGACATACGGGGCGCGCCCCCGGAAGCTGTCGATCGCCGTCGACTGTTCGCGAGCGGCCCGTCTCCGATAGATGGGACCAGCGATCTGCCGGCCCAAGGGACGCAGCCGCGACCGGTCGTCCCGGCCGCGCCGCATCGCCGAGCGCGGGCGCTTGTCGGCCCCCGACCCGCCGGGCAAGATCGGCCGCAGCCGGCAGCGGGAGAAACCGATGGCAAAGAGCGAGCTCTACGAAAAAGGCATGGCGATGCGCCGCCGGCTGATGGGCGAGGCGGCGGTCGACGCCGCCTCGAAGGGCGTCTACGGCGATCCGGTCATGCAGAAGTTCCTCGACGTCGCGGTCGAGAACGTGTTCGGCAATCTGTGGACGCGGCCCGGGCTCGACCTCAAGACGCGGGCGCTCATCTGCGTCGTCTCCGACACCTGCATGGGGCGCGAGCCGGAGCTGGCGCTGCATCTGCGGATGGCGCTGCGCCAGGGGTGGACCGAGGAGGAGCTGACCGAGGTGCTGCTGCACCTGTCGGGCTATATCGGCGTCCCGATCATCCGCGAGTGCATGCAGGTCGCATCAAAGGTGTTCAAGGAACCGCGCGACTGAGCCGGCCGGGCTGGGCCGGCGCGAGAAGATGCCCGACATCGCGCAGACCAGCCTCGACGAGCAGCCGCTTCAGCACCTGACGGCGCCGCCCGCACAGCGAATCCGGCGAGAGATCGGCATCGCCGTCGCACCCGTCGATCGTCAGCTGCAGCTCTCCGCCGGCGGCGATGCGGTCGATCGCCTTGTCGAAGGCGCGGATGCTGCTCGGCGTCAGGCCGAGCACGACCTGGTCGTCGAAGCGGAGCGCAACGCGCGGCGGTGAGCCGGGGGCCGGAGCGGGCGGCGCGGGTGCCGGTGCCGGTGCCGGGGGAGCGGGCGGCGCGGCCGCCTCGGCGACAGCAGCTCGCGGCGCCGCCGTCTCGGACGCAGCCGGCGCGGCTGCCTCCACCGGCGCGGGCGGCGGCTCGACGGAGGCCTCGGCCGGCGCGCTCGCCTCGGCAGAGCCTGGCGGCGGCGCAGCGGCGCAGGGGGGCAGCGCCTCGAAGCGCGCGACAAGCTCGTCGGCGGCGGCCATATCCTTGCGCAGCCCGTCGATGTTGTCGACGGCCAGGTCGACATGCTGCTTCGCCGCCGCATCGTGCTGGTCGGCGGCGCTGTCCATGTAGTTTTGCGTCACCCTGACGAGATAGTTGTCGAAGCCGACCAGCCGGTTGAGGAACTGCTCCTCCTCCGCCACCGCGGCATCGCGGCAGCTTGCCCGGTAGACCTCGTGTTGCTTGACCCAGGCCGCGCGATGCTCGGCGATCCAGCCGGGCGGCGGCAGCGGCCGGGCAAGCTTGGGGTTGAGCACGAGCGTGTCGCCCGGCGCCGCATCGTCGCCCCGCGCGGGCGCCGCGGCGGCGGCAAGCGCCAGCACCGCCACCATCGCAAACCGCAGCGCACCGGCCGCCGCCACGTCGCCGCCTCCCTGTCACGGTATCCGGCGGCAAGGCTAGGACCCTGTGCGCGCCCCTCGCAACGCGGTCGGCATACGGCGCGGCGCGGCTTGGCGGAGATCGTCGGGCGATGCCGGCGCGGCGCGGCGCCCCGCAGAATCGCCGTCCGTCGACCACCCGGCCGCTCAGGACGGGGCGTCGAGCAGCTCGACGAAGCGCGCCGCGGCGGCGATGTCGGCGGCGAGCGCGGCACGGCGCCGCGTCGCCTCGGCATCCTCGCCCCAGGCCTCGATCTGGAAGGTCTCGTCGAGCTGCGAGGCGGCAAAGGCGGCCGGCGCGTCGAGCCGCCCCTCGAACAGCGCCAGCGCGATGATCAGCGAGCCGCACGCCGCGGTCGCCGCCTGCAGCGCGGTCAGCCGAAAGTCGTCGAGCGCGGCGACCACCGAGCCGTAGACCCTGAGGCTCGCCGGCGACTGCGGCGTCGGGATCACGCCGCGCGTGACGGCGAGCCCGGCGTCGTAGCGCCCCGCCGCCCAGTCGATGAGCGGCTGCCACACCGCCTCCTGGCGCGCGGTCAGCGCCGGCGGGTGGTCGGCGCGGTAGCAGACGAGATCGGTCGCGGCATAGCCGGCGACCGTGGCGACGATCTCGGGCCGCCGCCCGCTCGTGCGGTCGATCGCCGTCGCGGCGAGCTGCGTGAGCGGCATGGTCGGCGGCCGGATCTCGTCCTGCTGTGCGTCCCATTCGGCGGCGATCGCGTCGGCGAGCGACTGGCTCGGCACGCTGAGCTCGCGCTTGTCGGGGGTGCGCAGCGGTCGGCCGTCGAGCGCGACCCCCCAGCCGTTCGCCTCGCGTCGCGTCGCCACGATCTTGTAGACGCGCTTCATGCCGGCAGGTCCAGCCCGGCGAACGGATCGCCCGCATCGGCGGCGAAGCCGAGGAAACCCCACACGCGCTGCATGTGCGGCGGCAGCGGCGCTTCGACCTCGAGGGTGAACCCGGCCGGGTGCGGGATCGCCAGCGCGCGGGCATGCAGGTGCAGCCGGTGCGCCGCCGCGCCGCTCAGCGCGTGCGCCGTCGCGCCGCCATATTTGCCGTCGCCGAGGATCGGCGTCCCGATCGCGGCGCAATGCGCGCGCAACTGATGGGTGCGGCCGGTGACCGGCAGCAAGGCGAGCCAGCTGGCGCGTCCGCCGGCGCTGTCGATCAGGCGATAATCGGTGACGGCGTCCTTGCCGGCGTCATCGGCATGCACCCGTTCGCCGCCTCTGCCGGATCCCTTGGCAAGCGACAAGTCGATTCGGCCCCGACGCAGCTTTGGCACGCCGGCGACGATCGCCCAATAGGTCTTG
>DATJOB010000484.1:0-4545 GCA_035507475.1 Allostellaceae bacterium | reverse complement strand
AGCGATGGCAGGACGCGGTCTAACACCAGCTGCGCCGCCAAAACGTGACGCAATTCGCCTATGTCCCCGACGCCGGCCATCGCATCCTGATCGACCGCTCGCTGGCCGACGCGGACGTGCATTCGGTGGCGCTGACCACCGAGGAGGAGGGGGTCGCGCTGCTCGCCGGCGCCGATCTCGGCGGGGCGCGCGGCGTCTTGCTGATGCAGTCGAGCGGCGCGGGCAACTGCATCAACATGCTGTCGCTGGTCAAGGGCGGCCGCTTTCCGTTTCTGACGCTCGTCAGCATGCGCGGCGATTTCGGCGAGGGTAATCCGTGGCAATTCCCGATGGGCCAGGCGGTCGAGCCGGTGCTGCAGGCGATGGGCGTGATCTGCCTGCGCGTCGAACGCCCGGACGAGGCGGTGCCCACCGTCGAGGCGGCGTTGACCATGGCGTTCCAGGGCGGCAACGCGGTCGCCGTGCTGCTGACCCAGAAGCTGCTCGGCGCGAAGGCGTTTTGAGGAGGGTGGACTGATGGCGATGCGCTACCCGCCGGGCGTCGATGTCGCCGCCGCCGTCGCCGCCGGCTTCGTCCTCGACCGCTGCGAGGCGGTGCCCGCGCTGGTCGGCCGGCCCGAGGATTTCCTGATCGTCACCGGGCTTGCCGGCACGGCGCGCGACATCGCCGCGCTGACCCGCGACAGCGCGCAGATCTACACCATGGCCGGGGCGATGGGCGGCGCGGCGATGATCGGTCTCGGCCTGGCGCTGGCGCGCCCCGACAAGCGCGTGCTGGTGGCGACCGGCGACGGCGAACTGTTGATGAATGTCGGCGCGCTGGCGACGATCGCGGTGCTCGACCCGGCCAATCTGTCGATCCTCGTCGTCGACAACGGGCATTACGGCGAGACCGGCTGGCAGAAGAGCCATACGAGCCTCGGCGTCGATCTCGAAAAGATCGCGACCGGCGCCGGGATCAAGCGCACGCGCACCGTCGGCAGCGAAGCCGAGCTGCCCGACGCGGCGCGGCTGTTGCGCGCCGGCAACGGTACCGCCTTCGTGGTGCTGCGCGTCGCGCCGTCCGAGCCGCCGTCCTACAAGCGCAACTTCGATCCGGCCGCCTGCCGCGACCGGTTCCGCGCGGCGCTGCTGGGCGCGGAGCGGTGATCGCCGGGGCGCTGCCGCGCCGCGGCCGGGCGTTGCGGCTCGCCCTCTGCGCGATGGCGCTCGGCGTTGCCGCCGCGCCGCCGGCCGGCGCGTCCGATGTGACGGCGCCGATCGAGCAGCTCGACGCCAGCCTGCTGAAAATCATGAAGGCCGGCAAGTCGGCCTCCTTTCAGCAGCGCTACGACATGCTGGTTGCGGCGGTGGTGCGCGCAATCGATCTCGACGCGATCCTGCAGGGCGGCGTGGGCGCCAGCTGGACCTCGTTTACCGCCGACCAGCAGGCGGCGCTGAAAAAGGCGTTCGAGCGCTACTCGGTCGCCACCTACGTCGCCAACTTCGACGATTTCAGCGGCGAGCGCTTCGACCTCCAGCCGCCACCCGACGCCGGGGACCCGGTGGTCAAGGTCAAGATCGTGCCGGGCAAGCCCGAGGACGACACCCACACGCTCGGCTACGTGATGCGCCAGACGCCCGGCGGCTGGAAGGCGATCGACATCACCGCCGACGGGATGATCAGCCAGGCGACGGTGCAGAAGGCCGAGATCCGTGCGCTGCTGATGATGGGCGGCATGCCGGGGCTGCTGGCGCGGCTGCAGCAGAAGGCGAGCGAGCTGTCGGGCGGCACGCTCCACTGAACCGTTACGCGCTCCGCTTCAGGCGGCGAGCGCCCGACGCACCCATTCCGGATCGAACACCCGGTCGGCCATCACCTGGCAGCGCTTGATCAGCCGGTGCTCGTCCGCCCGGTAGTCGGCGTGGGCGTTGTGCAGCGTGCTGATATCGTCCCACAGCAGCACGTCGCCCTCGCTCCAGCGGTGCAGGTAGCGGTAGCGCGGCTGCAGCTGGTGCTCGAACAGGAAGGCGAGGAGCGCATCGCTCTCGCTCTCCGGCAGCTCGTTGATGCGGATCGCGTAGCCCGGGTTGGCGTAGAGCACTTTGCGGCCGGTGATCGGGTGGGTGAGAAAGATCGGGTGCGAGACCGGCGGCTTGCGCCTGCGCTGTTCCTCGCTCAGCTTCTGCCGCCAGCTGCCCGGCCGGCGCCGCATCATCTCCCAGAATTTGTTGAAGTCGTGCAGCACGGTCATCGTCGCGAGCCGCGTCTTGAGCTCGCCCGGAAGCCCGTCATAGGCGCCGTGCATGTCGGCGAACTCGGTGCCGCCGAGCGGCTCCCCGTCGCGGTGCGGCACCTTGATCGCATAGAGCACGTTGGCGAAGGCGACGACCTCGCTATACGACATGTCGGTGTGCCAGTCCTGTCCGGCGTCGCGCGCGCCGATCGGCCGGCCGTTCGGCTCGGTCATGTTCGACAGGATCATGATCTCGGGGTAGCCGGGCTCCTGGAAGGCGCCGGCGACATTGATCTCGAGCGAGCCGAAACGCGCCGCGAACGCCATCTGTCGCGCCGGGTCGAGCGCCTGGCTCGGGAAGCGCAGCACGCCGTAGCGGCCGAGCGCGCGCAGGATCTCGGCGAAATCGCCGTCGTCGAGCGGCTGGTTCAGGTCGACGCCCTCGACCGTGGCGCCGAGCGCGCCGCCGCTTGCAATAAAGCGCGGCATCGTTAGCGCGCCTCGCCGACGAAGCCGGCCTGGATCTCGGCGATCCGCGCCAGCGCACCGGGCGACAGCGGCCCCTGGTTGATCGAGCGCGCGGCGATCTCGAGCTGGTCGAGCGTCGAATAGCCGACCAGCACGGTCGACACCGCCTTGTGCGCGATCACATAGCGCAGGGCCAGCTCGATCAGGCTGTCGGCGTGGCCCTCGCGGACCAGCGGCATGAAGCGCCGCGCCCGCTCGACATCGGTCCGGTAGCTGCTCCCCGTGCCGATCGGGTCGGGTGGCGGCGAGCCCAGCGGATGCCGCTCCTCGCCGCCGCTCAGCGCGCCGCCGGCCAGCACGCGGATGTTGATGACGCCCATATGGGCGGCCTCGGTATGCGCCAGCAGGTTGCCGTAATCCTGCGCCGGAAAGCCGGCCGGCACCGCCGCGCCGGGGCTCGGGTTCAACAGGTTGAAGCCGACCTGCGCGGTCGCGAAGGCGCGCGCGTCGATCAACCGCAGGAGCGAGGCGGTGTCGCCGACCGCGGTGATGCCGTAGAACCGGATCTTGCCCTGCTGGACCAGCCGCTCGAAGGCCGGGACCACTTCCTCGAGCATGCTTTCGACCGCGAAATTGCCGCCCGCGGTGGTGCCGACGATGGCGTTGTGGAACTGGTAGAGGTCGACCCGCTCGAGCTGCAGCCGGCGCAGGCTCGCTTCCAGCGCCGCGCCGATCGCGCCGGCGACCTGGCCCGGCTCGGTCGGCGGCAGGCGCACCTTGGTGCCGACATGGATCTCGGGCTTCAGCGCCTTGAGCACCCGGCCGAGATTCTCCTCCGACCGGCCGCCGCCGTATTGCGCGGCGGTGTCGAAATAGTTGATCCCGAGCTCCAGCGCGCGCGCTACGGCGCGCTCCTGGTCGGCCGGCGCGCCGTTTACCATCAGCCCGCCGACCGCGCCGCAGCCGAAGCCGAGCAGCGAGACGTCGAGGCCGGTCTTGCCGAGCTTGCGTTTGTCCACCCGCATCTCCCGAACTGGGTTGCCAAATCAGATCGGTCGGCATGGGCCGCTGTCAATCCGCCGATTCGGCGAATCGCTCGCGCCTCTCCGCATGGGTGCCGCGCACCTCCGAGCCGCGCCGCGGAGGGATCGACAGGGGCTGCGGCGGCGTTGCAATCGCGCTAGAAGACGGGAGTGCGGTCTTTGCGGGAGGACGCCTCGATGCATCCGGTGTTCCGCGGCACAACCGTGATCCCAGTGCTGTCGATCGAGCGGGCGCGCGATGCCGTGCCGCTGGCCCGTGCGCTGTGCGACGGCGGCCTGCGCGTCCTCGAGGTGACGTTCCGCACCGAGGCCGCCGCCGAGGCGATCGCCGCGATCGCCGCCGAGCTGCCGCAGGTGACGGTGGGGGCGGGCACGCTGCTGCGCGCCGCCGATGTCGCCGCCGCGGTCAAGGCCGGGGCGAAATTCCTGGTCAGCCCGGGGACGACACCCGAGCTCGCCGGCGCCGCGCTCGCCACCGAGCTGCCCTATCTGCCGGGTGTCGCGACCTCCTCCGAGGTCATGCGGGTGCGCGATCTGGGGATTTGCGTGATGAAGTTCTTCCCGGCCGAGGCGATGGGCGGCGCCGCGGTGCTGCGCGCGCTGGCGCCGGTCTTTCACGGCATCGCGTTCTGCCCGACCGGCGGCATCGACGAGCGCCTGGCGGCCGACTACCTGGCGTTGCCCAACGTGCCGATGGTCGGCGGCTCGTGGATGGCGCCGCGCGACGCGATCTCCGCGGGCGACTGGTCCCGTATCCGCCGCCTCGCCGAGCGCGCCGCCGCGATCGACCGCGCCGAGGCCGCTTAATAGGTCGCTCG
>DATJOB010000483.1:0-12746 GCA_035507475.1 Allostellaceae bacterium | reverse complement strand
GGCGTGTCGATGACGCGCTGGGCGCCGAATTCCTCCAGCAGGCCCTGGGAAATCTTGTAGGCGCCCTGGTATTGCGCGACCTCCTCGCCGATCAGGAACACCTTGTCGTCGGCGCGCATCTCCAGCGCCATCGCATCGCGCAGCGCCTCGCGCACGGTCTGCGAGACGGTCGGGCCCCAGTCCTTGTCCGGCGCCGGTTCCCGCCGCGCCTGCCGACGAGCCCGCCTATGCCGGCGCAACCGCGACGATCACCGTGCGCGAGGCGCTGCGCGACGCAATTGCCGAGGAGATGCGGCGCGACGACAGCGTGTTCCTGATGGGCGAGGGAGTCGCCGAATATCAGGGCGCCTACAAGGTGAGCCAGGGCCTGCTGCAGGAATTCGGCCCGCGCCGCGTCATCGACACGCCGATCACCGAGCAGGGTTTCGCCGGGGTCGGGGTCGGCGCCGCCTTCGCCGGGCTGCGTCCGGTCGTCGAGTTCATGACCTTCAACTTCGCGATGCAGGCGATCGATCAGATCATCAATTCGGCGGCGAAGACGCGCTACATGTCGGGCGGGCAGATGTCGTGCCCGATCGTCTTTCGCGGCCCCAACGGCATCGCCTCGCGGGTCGCCGCCCAGCATTCGCAATGCTATGCGAGCTGGTACGCGCATTGCCCCGGGCTCAAGGTCGTCGCGCCCTATACCGGCGCCGATCACAAGGGGCTGCTGAAGGCCGCGATCCGCGACCCGAACCCGGTCATCTTCCTCGAGCACGAGCTCGTCTACGGCGAAAGCTTCGAGGTCCCGCAGGACCCCGAGTATCTCGTCCCGATCGGCAAGGCGCGGCTGGCCCGGCAAGGCGACCACGTCACCATCACCGCCTTCTCGCGCATGGTGAAGCTGGCATTGCAGGCCGCCGAGGAGCTGGCGCGGGACGGCATCTCGGCCGAGGTCATCGACCTGCGTTCGTTGCGCCCGTTCGACGTCGCGACCGTGGTCGCCTCGGTCAAGAAGACCAACCGCCTCGTCGCGGTCGAGGAGGGCTGGCCCTTTGCCGGGATCGGCGCCGAGCTCGCCGCGGTGATGATGGAGGAGTGCTTCGACTGGCTCGACGCCCCGGTCAGGCGCGTCGCCGGCAAGGACGTGCCGCTGCCTTATGCGGCCAATCTCGAGCAGCTCGCGGTGCCGCAGGTCGAGGACATCGCCGCCGCGGCCCGCGCGGTGCTGTATCGATGATCGAGATGTCCTTCTCGTCATCCCCGGGCTTGAACCGGGGATCTCAGGATGGCCGGGTCAGCCCCGGTCATGACGCTTTGGGTTAGCGCCATGCCGATCCAGATCCTGATGCCGGCGCTGTCGCCGACGATGACCGAGGGCGCGGTCGCGCGCTGGCTCAAGAAGGAGGGTGACGAGGTCCATACCGGCGATGTGATCGCCGAGATCGAGACCGACAAGGCGACGATGGAATACGAGGCGGTCGACGAGGGTCGCCTCGGCAGGATCATTGTCCCGGAGGGGACCCAGGGGGTCAAGGTCAACGAACCGATCGCGGTGCTGCTCGAAGAGGGCGAGGACGCCTCGGCGCTCGGCGAGGCGAGCGCGCCGCCGCCGGCCGCGGCGAAGCCTGCCGCCGCCCCGGCCCCGCAAGCCGCAGCGCGCCCCTCGCTGCCGCCAGCGCCCGAGGCACCCAAGACCGCGCCGCCGGCTGCTGCCGCGCCGCCCGCGCCGCCGGCCGGCAATGGCCACGACAGCTCGCCCGACACCGGGCGCGTCTTCGCCAGCCCCTTGGCGCGCCGCATGGCGGCAAAGGCCGGGCTCGACCTCGCGGCGATCAAGGGTTCGGGGCCGCAGGGCCGGATCGTCAAGGCCGATATCGACGCGGCGCTCGCCCGCGGAGCGGCGCCCGCCGCCCGCGCGCCGGCCGCGCCGTCGGCCCCGGCGGCGCGTGCCCCCCAGCCCGCGCCGTTCGCACCGGTCAGCGGCGACCCGCCCTTCGCCGAGAAGCCGCACAGCCAGATGCGCCGGGTCATCGCCCGGCGGCTCACCGAATCGAAGCAGAACGTCCCGCATTTCTACGAGACGATCGATTGCGAGATCGACGAGCTCCTGCGGGTTCGCAAGCTGCTCAACGAAGGCGCGCCGGACCTCAACATATCGGTCAACGACTTCGTGATCCGGGCGGCGGGGCTGGCGCTGCGCCAGGTGCCGGCCGCCAACGCCTCATGGAGCGAGGACGCGATCATCCTCTGGGAGCGCGCCGACATCGCGATGGCGGTGGCGCTCGACGACGGGCTGATCACCCCGATCATCCGCGGCGCCGATCTCAAGGGGCTGCAGCAGATCGCCGCCGAGACCAAGGACCTCGCGCAGCGCGCCCGCGCCGGCAAGCTGAAGCTCGAGGAGTTCCAGGGCGGCACCTTCTCGATCTCCAATCTCGGGATGTACGGCATCAGGGAGTTCGCCGCGGTCATCAACCCGCCGCACGGCTGCATCCTGGCGGTCGGCGCCGGCGCGCCGCGCCCGGTCGTCAAGAACGGCGAGCTGGCGATCGCCACGGTGATGAGCTGCACGATCTCCTGCGACCACCGGGCGGTCGACGGCGCGGTCGGCGCGCGCTTCCTGCAGGCGTTCAAGCGGCTGATCGACGAGCCGGCGCGGATGCTGCTGTGATGGCGGCGGCAAGTGGCCGATAGCTACGACCTCGCCATCGTCGGCAGCGGGCCGGGCGGCTACGTCGCGGCGATCCGCGCGGCGCAGCTCGGGATGAAGACCGCGATCGTCGAGCGCGAGCAGCTCGGCGGCATCTGCCTCAACTGGGGCTGCATTCCCACGAAGGCGCTGCTGCGCACCGCCGAGATCTATCACCTGATGCACAAGGCCGCCGATTTCGGCCTCACTGCCGACAATATCGGCTTCGACGCGCAGAAGGTCGTCGCCCGCTCGCGCGCCGTCGCCAAGCAGCTGTCGAACGGCGTCGCGTTCCTCATGCGCAAGAACAAGATCGCCGTCGTGATGGGCGAGGGGAAGCTCGCCGGCAAGGGCAAGGTCGCCGTCGCCAAGGACGGCAAGCCGATCGCCGATATCGAGGCCAAGCACATCATCCTCGCGACCGGCGCCCGGGCGCGCGCGCTGCCCGGCCTCGAACCCGACGGCAAGCTGGTGTGGACCTACAAGGAGGCGATGGTCCCGCCGGCGATGCCGAAATCGCTGCTCGTCGTCGGCTCCGGGGCGATCGGCATCGAGTTCGCCAGCTTCTATCGCGACATGGGCGCCGAGGTGACGGTGGTCGAGGTGCTCGACCGCGTGCTGCCGGTCGAGGACGAGGAGATTTCCGCCTTCGCCCGCAAGGCGTTCGAGAAGCAGGGGATCAAGATCCACACCTCGGCGACGGTCAAGGCGCTCAAGAAGGCTGCCGACAGCGTCACCGCGACGATCGAGGCCGGCGGCAAGGCGAGCGAGCTGACGGTTGACCGGGTGATCCTCGCGGTCGGCATCGTCGGCAATGTCGAGGGCATCGGGCTCGAAGGCACCGGCGTCAAGGTCGAGCGCGGCCACGTCGTCGCCGACGAATGGCTGCGCACCGGCGAGCCGGGGATCTACGCGATCGGCGATCTCGTCGGCGCGCCGTGGCTTGCCCACAAGGCGATGCACGAGGGCGTGGTCTGCGTCGAACACATCGCCGGGGTCAACGGCGTCCACCCGCTCGACACGCGCAACGTCCCGGGATGCACCTATTGCCGGCCGCAGGTAGCGAGCGTCGGGCTCACCGAGAAGGCGGCGCGCGACCAGGGCTACGAGGTCAAGATCGGCCATTTCCCGTTCATCGGCAACGGCAAGGCGATCGCGCTCGGCGAGCCGGAGGGGCTCATCAAGACGGTGTTCGACGGCAACACCGGCGAGCTGCTCGGCGCGCACATGGTCGGCGCCGAGGTCACTGAGCTGATTCAGGGCTATACCGTCGCCAAGACGCTGGAGACGACCGAGGTCGAGCTGATGCGCACGATCTTCCCGCATCCGACGATCTCCGAGGCGATGCACGAGGCCGTGCTTGATGCTTACGGCCGCGCGCTCCACATCTAAGCCTCGTCCCGTCATGGCGCGCGCAGTGAAGCCATCTCGATGATCCTGCAAACCCGGCACGCGGTCGCTTTGTCGCCTGGGGGCGCTTGGCGATGACGGCATGGGAAAATGCGCTCATCTACGTGCTGCCGTTCCTGGCGATCGGCATCGCGGCCAAGTGGTTGGTCCGGCGGCGCATCGACGCCGAGCCGGGCCTGCGCCACGGCGGCCGGCATCGGATGTTTTTGCTCGGCGCATGGCGCAACGAAGGTTCCGACCGGTGAGCATCGCCGAAACGCCGCCCCGCCATCCCGAGAAGGCCCGGCTGCCCGACAATCCGAGCCCGCGCAAGCCGCCGTGGATCCGCGTCAAGGCGCCGGTCTCGGCGGAATACCAGGCGACCCGGCGGCTGATCCGCGAGCACCGGCTGCACACGGTCTGCGAAGAGGCGGCCTGCCCCAATATCGGCGAGTGCTGGAAGGAGAAGCACGCGACGGTGATGATCCTCGGCGCGGTCTGCACGCGCGCCTGCAGCTTTTGCAACGTGGCGACCGGCCGCCCCGACCTGCTCGACCCGCACGAGCCGGAACGGGTCGGCGAGGCGGTCGGCAAGCTCGGCCTCGCGCATATCGTCGTCACCTCGGTCGACCGCGACGACCTCGACGACGGCGGCGCCGGGCATTTCGCGCGCACCATCGCGGCGATCCGCGCCGCCGCCCCGCTTACCACGATCGAGGTGCTGGTGCCCGATTTCCTGCGCAAGGAGGGCGCGATCGAAGCCGTCGTCGCGGCGCGGCCCGACGTGGTGAACCACAACCTCGAGACGGTGCCGCGGCTTTACGCCGAGGTGCGGCCCGGGGCGCGATACTTCCACTCGCTGCGGCTGCTCGACCGGGTGAAGCGGCTCGACCCGGCGATGTTCACCAAGTCGGGGATCATGGTCGGGCTCGGCGAGGACAAGGGCGAGGTGCTGCAGGTGATGGACGACCTGCGCGCCGCCGAGGTCGATTTCCTCACCGTCGGCCAATACCTGCAGCCAACGCCCAAGCATCACGCGGTCGCGCGCTTCGTGACGCCGGACGAGTTCGAGACTTATCGCAGGCAGGCGCTCGGCAAGGGCTTCCTGATGGTCTCGGCATCGCCCTTGACGCGCTCGTCCTATCACGCCGGCGACGATTTCGCGCGCTTGCGGGCGGCGCGCGCCGCCGCACGTAACTGAAGCGATGCCGACCCATGCCGAGCAGCGGCTGCTGCCCTACACCCCCGAGCAGATGTACGCGCTCGTCGCCGATATCGAGCGCTATCCCGAGTTCCTGCCGTGGTGCGTCGCCGCGCGCATCCGCGAGCGCCGCGCCGATTTCATCAACGCCGATCTGGTGATCGGCTTCCGGCTGTTCCGCGAGCGCTTCACCTCGCATGTCCGGCTGAGCCCGCCGGGCCGGATCGACGTGATGTATGCCGAGGGGCCATTCCGCTACCTCAACAACCACTGGATCTTCGAGCGGGCGCCGGGCGGCTGCCGGATCGACTTCTTCGTCGATTTCGAATTCAAGTCGCGCGTGCTGCAAAAGGTCATCGAGGTGCTGTTCGGCGAGGCGGTGCGGCGCATGGTGACCGCCTTCGAGAGCCGCGCCCGCCAGCTCTACGGCCATCCCGCGCCCGACAGCGCCGGCGCGCCGGCCTGACGCCCGTCGACACCGGTCAGCCTTCCGCGGCCGCCTTCAGCAGTTCGAGGGCGCGCAGCATGGCGGCGCGGCGGACGGTATCGCGGTCGCCGGGATAGACGTGGCTCTCGGTCCTGCCGCCGGCCCGTGTCGCGACGCCGAGATGGACGAGCCCGACCGGCTTTGCCGCGGTGGCGCCGCCGGGACCGGCGACGCCGGTCACCGCGACCGCAAGGTCGACGCCGGCGCGGGCGACGGCGCCTTCGGCCATCGCCAGCGCGGTCTCGGCGCTCACCGCGCCGTGCGCCGCGAGCGTCGCCGGCGGCACGCCGAGCAGTGCCGTCTTCGCATCGTTCGAGTAGGCGACGAAGCCGCGATCGACGACCTCGGACGCGCCGCCGATCGCCGTCAGCGCCGCGGCGACGAGCCCGCCGGTGCAGCTCTCCGCAGTGGCGAGCCGCCAGCCGCGCGCGCGGCAGCGCTCGAGCACATCGCGCGCCAGCGCCAGGGTCGCGGGATCGAACATGCCCGGTTCCGCCCCCCGCCTAAAGCGGCAGCCGCACGGTAGCCACCGCCTGCGCGGCGATGCCTTCGCCGCGCCCGGTGAAGCCGAGCCTCTCGGTCGTCGTCGCCTTGACGCTGACCCGCTCGGCGGCGATCCCGGCGATCGCCGCCACCCGCTCGACCATCGCCGCGCGATGCGGCGCGATCTTCGGGCGCTCGCAGACGATCGTCACGTCGAGCGCTGCGATGCTGCCGCCGCGGGCGCGCACCAGCCCGGCCGCATGGGCAAGGAAGCGATCCGAGCTGGCGCCCTTCCATTGCGGGTCGCTCGGCGGGAAATGCATGCCGATATCGCCGGCGCCGATCGCACCGAGCAGGGCGTCGGTCAGCGCGTGCAGTCCGACATCGGCATCCGAGTGGCCGACGACCCCGGCACCGTGCGCGATCCTGACGCCGCACACCATCAGGCCGTCGCCCGGACCGAACGGGTGGACGTCGAACCCTTGGCCGACGCGGACATCGCCCGGCGACGCGAACGGCCCGGCGGCGAGCAGCCGCTCGGCCGCGGCGAGATCGGCCGCGGTGGTGATCTTCAGGTTGTCCTCGCTGCCGGCGACGATCAGCGGCGCCGCGCCGGCGGTCTCGACGACGGCCGCGTCGTCGGTCAGCGCCCGGCCGGAAGCGGCGCGATGCGCCGCCAGGATCGTCGCGAAATCGAAGCCCTGGGGCGTCTGCACCCGCCACAGCCCGGTGCGGTCGACCGTGGCGCGGATCACCCCGTCCTCGACCCGCTTGAGCGTGTCGCCGAGCGGCAGGCCGGGGATCGCGGCGGCCGCGCCCCGGTCGAGCGCGTCGAGCACGCGGTCGATTACCGCGGCGCCGGGAAACGGCCGCGCCCCGTCATGGATCAGCACCCGCGCCGGGGCTTGCGGCGCCAGCGCCTCGAGCCCGAGGCGCACCGAATCCTGGCGCTCGGTGCCGCCGGCGACCGGTGGCGGCAGGTCGAGCGCGGCGACCGCCGCGTCATAGAGCGCGCGGTCCTCGGGCCGAATGGCGACCAGCACCCCGTCGATGCGCGGGTGGGCGGCAAACGCGGCGATCGCGTGGCGCAGCACCGTGGCGCCGCCGAGCGGCAGGTATTGCTTCGGCAGCGTCCCGCCGAACCGGGTGCCGCGCCCGGCCGCGAGGACCAGCGCCTGGGTCGAAGCCATCGGCTAAAGTACCCATATGGGCGAAACGCGCAATGCGGGCCTGCTTCCCGGCAAAAAAGCGCGGGGCGCGCCGGGCGGTGGGCGATATTGCAGTGCAGCACGATTTGCAATAAACTACCGCCTAAAATATAGGCACTAGGGATTTCTGATCATTCCATGAGCATTCGTCTCGGTTCCGTGACGCTCGCCGACCCGGTGATCCTGGCGCCGATGTCGGGCGTCACCGACCTGCCGTTCCGGCGCATCGTCAAGGAGACCGGCGCCGCGCTGGTGGTGTCGGAGATGATCGCCAGCCAGGCGGCGATCCGCGAGACCCGCCAGTCGCTGACCATGGCCAAGACCTGCGCCGAGGAGCAGCCGATGGCGGTGCAGCTCGCCGGCTGCGAGCCCGCGGTGATGGCCGAGGCGGCCAAGCTCAACGCCGATCGCGGCGCGGCCATCATCGACATCAATTTCGGCTGCCCGGTCAAGAAGGTGGTCAACGGCCATGCCGGTTCGGCGCTGATGCGCGACGAAATCCACGCCGCGCGCATCCTGGAAGCGACGGTGAAGGCGGTCGATCTGCCGGTCACGCTCAAGATGCGCACCGGCTGGGACGAGCGCAACCGCAACGCCCCGCGGCTCGCGCGGATCGCCGAATCCTGCGGCATCCGCATGGTCACGGTGCATGGCCGGACGCGCAATCAGATGTTCGCCGGCAGCGCCGACTGGCAGTTCATCCGCGAGGTCAAGGAGGCGGTCGCGATCCCGGTCGTCGCCAACGGCGACATCAACACGCTCGACGACGCCGAGCAGGCGCTCGTCGCGAGCGGCGCCGACGGCGTGATGATCGGGCGCGGCGCCTATGGCCGGCCGTGGTTCGTCGCCCAGGTGATCGAGTGGCTGAAGAGCCGGCGCCGCGTGCCCGACCCGCCGCTCGCGCGGCAATACGCGACAATCGGCGCGCATTACGAGGCGATCCTCGCGCATTACGGCTGCGATGTCGGCGTGCGCATCGCACGCAAGCATATCGGGTGGTACTCCAAGGGGTTGCCCGGCTCGGCCGAGTTTCGCGCCGCGGTCAATCAGAGCGCCGATCCCGCCGCGGTGCGCGGCCTGATGCGCCGCTTCTACGAGCCGCTGATCGAGCGCGAGGCGGCGTGACCGCGATGGCCGCGCTCGGCCGGACGGGGCTCGACTCGGCGCTGCTGCTCGCCGCCTTGCCCGACCCGATCATCGCACTCGACCGCGGCGGCGCGATCGGCTTCGTCAACCCGGCGGCCGAGCAGTTCCTCGGCGCCGGCGCCACCTCGCTCGAAGGCGCCAGTCTCAGCGACTTCATCGCCGCCAGCAGCCCGCTCTTCGGGCTGGTCGAGGCGGTGTGGCGCGACGGCGGCTCGATCGTCGAGTACGACGTGCTGCTCGAGGGGCCGCGCCTGGCCGCGCGGCCGGTGACGATCCAGGGTGCACTCGCCGGCGAAGGCGGCGATTTCGTGGTGCTGTCGATCCATGAGCGGGCGATCGCCGAGTCGCTCGACCGTCAGTTCGTCCAGCGCAACGCGGCGCGATCGATGACGGCGATGGCGGCGATGCTGGCGCACGAGGTCAAGAACCCGCTCTCCGGCATCCGCGGCGCGGCGCAGCTCCTCGAGCAGGACGCCGACGATGCGGCGCGCCAGCTGACCCAGCTGATCTGCGACGAGACCGATCGCATCGTCGCGCTGGTCGATCGCATGGAGGCGTTCTCCGACCACCTGCCGCTCGCCCGCGGCGCGGTCAACATCCACGAGGTGCTCGAGCGCGTGCGGCGGATCGCGCAGTCCGGCTTCGCCCGCCACATCCGCTTCGGCGAGGATTACGACCCATCGCTGCCGCCGGTGCACGGCAATCGCGACCTGCTCGTGCAGGTGTTCCTCAACCTCGTCAAGAACGCGGCCGAGGCGAGCCCGGCCGTCGGCGGCGAGATCACGCTCTCCACCGCCTATCGCCACGGCCGCCGGCTCGCGACCGGCGGCGGCGAGCGCCCCCGGCAAGTGCCGCTGATGGTCTCGATCGGCGATAACGGGGCGGGCATCCCGGACGACATCAAGCCGCATCTGTTCGATCCGTTCGTCACCACCAAGCGCAACGGGAGTGGCCTTGGTCTTGCACTGGTCGCCAAGGCTGTCGGCGACCACGGCGGCATCATCGAGTTCGACAGCCAGCCGCGGCGCACGGTGTTCCGGGTGTTCCTGCCGGTGGTCCCGCGAGACAGTGTGAACGATGAGCGCGACGATACTGGTAGCTGACGACGACCGGGCGATCCGCACCGTGCTCAACCAGGCGCTCGCCCGCCTCGGCCACGACGTGCGGCTGACCGGCAACGCCGCGACCTTGTGGCGCTGGATCGCGGACGGCGAGGGCGACCTCGTCATAACCGACGTCATCATGCCCGACGAGAACGGGCTCGACCTGATCCCGCGGATCAAGAAGCTGCGGCCCGACTTGCGGGTCATCGTGATGAGCGCGCAGAACACGCTCTTGACCGCGGTCAAGGCGACCGAGCGCGGCGCCTTCGAATATCTGCCGAAACCGTTCGACCTGCGCGAGCTCATCAGCGTGGTCGAGCGCGCGCTCAGCGCGCCGCTGAGCCCGCCGGTCGACGACGAGGCCGACGACGAGCAGCTCCCGCTGATCGGCCGCTCGCCGGCGATGCAGGAGATCTATCGGGCGATCGCGCGGCTCATGGGCACCGACCTGTCGGTGCTGATCACCGGCGAAAGCGGCACCGGCAAGGAGCTCGTCGCCCGTGCGCTGCATGATTTCGGCAAGCGCCGATCGGGCCCGTTCGTCGCGATCAACATGGCGGCGATCCCGCGCGAGCTGATCGAGAGCGAATTGTTCGGCCACGAGCGCGGCGCCTTCACCGGCGCGGCGCAGCGCAGCGCCGGCCGCTTCGAGCAGGCCAAGGGCGGAACGCTGTTCCTCGACGAGATCGGCGACATGCCGTTCGAGGCGCAGACCCGGCTGTTGCGCGTGCTGCAGGAAGGCGAATACACCTCGGTCGGCGGCCGCGCGCCGATTCGTGCCGACAGCCGGATCATCGCCGCGACGCACCGCGACCTGTCGCAGCTGATCCGCCAGGGGGTGTTCCGCGAGGATCTGTTCTACCGGCTCAACGTCGCGCCGATCCGCATCCCGCCGCTCCGCGAGCGCACCGCCGACATCCCCGCGCTGGTTCGTCATTTCGCCGCGCAGGCGGCGAGGGAGGGGTTGCCGGCCAAGGTGCTCGACGATGCGGCGATGGAGCGGCTGCGCCGCTATCGCTGGCCGGGCAATGTGCGCGAGCTGGAGAACCTGGTGCGCCGCCTCGCCGCGCTCTATTCGCAGGAGGTGATCGGCGTCGAGGTGATCGAGGCCGAGCTGGCCGCCGCCCCGGCGGATCCGCCGGCGGCGAGCGAGGCCGCGGCGGGCGAGGGGCTCGGCGGCGCGGTCGAGCGCCACATCAACGAGTATTTCGTCGCCCATAAGGGGGCGATGCCGGCGGCCGGCCTCTACGACCGGGTGCTGCGCGAGATCGAGCGGCCGCTGATCGTCGCGACGCTGGTGGCGACGCGCGGCAACCAGATCAAGGCGGCGCACGTGCTGGGGCTCAATCGCAACACGCTGCGCAAGAAAATCCGCGAATTGGACATCCCCGTCGTGCGCGGCCTAAAATAGCGGATTCGGCCGGCCGGCCTTTGGCGCCCGGCGTTTCGCTGCGATGTTGGTGGGGACCCCTGAATGAGTGTGGCGCAGCAGGTCGGGACCTGGGCTGGCCGCATCGGTCTACGGCGTAAAATCGCGATCGCGCTGGCCGCCGCGGCGACCGCCTCCGGCATCGCGACCTATCTCGCGCTTACCGGCGCCCCGCCCATCGGTCCGCATCCGGTCGTCGTCCTCTCGCTGCTGAACCTCGACCTGGTGCTGCTGCTCGCGCTCGCCGCGCTGGTCACCAAGCGGCTGGTCGAGATGTGGGTCGAGCGCCGCCGCGGTCTCGCCGGCTCGCGGCTGCAGGTGCGGCTCGTCGTGCTGTTCAGCCTGATTGCGGTGATCCCGACGATCGTCGTCGCGGTGTTCTCGTACCTGTTCTTCAGCTTCGGCATCGAAAGCTGGTTCAGCGACAAGGTGCGCACCGCGATCTCGGAATCGGTCCAGGTCGCCGACGCCTACGTCAAGGAGCACCAGCAGGCGATCCGCGCCGACGCGCTAGGCATGGCGAACGCGCTCGACCAGTACGGCGCGACGATGATCATCAGCCCGCAGGACCTCGTGCAGGCGCTGACCATCCAGGCCTCGATGCGCGGGCTGACCGAGGCGGCGGTGCTCGACAGCAAGGGCAACATGCTGGCGCGCACCGGGCTCGCCTTCGCGCTGGGCTTCGAGGATGTCGGCGCGGATGCGCTGCGCCGCGCCAAGGACGGCGAGGTCGTCATCATGACCGACGACCAGGAGGAGCGGGTGCGCGCGCTCGTCAGCCTCGGCGCGTTCAGCGGCCTCTACCTCTATGTCGGCCGCTTCATCGAGCCGAAGGTGCTGCAGCACCGCCGCGAGACCCAGCTCGCCGCCGCCCAGTACGAGCAGCTCGAAGGCAAGCGCACCGGCCTCCAGATCACCTTCTCGGTGATCTTCATCCTCGTCGCGATGCTGTTTCTCGCGGCGGCGGTGGCGATTGGCATCAGCATCGCGTCGCAGCTCGCCGACCCGATCAGCCGTCTCGTCGGCGCCGCCGACCGGATCGGCGCGGGCGATCTGTCGGTGCGCGTGCCCGAGGGGCGCAAGGACGACGAGATGGCCTCGTTGAGCCGCGCCTTCAATCGCATGACCGACCAGATCCAGAGCCAGCAGCAGGAGCTGATCGAGGCGAACCGCCAGCTCGACGAGCGCCGCCGGTTTACCGAGACGGTGCTGACCGGGGTCACCGCCGGGGTCATCGGCCTCGACCGCCACGGCCGGGTCAACCTGCCGAACCGCTCCGCTTCCGCGTTGCTCGGCGTCGACCTCGACGGCTCGGTCGGCGAGGATCTCGGCGAGGTGGTGCCGCCGATGGCGGCGCTGCTCAACGCCGCGACGCGCCGCCCCGACCGGGTCGCGCAAGGCCAGCTCCAGATCGTCGGCGGCACCGGCACGCGCACGCTCCTCGTGCGGATCGCCGCCGAGGGCGACAATGACGGGATTGCCGGCTTCGTCGTCACCTTCGACGACATCACCGAGCTGCTGGGCGCACAGCGCAAGGCGGCCTGGGCCGATGTCGCGCGCCGCATCGCGCATGAGATGAAGAACCCGCTGACCCCGATCCAGCTCTCGGCCGAGCGGCTGAAACGCAAA
>DATJOB010000482.1:0-14500 GCA_035507475.1 Allostellaceae bacterium | reverse complement strand
GCTGTAGAACTTCGCCGCCTGATAATGGTTGTCGAAGACGAAGCTCGGCGGGTTGTTCTCGGCGCCGTCGATGACCCCGGTCTGCAGCGCGCTGAACACCTGGTCATAGCCCATCGCGACGCCGTTTGCGCCGAGCGCGTTCGCCATGTCGACAAAGATCGGGTTGCCGATCACCCGGATCTTGAGCCCCTTCAAATCTTCGAGCGCGTGGATCGGCTTCTTGATCGTGTAGAAGCTGCGCGCGCCGGCATCCATCCAGCACAGCCCGACAAGATTGGCGGTCGGGTGGTTCGTCACCTTGTCGAGCAGGTCCTGGCCGACCTGCCCGTCGACCACCTTGCGCATATGCGCCACGTCGCGGAACACGAACGGCAGGTTGAAGATGTTGATGTCGTCGACCACCGGTCCCAGCGTCCCGACGCTGCAGCGCACGATCTGGATCGCCCCGACCTGGGTCTGCTCGATCGTCTCCTTCTCGCCGCCGAGCTGCATCGACGCATACATCTGCATCCCATAGCGGCCGTTGGTCGCCGCCTCGAGCTTCTTGCCGAGATTTTCGGTGGCCTCGACGGTCGGATAACCCTCGGGATGGACGTCGGATGCCTTGAGGATGATCTTGTCGTCGGCGCGCGCTCCGCGTGCCATCGCGCCCAGCGCCAGCGCGCTCGCGCCGGCCAGCAGCTCTCGTCTCCGCATGCTTCCCCTCCCCTGACCCGGTTGTCCGCACCGCCGGTTGAAATTGACCCTCTCGGCGGCGCGTGCTTAGCTGACTTATATGATAACCTGATAACTGTCGAGGCCCGCTTGGCCAGACGCAGCATTTCGGGCGCGGTGCTGCGCCCGGTGAGCCCACCGCTGGGCCTGAGCCGTGCGATCGCCGAGCGCATCGCCGAAGAGATCGCCGCGGCGCGCCTCGCCCCCGGCGCCCGCCTGCCGACCGAGCAGGCGATGGTCGCGGCGATGGGCGTCAGCCGCACCGTGGTGCGCGAGGCGGTCGCGGCGCTGCGGGCGCGCGGGCTGGTGGTGACGCGCCAGGGGGCCGGCGCGTTCGTCGCGCCCGACGCCGGACGGCAGCCGTTCGAGCTGACCTTCGAGGGGCTGCCGTCGATCGCCGAGGTGCTCGAGGTCATGGAGCTGCGCGCCAGCGTCGAGGTCGAGGCGGCCGGCTTGGCGGCGCAGCGCGGCTCGCCGGCGGCCCGACGCCGTGTCGCGTCGGCGCTCGCGGCGATCGACGCCGCGCTTGGCCGTGGCGAGAGCGCGATCGGCGAGGATTTCGCGTTCCACCAGGCGATCGCGATCGCGACGGGAAACCCGCAATTCGCGCATTTTCTCGAATATCTCGGCCGCTTCATCATTCCGCGACAGAGCATCCGCGTCGCCGCGCACCGGCCGGAGGGGCAGCCCGCCTACCTCACGATGTCACAGCGCGAGCACGCGGCAATCGCCGCAGCGATCGCCGCGCGCGATGTCGAGGCAGCGCGCGAAGAGATGCGCCGGCATCTGGCGAACAGCCAGACGCGCTATCGCCGGCTGGCGGACGAGGCGGCGGCGTTGCCGCTCAGCTAGGCTGGAGTCCGGTCCGGTCAGCTTGCATCGGGCTGCGGGCGGCGCGTTGCGCTAATCGTCGGCGGTTGCCCCGGCGGGCGCTGCCGGGGCGGCGGCCCGCGCGCCCGGCCGTCCGGTCCGGATCAGCAGCACGAGCGGCAGTGCGGCGAGGATCATCAGCATCATCAGCTTGAAGTCGTCGACATAGCCGACCATCGCCGCCTGCCGCGTCACCTCGGCGTTGAGCGCGGCGACGCCCGACGGCGCGGTCAGGCTGAACGGCGGCGGCAACAAATGGCCCTGGGTCAGCGGATTGTCGGGCCGCAGCCCCTCGATCAGCCGCGAGTGGACGATCTGGATGTTTTGCGTCAGCGTCGCCTCGAGGATGCTGATGCCGATGCTGCCGCCGAGCATGCGCATGAGGCTGCGCAACGCGGTGCCCTGGGTCAGCAGATGGCGCGGCAGGTCGGAGAGCGCCAGGATGTTGAGCGGGACGAATGTAAGGCCGAGCGAAAAGCCCTGGAAGAAACTGGCGAAGATGATCGGCCACGAACCCATCAACAACGAATAGCCGGTCATCTGCCACAGCGAGGCGGCGGTGAGCAGAAACCCGACCAGGATGAAAAGCCGGCCGTCGATCCGGTTGATCGTGCGGCCGACGAAGATCATCGCCAGCATCGTGCCAAAGCCGCGCGGCGCCATCATCCAGCCCGAGGTAAAGACCGGATAGTTCATCAGGTCCTGCATCATAGACGGCATCAGCGCCAGGGTGCCGCTGAGGATCCAGCCGACCGCGAGCATCAAGAGGCTGCTGGCGATGAAATTGGGGCTCCTCAGCAAATCGCGGTTGAGGAAGGATTTGTCGCCGGCCGTGGCGGTATGGACGACGAGGAGATACAGGCTGAGCCCGGCGACGATCGCCTCGACCCAGATCTCGGTCGAGTGGAACCAGTCCTTGATCTGGCCGCGGTCGAGCATCAGCTGGAGCGCGCCGATCGCCACGCTCATCATGCCGAAGCCGAGTGCGTCGAACTCGTCGCGGCGGACCGCGCGGGTCTGGCGAATGAATACGAGAATGCCGAGCGCGCACAACGTGCCGATCGGCAGGTTGATGTAGAAGCACCACCGCCAATTCATGTTGTCGGTGATCCAGCCGCCCATGGTCGGCCCGAGGATCGGGCCCATCATCGCGCCGGTGCTGAAGATCGCCATCGCGTGGCCGTGCTTCTCCTGCGGGTAGATCGTCAGCAGCGTCGCTTGGCCGAGCGGCACCAGCCCGGCGCCGAAAACCCCTTGCAGCAGCCGGTAGATCACCAGCTGCGGCAGGCTCTCGGCCGCGCCGCAGAGGCCGGAGGTCAGCGTGAACCCGATCACCGAGACGAGGAAGATGAACTTGATGCCGAACCGCCCGGCGAGCCAGCCGGTCAGTGGCATGGTGATCGCCGACGCGACGATGTACGAGGTCAGGACCCAGGAAATCTGGTCCTGGGCCGCCGACATGCTGCCCTGGATGTGCGGCAGCGCGACATTGGCGATCGTCGTGTCGATGCCCTGGAGCACGCAGGCGCAGATCACCGTCGCGGTGATCATCCCGCGGTTGAGCGCCGGCGCGGCGGGCGCGATCGAGGTTTCGCCCCTCATGGCGCCCGGCTAGTCATCGGCCGCGGCCGCCGCGGCGGCCGGCGTCGCCGCCCCCGTCCGCACCGGCGAGGCATCGCGCAGCAGCAGCAACAGCGGGATCGAAACCAGGCACAGCAGCATCAACAGCCAGAAATCGTCGATATAGGCGACCATCGTCGCTTGCCGGGTGACCGCGGCGTTGAGCGCGGCGACACCCGACGGCGCGGTTAGGCTGTACGGCACGCCGAAGAGCGGCGAATGGATCAGCGGGTTGTCGGGCCGCAGCCCCTCGATCAGCCGCGCATGCACGGTCTGCGTGTTCTCGGCGAGCATCGCGACGAGGATGCTGATGCCGACGCTGCCGCCGAGATTGCGCATCAGGCTGCGGATCGCCGTACCCTGGGTCAGGATGTGGCGGGGCAGCGTCGACAACGCGGTGACGTTGAGCGGCACGAAGGTGCAGCCAAGGCCAAAGCCCTGGATGAACCCCGAGACGACCAAGGGCCGGTAATCCATGTCGAGCGAGAACTGGGTCATCTGCCACAGCGCGATCGCGGTCAGCATCAGCCCGAAGAAGATGATCAGCCGGTTGTCGACGCGGTTGATCACCCGCGCGACCGCGAACATCGCGACGAGCGAGCCGAGCGCACGCGGCGAGACGACGATCCCGGTGGTGAACACGGGGTAATCCATCTGCTGCTGCAGCATCGTCGGCAGCAGCGCGATCGTCCCCGTCATGATCGCCCCGACCGCGAACATCAGCGCCGTGCCGGCGAGGAAATTGGTGTTCGTCAGCAGCTCGCGGTTGATGAACGAGCGGTCGCGCGCCGTCGCCGTGTGGACGACAAACAAATAGAGGCTCAGCAGCGCAACCATTGCCTCGATCCAGATTTCGCGCGCGTGGAACCAGTCCTTCAGTTCCCCGCGATCGAGCATCAGCTGCATCGCGCCGATGGCAAAGCTCAAGGTCAGAAAACCGAGCGGGTCGAACGACTCGCGGTGCGCATTCCGGTTGAAGCGGATGAACACGAGGATGCCGAGCACGCACAGGATGCCGACCGGCAGGTTGACGTAGAAAATCCAGCGCCAGCTGAAATTCTCGGTCAGCCAACCGCCGAGCAGCGGGCCGCTGATCGGCCCCATCATCGTGCCGATCCCGTAGACCGCCATCGCCTTGCCGTGCCGCTCGGGCGGATTGATCTGCAGCAACACCGCCTGCGACAGCGGGATGAGGCCGGCGCCGCAGATGCCTTGCAGCGCGCGGTAGAGCACGAGCTGTTCGAGGCTCGTCGCCGCCCCGCACAGCGCCGAGGCGACGGTGAACCCCCCGACCGAGAACAGGAACACGTACTTGATGCCGATCCGCCCGGCCATCCAGCCGGTCAGCGGCATCGTGATCGCCGCGGCGACGATATAAGAGGTCAGCACCCACGCGATCTGATCCTGCGAAGCCGACAGGCTCCCTTGAATATGCGGCAAGGCGACGTTGGCGATCGTGTTGTCGACGCCTTGCATGATGTTCGCCAACATGATCGAGGCCGTTATCCAGCCTCGATTGGGCACCGCGGTAGGCGTTTCCCCGCGCAATTTTTTACCCCGATACGCCGACCTGCGGCCGGCACCTTTGTTCGTGTTTTGCCTAGGCGGCGACCTGCTCGGCGGTTGCCGCCTCGCCGGCGACCGTCGTGCGACGCATGTCGCGCACCTGCCTCTCGTCGAAGCGGCGCACCCGGTGCATCGTCTGGCGGTTGTCCCACATCACCAGGTCGTACTGCCGCCAGCGGTGGACGTAGACGTTCTCGGGGCGCGTCGCTTCCTCGGTGAGGTCGCGCAGGAAGGCGCGCGCTTCGGGGACCGGCCAGCCGACGATCGCCCCGGCATGCGAGGCGAGATAGAGCGATTTGCGGCCGGTTTTCGGGTGGACCCGCACCAGCGCCTGGCGCACCGGGCGGAACATCGCCCGCTCCTCCTCGGTGAAGTCGCCGAAGCCGAGCAGCCCCCTCGAATACATCAGCGAATGCTCGCAGATCAGCGGCTCGACCAGCGCCTTCGTCGCATCGCTCAGCGCGTCCCAGGCGGCGCGCATGTCGGCGAATTCGGTGTTGCCGCCCCTGTCGACGACGATCCGCCCCGAGAGGATCGAATACTTCGCCGGGACCGCGCGGAACGAGCTGTCGGAGTGCCAGAGCCGGTTGCCGAGGTTGAAGAAGCGGCGGCGGTCGTCGCGCTCGAGCGGGCGATGATGCTGGTCGAGGTTCGAAACGTCGTTCATCAGCGGATGCAGACGCCGGTCCTCGGCCTTGCCGAGATAGCCGCCGCGCGAGTTCTCGATCTCGCCGAAATTGCGCGCAAAGGCGATCTGCTGCTCGTCGCTGATTCGCTGATCGTGGAAGACGAGGACGGCATAGCGGTCCATGCCTTCGTCGATGGCGGCGACCTCGTCCGGCGACAGCGTCCGGCGCAGATCGACGCCGCTGACCTCACCGACAAAGACCGGGTGAACCTGGCGGATGGAAACGGCCATCTCCGCGCTCCGCGACGCAAACAAGGCGAGACGATACGCTCGCGTCACCGATCTGTCATGCCGGGCAGGGGCTTGGCAGCTATGCCCGAGCCTCGCCGACCGGTAGGATTACGCGAACTGCGATCCGCAGCATTTCGACTTAACGGCGATCGGCGGCTCAACGATGAGGAAACCATGAAATACGCGATCACCCTGTTGTTCGTCGCGGCGCTCTACGGCGGTGCCGCGCAGGCGCAGTCGGTCGAGGAGATCGCCAAACGCGAGGCCGCCGTGATCGAGGCCTGGAACGCGACGCCGCTGACCGTCCGCCGCGCCATCTTTGTCGAGGCGCATCCAGACGTGTACGGCGACTACGCCGAGCGCGCCAACAATGTCTTCAAGAAGGGCGACAAGCTCATCACCTATGCCGAGCCGGTGGGTTATGGCTGGAAAGATATCGGCGGCGGGTTCTACCAGTTCGGCTTCAAGGTCGATTTCCTGGTCAAGACCCCCGACGGCAAGGTGATCGGCGGACAAGAGGATTTCGCCAATCTCGTCATGAAAAGCCGCGCGCACCTGACCGATTTCATGGTGGTGCTCAACCTCAACCTCGGGAACACGGGACCGGGCGACTACGTCGTCGAATACAAGCTGCGCGACGTCGCCAGCAGCAAGACCTATACGATCAGCCAGCCGTTCAAGATCGTCGACTGACCCGCTAAGCTTGTCGGCAACGTCCCCACTCAGCGCACGGAGAACGCCATGCCAAAGATTCTCGTCATTCACGGCGCCGGCATGAATATGCGCGGCAAGGTGCAGCTCGAGATTTTCGGGCCGATGCAACTGCCCGAATACGACGAGCGCATCCGCGGCTACGCCGCCGAGCTGGGCCTCGAGGTCGAGATCTTCCACTCGAACATCGAAGGTGAGGTGGTCAACAAGATCTACGAGGCGAACGAGCGCGGCGTCGATGCGGCGATCTTCAATCCGGCGGCGTTCGGCACCGGCTATCCGGCGCTGGTCGCGGCGCTGTCGCAGGTCAAATTCCCGACCATCGAAGTTCACATCTCGAACCCGATCCGCCGCGGCCCGGCCTCGCAGACCGCCGCGGTCAGCCAGGGCGTCGTCGCCGGATTCGGCATCGCCGGCTACGCGCTGGCGCTGCGCGGCCTGAAGGACCTGCTCGCGGCGAAGAAATAACGCCCGGTGCGCCTCGCCGATCATCGGCTCGGGTGGCAGAACACTTCATCTTGTAGCCCGCCGCAGTCACGCTGCCTTATATTGCGTGCGGTGCCACTGGCGGCGGGCCGATGCACGCGTCCTCGCTCGAGAACATGCAGCGCTGCTACGATTTCTACCTGGCGGCGCGGCAGCCGCCGGCGGGCGAGCGGCTGACCGTCGTCGAGATCGGCTCGGGCGAGTTCAACGGCTCCTATCGCGACATCTTTCCGGCCGAGCGCTTCCGCTATCTCGGCTGCGACCGGGCCGCCGCGCCGGGCGTCGACATCGTGCTCGACGACCCTTACCGGCTGCCGCTGCCCGATGCTTCGGCCGATGTCGTGGTGTCCGGCCAGATGCTCGAGCATTGCGAGTTCTTCTGGCTGTCCTTCGCCGAGATGCTGCGCGTCCTGAAGCCGGCCGGTTATCTGTTCCTGATCGCCCCGTCGGGCGGGCCGATCCACAACTACCCGGTCGATTGCTATCGCTTCTACCCCGACGCCTACCGGGCGCTCGCGCGCTATGGCGGCTGCGAGCTGCTCGATTTGTGGCATGACGACCGCGGGCCGTGGAACGACCTGGTCGGGATATTCCGCCCGGCGGGCGCGGCGGCGCCCGAAATCGCCGAGATCGCCGCCAATCTCGGCGCCGCGCAGGACCAGGTCCGCCAGCGCCTGGCGAGTTCGGGCATGGTCGGCGCCGCCGCTTTCGACGCGCCGCCCGAGGCCGATCGGACGCAGGGCGCGGCATCCTACCTGGCGACGCTGCAGCAGCTGCACCAGCGCCTGGTGCCGCGGCTCTATTTCGAGATCGGCGTGCGGCGCGGGCGCAGCCTGGCACTGGCGCAAGGTGCCGCGGTCGCGGTCGATCCCGCGCCCGACCTCGCCGCGCCGGCGCCCGCCGGCGCCGCGGTGTTTCGCGAAACCAGCGACATGTTCTTTCTCGGCAAGGCGCAGCGGACGCTCGCCCCGGGGGTCGACCTCGCCTTTGTCGACGGCATGCACCGCGCCGAATACGTCCTGCGCGACATCATGAATGTCGAGCGCTTCGCGCGACCGACGATGCTCGCCGCGATCGACGACATCCTGCCGTCGCACCCGCTCCAGGCCGAGCGCGAACGGCGCTCGCGGGTATGGTGCGGCGATGTCTGGAAAATCCCTTACATGCTCGCGCGACACCGGCCCGACCTGCTGCTGCTGCGGCTCGACGCCGAGCCGGCGGGCCTGCTGCTGGTCGCCGGGTTCGACCCGGCGCAGCGGGCACTGCGCGAGCACTACAACCCGATCGTCCGCGAGCTCCTGTCGACGATGCCGCAGGAGGTGCCGGCCGAGGTGCTGAACCGCCAGGGCGTCCTCGCGCCCGACGATCCGCGGATCGATGGGCTGCTCGCGCTGCTGCGAGAGCTCGCCGCGGCCGGCGCGACGCACGGCACGGTGCGCGCCAGGCTCGCCCGCTGGCGCGCCGACAACCGCCTCTAGCCGCCGCGGCGATGGCGCGTAAGCCGCCCGAGCTGTCGGTCGTCGTCGTCGGCTACCGGATGCAGCGCGAGCTGCCGCGCACGCTGCGCTCGCTGTCGCCGGCGATGCAGCGCGACATCGCGGCCGGCGATTACGAGATCATCCTGGTCGACAACGGCTCGCCCGAGCCGATGCCGATGGAGCGGTTTCCCGCGTTCGGCGCGCAGGTCTCGTGCCACCATATCGCGAACGCCGCCGTTTCGCCGGCCGCCGCGGCCAATTTCGGGCTGCGACAGGCGCGCGGCCGGGTGATCGGGCTGATGCTCGACGGCGCGCGCCTCGCCTCGCTCGGCTTTCATCTCGGCTTCGCGCAGCAGATGGAGAGCACCCGCCACGGCTACGACCAGGCGGCCGAGGACGCGCTGCTCGCATCGGCGAACTGGACCGAGGACGGCTACCGGCTGTTCGACATCGCCACGCTCGCCGGCTCCAGCGAGGGCGGGCTGTTCCTGGCGATCGGCGAATCGAACGCGCTCTTCATGTCGCGCCGGCTGTGGCGCGAGCTCGGCGGGCTCGACGAGAATTTCGCCAGCCCCGGCGGCGGCTACGTCAATCTCGACCTCTACCGCCGCGCCTGCGAGCTGCCGGGAAGCCGGCTCGTCGTGATGCTCGGCGAGGCGACGTTCCATCAGGTGCACGGCGGCGCGGCGGCCAACGCGGCGCCGGGGAGGCATCTCGAGTTCCACGAGGAATACGTGCGGTTGCGGCAAAAACCGCATGTCTTTCCCGATCGCGAGGCGATCTTCCTCGGCCATGCGCCGCCCCAGGTCTTGCCGCTCATCGAGCAGTCGGCGCGGATCGCGCAGCGCGCTGCGGCGGCGCGTTCGCCGCGCCGCGACCTGCCGCCGGGGTTCGATCCCGCCTGGTATCTCGCGCGGCACAAGGACGTCGCCGCCGCCGGTCTTGCGGCGGGCGAGCATTTCCTGCGCTACGGCCAGTTCGAGGGCCGCGCCTGGCGCCCCTAGACCGTCAGCCGATCCCGCCGGCGAGGATCTCGCCGATCTTGTCCGCCGCCTTGAGCCCATGCCCGGTCAGCACGGCGACCGTCGTCTGCTCGCGCGCGATGCGGCCCGCCGCGAGAAGCCGGCCGAGCGCCGCGCCGGCGGTCGCCGCGGTCGGCTCGACATAGAGCCCGAGGCGCCCGAGCCGCAGCAAGGCTGGCGCGATCTCGTCCTCGGGCACCGTGACGACGCCCCCGCCCGAGCGGCGCAGCGCGTCCAGAACCTCGGCAGTGCGGACCGGTTTGACCGTGGCGATGCCGTCGGCGATCGTCGGCCGCGCCGTGAAATCGGCCCCACCGTCCCAGGCCGCGGCGAAGGCGGCGCAATTTGCCGCCTGCACCGCGAAGAGCCGCGGCATGCGGTCGATTTCGCCGCGCCGCATCAGCTCGCCGAAACCGCGGTCGAGACCGAGAATGTTCGAGCCGTAGCCGGTCGGCACCACGATGTTGTCGGGCACGGCGAAGCCGAGCTGCTCCCACAGCTCGTAGGCGAGCGTCTTGGTGCCCTCGATAAAGAAAGGCTGCCAGTTGTGGCTGGCGTAGAAGCTCTCGCCGATGGCCGCGAGCGCCGCCTCGGTCACCGCCTGCCGGGTTCCCGGAATGGCGACGACCGCCGCGCCCGACGCGGCGATCTGCACGACCTTGCCGCGCGGCGCGGCCGCCGGCACGAAGATGCGGCAGGGAATGCCGGCCCCGGCGGCGTAAGTCGCGATCGACGAGCCGGCATTGCCCGATGAATCCTCGTGGATCGGCCCGACTTCGACCTCGAGCAGGTGGTTGAGCATCACTGCGGTGCCGCGGTCCTTGAACGAGCCGGTCGGCATCTGGGTTTCGAGCTTGAAATGGATGGTTGCGCCGTCCCAGCTTCGCATCGCCAGCGGCGTCATCCCCTCGCCGAGCGAGAGCCGCGGCGGGCCGGCGAGGGCGAGCGCGGCGCGGTAGCGCCACAGCGAGGGCACCGCGGCGTCGATCTCGCCGCGCGCCATGCCCTCGCCCGGCGCGAGGTTGAGATGGCTGCCGCACTCGCACCGCCAGCGCGGCCGGTCGGCGGCGAGCCGGGCGCCGCAGGCCGGGCAGAGATAGGTTGCCGCAGTCATCGCGCGGACCTTATCCCGCACGGCAGCGCTGCGCTAGGATGGGCCGCCGCCCATGGAGTAAAGCGCACCCCGATGATTCGCCTGCTATGGCTTGCGGTGGCCCTGGTCGCGGCCGCCGCGCACGCCCTCGCCGACGAGCCCGGCCCCGGCGCGGCCGAGCTCCAGAAATGCAAGATCTGCCACGCGCTCGTGGCCGGCGGCGGCAACCGCGTCGGGCCCGATCTCCACGGCATCTTCGGCCGCCCGGCGGGTACGGCACCCGGCTTCGCCTATTCGCCGGCGCTGAAGGCGAGCGGCATCGTCTGGGATGACGAGACGCTTGCGAAATTCCTGCGCGACCCCAAGGATGCCGTGCCGGGCAACCGGATGTCGTTTCCCGGCATCGCGGACGAGGCGACGCTGCGCGCCCTGCTGCAACAGCTGAAACAGGCGACGCAATAGCGTCCGACATCGACGATCCGAGGACATGGCGGAAGCTCTCGTCATCGATGGTAGAGCGGTTGCCGCCCGGTTGCGCCAGGATTTGCGCGGCGCGGCCGCGGAATTGCAGCGCCGCCACGGCGTGACGCCGGGCCTCGCCGCGGTGCTCGTCGGCGACGACCCGGCGAGCCATGTCTATGTCCGCAGCAAGGCGAAGGCGTGCGCCGACGAGGGCCTCGCCTCGTTCGAGCACCGCCTGCCGGCGGCTTCGCGCGCCGCCGACATCCTCGGTCTCGTCGCCCGGCTCAATGCCGACGAACGGGTCGACGGCATCCTCGTCCAGCTCCCCCTCCCCGCTGCGATCGATGCGCAGCGCATCATCGCGGCGGTCGCCCCGGAGAAGGACGTCGACGGCTTTCACCCGCTCAATGTCGGGCTCCTCTGGTCACGCCAGCCGACGCTGGTGCCGTGCACGCCGCAGGGCTGCATGCTCCTGCTGCACAGCATCGAGGCCCGGCTCGCCGGCGCCGAGGCCGTGGTGATCGGCCGCTCGTCGATCGTCGGGCGGCCGCTCGCCGCGCTGTTGCTGGCCGCCGATTGCACGGTGACCCTGGTCCATTCGAAGACGCGCGAGCTTCCCGCGGTCTGCCGCCGCGCCGATATTCTCCTCGCCGCATCCGGCCAGCCGGAGATGGTCAAGTCGGAGTGGATCAAGCCGGGTGCCACGGTGATCGATGTCGGCATCAACCGCGTCGTGGGGGCGGATGGCCGGCCGCGTCTCGTCGGCGATGTCGATTTCGCCGCTGCCCGTAAGGTTGCCGGCGCGCTCACCCCGGTGCCGGGCGGGGTCGGACCGATGACCATCGCCTGCCTCTTGCGCAACACCGTGATCGCCGCCTGCCGCCGCCGCGGCCTCGCCGAGCCGCCGGAACTCGCCCTGTCGGGTTTTGTTTGACCCGATGACTTTCGGCAGAAAAGGATCGGGTCATGTTCGACAAGCGCAGCGCCGCCCTCGTGGCGGCGGCCGCCCTTCTCGCCGCGGCGGCGATGCCCGGCGCCCAGGCGCAGACGGTCGTGCCGCAGATGATGGCGCCAATGCCGCCCCCGCCGCCGGGCGGCCTCACCATCTACCACTATTCGGACGCGCCGGTCGCCGATCCGGGCGACGACCCGGCCAACTGGCCGGCGCGGCAGAACGTCGTCGAGAGCGACCGCTACGAGCGGCTGATCCGCACCGATCCGGCGTTCCGCGCCGCCCGCATCCGCAAGGAATGCGGCTCGATCAACGAGCCCGGCCTCTACCAGCAATGCGTCGCGTCGTTCCGTTGACGCTGCACCGACCTTATCGGATCGGGCGCTAGCGAATGCCGGCGCTCAGGCGAGGATGAATTCGTCGATCGCACGCGCCCAGCCGTCGCCGTCATTGGTGTCGGGCGCGACGCCCTTTGCCGCGGCCTTGACATGGTCGGGCGCGTTGCCCATCGCGATCGGGAAGCCGGCGGCGGCGAACATCTCGAGATCGTTGGTCATGTCGCCGAGCACCGCGATCTCGTCCGTCGCGATCCCGAGACGCCCCCCAAGCAGCGCGACGATCCGGCCCTTGTCGATGCCGGGGGCGATGACGTCGCAGTAATAGGGCTGCGAGCGCGCGGCATGCGCGGCATGGCCGAGCGTCTCCTTCATGATGTGCTCGACCTTGGCGATCAGGTCGTGGTCGTTGCTGGCGCCGACGATCTTGCCGACCGCGCTGAAGTGATAGTCGGTGTAGTGGTCGACGACGGTCGGCGGCCAGTCGATCGTATGGATCTCGTGGTCGACATGGTCGCCGTTGCGGTCGAGGATCACCCATTCGTTGCCGACGAAGACCCAGGTCGAGACGCCGTTGGCGTGGAACGTGTCGACCGCCTTGCGCGCCACCTCGGGCGGAATGCAGACTTGCTCGATCAGGGTCAGGTCCGGCTCGACGATTGCCCCGCCGTTGTAGCCGCCGAACGGCAGCGTCACCTGCAGCGCGTCGCGCATCGTCGTCAGGCCGAAGGGCGGGCGGCTGCTGCAGAAGGTAAAGCCGATGCCGGCGGTATGCAGCTTGTGAACCGCCGCCACCGCCGACGGCCGCAGCGCCTTCTCGGTGGTGACGAGCGTGCCGTCGACATCGGTGACGACGAGCTTGATCCTGCTCATGCGCTTCCTCGGGTCATGACCTCGATACCCGTCGCCGAGGCGACGATGACCCGCGAGGCACGGTTGATGAAGAGGCCGCTCTCGACGACGCCGACCGTCATGCCGACGCGGGTTTCGAGGCCTGCCGGGTCGGTGATCGCGGCAAAGCGGCAATCGAGGATGTAGTTGCCGCCGTCGGTGATGAACGGATGGTCCTCGGTGGCATGGCGCAGCACCGGGGTTGCGCCGAGCTTCTGCAACGCGGCGGCGGTCGCCTGCCAGCCGAACTGCACGACCTCGACCGGCACCGGGGTGTGGTCGCCGAGGCGCGGCACCAGCTTTTCCTCGTCGACGACGATGACCAACTCGCGGCTCGCCGCGGCGACGATTTTCTCGCGCAGCAACGCGCCGCCGAGCCCCTTGATGAGCTGCAGCGAGCCGCGCTCGACCTCGTCGGCGCCGTCGATCGTCACGTCGATCGCCGGTCGCTCGCCGAGCGTGGTCAGCGGGATGTCGAGGCTGCGCGCCTGCGTCGCCGTGCGCTCCGAGGTCGGGATGCCGACGATCCGCAAGCCCTGCTTGACCCGCTCGCCGAGCCCCTCGACGACGAAATACGCGGTCGAACCGGTGCCGAGCCCGACCACCATGCCGTCCTTGACGTATTCGATCGCCTTGTAGGCGGCGGCCTTCTTCAGCGCGTCGCGATCCATCGCTCAGGCCTCCCCGCGCGCTGCGCGATCGACAAACCAGACCAATTCGCCGACCGGATCGATCCGCGCCGACGGCAGCGCGTGATCGCCGGCCAGCACGCGCCGCATCATCGCCGTCTTGTCGGCGCCCGCCGCAACGAACGCGGCCGAGCGGGCGCTGGCGAGCGCCGGAAAGGTCAGCGTCACCCGCGGGACCTGCGGGTTGAGTCCCGGCACCGGCACCTCGGTGACCCAGCGGTGCCGCTCGTCGAGCGCCGGCTTGCCGGGGAACAGCGAGGCGGTATGGCCGTCCGGTCCCATGCCGAGCAGGTTGACATCGAGCAGCGGGCGTGCGGGGTCGAGCATGTCGCTGCCGTAGAACGACTTGAGCGTCGCCTCATAGGCCGAAGCGGCCTCCGCCAGGCTGCCCTCGTGAACGATGCCGTGCACGTTTTCCGGCGGGATTGGCACATGCGCGATCATCGCCTCGCGTGCCATCCCGTAATTGCTGTTGGGATCGTCCCACGGCACGAAGCGGTCGTCGCCCCAGAACAGATGCACGCGCTCCCACGGCATCGCCTCGCGCAGCGGCGATGCGGCGAGCAGCTGGTAGAGCCGCTTCGGCGTCGAGCCCCCGGAAAGCGCGATCGCGAAGCGGCCGGGGGTCGCACAGGCGAGGTCGGTGATCCATTGCGCGACGCGGTGCGCCAGGGACTCGAAATCGGCGGAAA
>DATJOB010000481.1:0-3845 GCA_035507475.1 Allostellaceae bacterium | reverse complement strand
CCGTCAAGCCCGTGCAGCACGGCGGCCTGCATCACGCTGGTGCCGAGGGGAACGTCGAGCGTGGTGCTCTTTCCGTCGAAGCTCACATAGGTCACTTGCGGCATGGTGCGTCTCATCCCCGAATGGAAGGCAATCGCCCGACCTTACCCAATCGCCAGCGGCGGTCGAGCATTTTTGCGAGTTGGTCGCCATGCGACGCGCGCCGGTATATAGTTTGCACCAATAAGCGCAAACGGGAGGCGGTTCATGAAAAACGGTTTCAAGGTCTGGGATTCCGACACGCATGTCGAACCCTCGGCCGAGGTGATCGACAAATATCTCGACCCCGGTTTCCGCAACCGACTCCCGGAATTGCAGCAGTTCCGCGCGCCGATCCGTGCCGGTGCCCCAGGCAGCACGCCGGGCCGCCATGTCTATCGTTTCGGCCAGATCTCCTATAAGCGCATCCTCGGCGAGGCCGCGCCGCGCCCGGACCATAGCGGCCGCGACTCGGTGTGGATGGGCACGCAGCAGCCACGCGAAGGCGTGCAGGACGATCTTGCCGACAACCGCATCGCCGATATGGACCTCGAAGGGGTCGACGCGCATTTCCTCATCCCGACCGCGTGGACCAGCCTGGTCGGCCATGACGACGTCACGTTCGAAACCAACGTGATCCGCGCCTATCACCGGCATATGGAGGATTTCTGCGCCGGCCATCCGGGGAGGTTGACCAGCATGATCGTCGCCTCGGCACGCGACGTCGACGCCGCGGTTCAGGAAATCCGCACCTGGGGCAAGTCGAAATGGGCGGTCGCGGTGATGCCGCTCGTCACCAAGGACATCCCGGCCGACCATCCCTCGCTCGAGCCGATCTGGAACGAATGCGCGGCGCACGACCTGCCGGTGACGCACCACAGCTTCACCTGGACGCCGCCCTATTTCCCCGGTTGCTTTGATCTGTGGGACAACATCTTCCTCGGCCGGCTTGCCTCGCATCCGTGGGGCGCGATGCGCTTTATCGCCTCGGTGATCGGCGGCGGCATCATGGACCGCTACCCGGCGCTGCGTGTCGGCATCCTCGAATGCGGCTTCGGCTGGCTGCCGTTCTGGGGGCGGCGGATGAACGAGCAGTACGAATATGTCGGCAGCACCGCCAAGCTCAAGCACCACCCGGAGGAATATTTGAAGAGCGGCCGGTTCTTCTGCTCGATCGAACGGCATGAGGGCGAGGACATGTTCGACGCGGTGACCCGCTTCCTCGGCGACGACGTGCTGATGTACGCCTCGGACTACCCGCACTCCGAATGCCAGTTCCCCGAGACGGTGGCGAACGTGCTGGCCTGGCAGAGCCTCACGCCCGGGACGCGCCGCAAGCTGCTGTGGGACAACGCCGCGCGCTTCTTCCGCGCAGCGTGAGCCGCGGCGCTTGGATCAGGCCGGATCCGGGTCGGGCGCCGGACCCGCCGCGCCCGCGCCGACGCGGTGCGGCGCATTGGTGCGGCCGACCGAGGATGACGAGGAGGCGGCGGACAGGCCGAGCGGCCGGACATGGCCGTGCCGCACGGTCTCGCGCCACAATATGTACAGCCCGGAGGCGACGACGATGACCGCGCCGATGACAAGATGCGTCGTCGGCACGTCGCCCCAGATCAGAAAACCGAGCGTCGACGCCCAGACCAGCGACAGATAGTTGAACGGCACCACCGCCGAGGGCGGCGCGAGGGTCAGCGAGCGCGTCCACCAGTATTGCGCGATGCCGTTGCCCACCCCCGCGATCGCCAGCGCGCCGGCATCCGTCCAGGCCGGCGCCGTGAAGCCGAACGGCAGCAGCAGCACGGTGCAGCAGGTGATGATGACGAGCTGATAGACGGTCAGCGTCTCGGTCGATTCGGTCGCGCTCATGCGCCGGATGGCGATCGCCACCGACGAGCTCAGCAGCGCGTTGGCGAGCGCGAAGCAGGCGCCGAGGTTGAACGTGCCGGGACCGGGCTCGGTGACGATCAGCACCCCGACAAAGCCGACGATCAGCGCCGTCCAGCGATGCAGCCGCACTCTTTCCTTGAGGATCAAGATCGACAGCAGCGTGGTGAACAGCGGCGCGGCGAAGCTGATCGCCACCGCCGAGCCCAGCGTCATCAGGCTGAACGCGACGAACATGCAGATCATCGAGCCGAACTGCGAGATGCCGCGCTGCAGGTGGCCGAGATAGCGCTGGGTGCGGAACACCGCGATCCCGGTGCGCGGCACGATCATCACCATCACGGTGACGAGCGCGAAGAGCGCGCGGTAGAAGGCGACCTCGCCGACCGGATATTTCGCCAGCTCGAGCTTGACGATCGCATTGATCGCGGCGAACAGCGCGGTCGAGGCGACCATGTAGGCGATGCCGCGCGGGATCTGGTTGCGCCGCGCCGCGGTCGGGTCGGGGAGGCTCACCCGGTCAGCCCGCAGCGCACCGGCGAAAACGGGCCGCGGGGCGCGGCGCGAGCGGCTCGCGCGGAAGTGACAACATGCTGCCGGTCATCGGGGGCAACATTTCACGGCAAGACCGCGCGGTGCAAGGCGCACTGAATTTTCGCCGAAGGAGGGGATCATGAAGTTGAAGGCGAAAGATGCGGGGCTGGCCGGCAGGCTGGCGCTCGCGATTGTCCTCGGATTGGCGTGGGCGCCGGCGGCGCGGGCGGATGGTGGCGGCGGCGGCGGCGGCAGCAGCGCCCCCGACCCGACCAAATGCGGCTCGGGCGAGTATTTCAGCGACCGCAGCGGCAAATGCGAGAAGCTGCGGGCCGGCGCACTCGACGACAAGGACTTGGCGCAATACGCCTTCCTGCTGGCCAAGGCCGGGCGCTACGGCGAGGCGATCGCCGCGCTCGATCTGCTGCGGAACCCGGACACCGCGGTCGCGCTCAACTATCGCGGCTACGCGACGCGGCAGATGGGCAAGGTCGACGAGGGCATCGGGTACTATCTGCGGTCGGTGCGGCTCGACCCGCGTTACGCGCAGGTCCGCGAATATCTCGGCGAGGCCTACGTCATCAAGGGCGACTTGCCGAGCGCGCGGCAGCAGCTTGCCAAGATCAGGGCGATCTGCGGCAACACCGGGTGCGACGAATACGAACACCTCGCCGCGGCGATTGCCGACGGCCCGAACGCCTGCGGCAGCCGCTATGCCGCGAGGCGCTGCGCCGCGCCGGAATAAAGCTCAGCGCCGGCCGAACAGCCGCTCGATATCGGCGAGGGCGAGGCGGACATAGGTCGGGCGGCCGTGATTGCACTGGCCGCTGTTCGGCGTCGCCTCCATCTGGCGCAGCAGCGCGTCCATCTCGGCCTGCGACAGGCGATTGCCGGCGCGCACGCTGGTATGGCAGGCGAGCGTGCCGCAGACGCTGTCGATGCGCTCCTTGAGCGAGAGCGCGGCGTCCCATTCGGCGAGTTCCTCGGCGAGGTCGCGCACCAGCGCGGCGATGTCGAGCCCGGGCAGCAGTGCCGGCACCTCGCGGACGACGACCGCCCCGCTGCCGAAGCCTTCGAGCACCAGGCCGAACTCGGCGAGCTCGTCGGCGCGCGCCGCGAGCCGCGCCGCGAGGCTGTCGTCGAGCTCGACGATCTCGGGCAGCAGCAGCGGCTGGCGGGCGACGCCGCGCGCCGCCAGCGCCGCCTTCATCCGCTCGTGCACGATGCGCTCGTGCGCCGCGTGCTGGTCGACCAGCACGATGCCCGCGTCGGTCTCGGCGACGATATAGGTGCCGTGGAGCTGGGCGCGCGCGCTGCCGAGCGCCGGCGCGCCGGCCGGCGCAGCATCCCCCGCGGGCGGTGCGGCCGGCGCGGCGCTGCCGTCGGCCGACGGCAGCCCGGGCGCAAGG
>DATJOB010000480.1:0-3541 GCA_035507475.1 Allostellaceae bacterium | reverse complement strand
TGCCGCTGGCAAATCGTGTTCGCGACGGACCTTGTCGTAAGCTGCCGCGCCCATTGCGGCGCAGTGCGCGGGGTCGGCGAGCAGGTTCCGCACTGCTGCGGAGAAGGCGGCGGCATCGCCGGGCGGCGTCAGCCGGCCGGTGACGGCGTCGGCGACGATGTCACCAACGCCGCCGCTCGCCCCGGCGACCGCTGCGAGACCGCTTGCCTGCGCTTCGAGCAGCGCCATGCCGAAGGCCTCGTGGATCGCCGGCCAGACGAAGAGATCGGCGGCGGCGAGACAGGCGGCGACGCCGGCTTCGTCGAGCGCGCCGCGGAACCGCACCCGCGCGCCGAGCGGCGCCAGCGCGGCGCGCACCTCGGCCTGCGCCGGCCCGTCGCCGACCACGTCGAGCGACCAGGGCAGGTCGAGGAGGGCGCTCAGCGCGGCGCCGAGCACGCGATACGAGGCGAGCTTGTCGCCGGGGCGCATCATCGCCACCGTGACGAGTCGCGGCGCCGCCGCCGATGCCGCGCGCGGCCCGGCGAACCGACCGGCATCGAGAAACGGCGCCAGCGCGACGAAGCGCTCCGGATGCGCGAGCAGCGGCAGCACGCCGTCGCGGTCGGCGGAATTGAGCCCGATCACGCGGTCGGCGCGGCGCAATGCCGCCGCGACCGCGCGATGGCCGAGATCGAAGGCGCCGCCGGCGCGCTTTGCCGCGAACGAGGCCTCGGCGACGACATAGGGGATGCCAAGCGCCGTCGACACCGCCGGCCCCAGCCAATCCGGCGCCTTGTAGTAAAGGTGGTAGGTGAACCACAGCCCGGGCGCGGTCGCCGGATCGGCGCGCCAGCCGGCGACGAGCCGCGCGGCGATCCGCTCGGCCCGCGCCGCGACCGCCGGGTGCCGGCCGCCGTCCGGGTCGAAGCTGCGCAAGCGCGAGCCGACAAGGGGCCGATGCCCGGCCAGGCGCAAGGCGGCGAGGAGCAGGCGCGCGATGCGGCGGTCGCCGGAGGGGACGGGGTGATCGGGCGGCTTGAGCGGGGCGTAGAACGCGACGCGCATCGCGGCGATCTAGGCAGCTTTCGCCTTCCCCGGGCTTGATCCGGGGGGCCGTGTCCTTGCCTGTCGGCGATGGCGCCGGACGAGGGGGACGGCCGGGTCGGGCCGGGCCAAGGGGGAGCGCCGGTTACGATGCATCGATCAGTTCGCGCGCCGGGCCGGGTGCGGCTTGCGCCGCGAGGCCGAAACGCCGCGCCAGCGCGGCGATCGCGACCTCGGCGTCGAACAGGCTGCGCACGCGCCGCTCGCCGGCGGCGCCGAGCGCGGCGCGCAGCGCCGGGTCGCCGATCAGCCGGGCGAGCGCGGCGGCGAGCGCGCGCGGCTCGCCGGGCGGCACGAGCAGCCCGGTCGCGCCGTCCTCGATCAGCTCGGGAATGCCGGAAAGCCGGGTCGCGACGCAGGCCAGGCCCTGGCTCTGCGCCTCCATCAGCACGTTGGGGAGCCCGTCGCGGTCGCCGTCCGGGGCCACCTTGGCGGCGAGCACGAAGAGGTCGGCGGCGCGGTAGGCCGCGAGCACGTCGGGTTGGGGCCGCGCGCCGCGCCACTCGATCCGCCCGGCAAGACCGAGCCGCGCCGCCTCGTCCCGCAGCGTGCCGGCGAGCGCGCCGCCGCCGACATGCACCAGCCGCCAGGCGAGCGCGGCCGGCAGCAGCGCCAGCGCCGCGAGGAGGTCGTCGTAGCCCTTCTTCGCCACCGCGCGGCCGACCGACAGCAGCACCACCGGGCGCTCCGGGTCGCTGCCGTCGGCGCCGCCCGCGCCGTGCGGCGCCGGCGCGAAGCGATCGAGCGCGATGCCGTGATAGCAGAGCGCGACCGGCTTGGCGGGGGGCGCCAGCGCGGCAAGTCGCGCCGCCCCGGCGGCGGTGCAGGTCACCGCCCAGTCGGCGGCGGCGAGCTTTTCGCCGATCTCCCAGTCGGGTGTCGTCCAGATGTCCTTGGCGTGCGCCGAGATGCTCCAGCCGCGCGCGGTCAGCGCTGCCGCATAGCGCGCGACCGAGGCCGGCGTGTGCAGGAAATGCGCATGCAGCCGGGCGATGTCGGGCGGCAGCTCGGCCGCCAGCACCAGCGCCTGGCCGAAGCGGCGGACGCGGTTGGGCGACGGATCGCGCCGCAGGTCCGCGAGCCAAATGCGGCGCGCCTCGCGGTAGCCGGGCAGCCGGCGGGCGCGGCGCCAGGCGCGCCACACGCGCCGCGGCTCGCGCCGCAGATATTCGGGGAGGTACAGGATTTCGGCGGCGATCTGGCGGTGGACCGGGTGGATCGCCCGGTCGGTCGGCTGGCGCAGCGAGACGATCAGGATGGCGAGGCCGCGCGCCTCCAGCGCCAGGATTTCCTGCGCAATGAAGGTCTCCGACAGCCGCGGATAGCCCTTGAGGACAAAGGCGACGCGGCCCTCCGGCGCGCCCGGCGTCATGCGTTCTGCCGCAGCCGGCCGGCAAAGCGCGGGTGGCGGCCGCGATCGAGCCATTTGCGCGCCAGCTTGTTGACGTTGGGCATGCCGTCGAGCAATCCCGGCACCACCACCGCCGAAGGCGGCGCCTGCTGGGTGAGCTGCAGCAGCGCCGCCGCCACCCGCCGCGGATCGCGGGCGCTCTCCTCGGCGAGCGTCGTCACCAAGCCGAGCTCGGCGGCGCGCTGCGCGCGGATAAATTGTTCGAGCCGCGGCGCCGTGCGCGGCAGGATCAGAGCCGGCTTGTCGAACGACAGGATCTCGCAGAACGTGTTGTAGCCGCCCATCGCGACCACCGCGCGGGCGCGCGCCATCAATGCTTCGAGATGGGCGTCGAAGCTGATCGTGCGGATTTTGTCGAGGCGGGCGGCGCGCGCGTCGTAGGCGGTCTGGTGGTCGGGCACCATGAACGGCCCGAACACGATCACCGCCGGCGGCAGCGGCCCCGGGTCGTGCTCGTAGGCGGCGAGCACCCGGTCGATCAGCTCGTCGCCGTCGCCGCCGCCGCCCGCGGTGACCAAGAGGAAGTCGCTGTCGACGAGGCCGCGGGCTTCGAGCTGCGCAGCCGCCGCCTCGCCGACCTGGCGGCGCAGATAGCCGGTGTAGACCATGCGGCGGCGCACGCTGGCCGGCAGATCGATGCCGTCAAGCGGGTCGCAGATCTGCGGCAGGCCGTAGACCCAGATCTCGTCGTAGAACTCCGAGAGCGCGGGCAGCGCGTTCTTGCGCTCCCATTCGCTTTCGAGCGCGGTCGGATCGTCCATCACGTCGCGCAGCCCGAGGATCAGCGGCGTGCCGCGCTCGCGCAAGAGATCGAGCGTCGGCCGCACCTCGCCGCGCAACCCCAGCGGCTCCTTGTCGACGATCAGCAGGTCGGGATCGAAAATATCGGCGGTATGATGAATGATCGAAGATCGCATCGCCAGTGTCTCTTCGATATCAATGTGCAAAGACAGCGAAACGTATTCTCCGTTGCGCAACTTGATTACGCCGGGGATGCGCACAAAATCCACCCGTGACCGAAAATCGAAGCTGCCGATAATCGGC
>DATJOB010000479.1:0-5588 GCA_035507475.1 Allostellaceae bacterium | reverse complement strand
ATCGGCGACGGGACCGCGCGATCCTGCCCCGAGCGATTGGCGCGACGCTATCTTCGCCGCGCTCAAGACGGCGGACATCCGCCAGGTCGGCTATGTGCCCGATGCCGGCCATGCGCGCCTCATCGAGCGGGTCGGCGCCGACCCGCAGATGCGCGGCGTGCCGCTGACCACCGAGGAGGAAGGGATCGCGCTCGCCGCCGGCGCCTGGCTCGGCGGCCAGCGCGCGGCGCTCTTGATGCAGTCCTCGGGCGTCGGCAACTGCATCAACATGCTGTCGCTGACGAAAGCGTGCCGCTTCCCGTTGGTGCTGCTGGTGACGATGCGCGGCGAGTGGGGCGAGTTCAACCCGTGGCAGGTGGCGATGGGATCGAAGACCCAGGCCGCGCTCGAATTGATGGACGTGCTGGTCTACCGCGTCGAGGAGCCGGCGCAGGCGGCCGAGACGGTGGCCGCGGCGCTCGACATCGCCTTCAATGGCGGGCTCGCCGCCGCGGTGCTGCTGTCGCAGCGGCTGATCGGCGCCAAGCAATGGGTGAAATGACCGGCACCAACCAGCCGCGTCTCGACCGCCGCGCGGCGATGCGGGTGCTGCTCGAGGGACGCGGCGACCTGTTGCTCGTGACCGGGCTCGGCTCGACCACCTACGACGCGGCCGCGGTCGCCGACGATGCGCGCAACTTCTACCTGTGGGGCGCGATGGGCGGCGCGGCGATGGTCGGGCTCGGGCTGGCGATCGCGCGGCCGGACCGGCCGGTGCTCGTGGTGACCGGCGACGGCGACACGCTGATGGGGCTCGGCGCGCTGGCGACGATCGCGGTGCAGGCGCCGCCGAACCTCGCGCTCGCGGTGTTCGACAACGGCCGCTACGCCGAGACCGGGATGCAGCCGAGCCACACCGCCAGCGCGGTCGATCTCGCCGCGGTGGCGCGCGGCTGCGGCATCGGCGCCGCATTCGACATCGCCGACGAGGCGGCGCTCGCCGATTTCGCGCGCCGGGTCGAGCTGAAGGAGCGGACGCTGTTCGCGCGCGTCGCGATCCTCGCCGACGAGCCGCCGCGCGTGCTGCCGCCGCGCGACGGCGTACTGCTCAAGGACCGCTTTCGCCGCGCGACCGGCGCCGAGGACTGAGCGCGCGCGGCGGGCTCAGCCGGTCTGCATCGGCAGCGCCGGGTCGACCGCCCATTCCGACAGCGAGGCGTCGTAGAGCCGCACGTCGGGATGGCCGAGCATCACCAGCGCATGCGCCGTCGCGCTCGCCGCGATGCCGCCGCCGCAATAGGTGATGACCCGCTTGTCGAAGGCGTCGACCGCGTCGAACCGGGCGCGCAGCTCCGCCGGCGGCAGGAAGGTGTTGCTTGCCGGGTCGATCAGCCCGGCAGTCGGCACGTTGACGCTGCCGGCGATGCGTCCCGGCCGGCCGTAGCTGTTGCCGCCGGTACCGGCGTGCTGCACCGCCTGCAGCGCGTTGATCGTGCACACCGCGCCGTCGCCAATCGCCGCCAGCACATCGTTCTTGTCGGCCATCAGCGGCCGCGCCGGCCGCTCGGAGAAGCGGCCGGCCGGGCGCGGTTTCGCCGGCCCGGTCTCGACCGCGCGCCCTTCGCGCGCCCATTTCGCAAAGCCGCCGTTCAGCACGGCGCAGTTGTCGAAACCGTAGACCCGCAGCACCCACCACACCCGCGTCGCCCATTGCGGGTTGGCGGTGCTGTAGGTGACGACCCTGCTGTCGTCGCCGACGCCGAAGCGGCGCATCGCCGCGGCGAACTCGCCCGGCGGCGGCAGCATGAAGCGCAGCGGCAGCCTGGCGTTGTCGGAGAGATCGGCCTGCAGGTCGAGGAACTGCGCGCCGGGAATGTGGCCCTGCTCGAAATCCTCGCGGCCGGGCTTCACCGTATAGGTGATCTTCGGGTCGGGGATCAGGTGGGTCGTGCAGTCGAGCACGACGAGCTTCGGATCGCCGAGACGCGTCGCGAGCCAATCGGTCTCGACGAGGTATTCGGGATGGACGTAGCCGGCGTCGGTCATGGCTTCCTCCCTAGCCGCTTAACGGACCGAGCGGCCGTTTGCGGATTCCCGAGCGCAGCTGCTTGTAGGGCAGCTCCACCGGGTCGCTGACATGGGCGCCGGGCGACAACACGCACAGCACCGCCTCGGCAATCGGCTGGAAATCGGCGCGGAAATGTACGGTCGATTTGAGCCCGAGGATCGGTACTGCGGTCGGCTCGATCCCGACATGGCGGAACTGCGCCTGGTCGATCGCCTGGACGCGCCGGGCGGCAAGCACCGCCGACACGCCGCTATCCTCGTCGGTCACCACCGCCATCGGTCCGATATGGAACCGGGCGCCGCCATACATCGGCCCGGTGCCGGTGAACTCGCCGCTCGCCACGCGCGTCACGCGCCATCGCGCCTCGACCGGGGTCTCGCCGGCATAGCCGACCTTGGCGCCGACGCCGCACGGCAGGAGCGCGCCCTCGCCGGCCGCGTGCGCCGCCGCCGCCGCGGCCTCGTCGACGATCAGCCCGATCGCCGCGCCGGCCGCCTTGTGCGCGATGAGGGCGCGCAGCAGGCCGACCGTGTCCGAGGTGCCGCCGGCGCCCGGATTGTCCTGGATGTCGGCGAGCACGACCGGCTTCGTCGCGCTCCGCGCCAGGCGCAGCGCCTCCTCGACCGCTTCGTCGGCGCTGTAGAGCCGCCCGGCGAAGTCGCCTTCCCGCGCCCTGATCGCCGCGAGGATGCGGTCGGCGGCGGCCTCCGCGGTCTCCTGGTCGTCGCCGTAGACCACCAGCGCGGGGCCGCATTCGGCGATGTCGGCGGGCGGGAAGCCGGGCGTATGGGTGATGCTGACGATGCCCTGGTTGTGGGTCGTGCCGCCCGGCGCGCCGCCGCGCTCGATCTCGTCGATCAGGTCGAAGACGCCCTTGGTCGGGTCGGCGAGCGTGCATTGCCAGACCAGCGGGATCAGGAAATCGACCTGGCGGAACGCCTTGGCGAGCGGCCGCTTGTCGCGGATCAGCCGGTCGAGCAGCCGGGCGGCGCGGCCGCCGGTCGCCGCCATGTCGACATGCGGATAGGTCTTGTAGCCGACCATCGCGCTCGCATGGCGCACCATCTCGCGCGTCATGTTGGTGTGGAAGTCGAGGCTGGCGACGATCGGCAATCGCTCGCCGACCAGCCCGCGGACGCGGCGCAAGAGCTCGCCCTCGCCGTCCTCGTGATGCTCGGCGACCATCGCGCCGTGCAGGTCGAGGTAGAGGCCGTCGAGCGGCCCCTGTTCCGTCGCGGCGGCAAGGTCTTCGAGCAGCGCGCCGACCACCTTTTCGTACGCCGCCTCCTCGACATAGGACGAGGGCGGCGCCGAGCACCACGACAGCGGCACCAGCTCGTGGCCGAGCGCGCGCAGCGCCTCGACCGCACCGGCGATCGGGATGTTGACGCCCTGGACCGCCTCGAACAGTTCGGGCCCGCGGACATACCCCGGCCACGCATCGGCGCGCTCGAAATCGGCCCAGGTCGCGCGCAACGGCGCAAAGGTGTTCGTCTCGTGCTGAAAACCGCCGACCGCGATACGTGGCATTAAACCATCCGCCGCATTTGCCCCCGCGACGATTAGCACAAAACCGGTCGGTTACGCCTCCCCCGGATGACGTCCCGCGCGCTGCGGCAGCACAAGAATGCAGCCGAGGATGAACACCGCGATTGTCGCCGACGACTCGATGCGGCTAAGGTTGAAGCCGCCATTGGCGACGGGCTTCGTCAACAAATCGCCGAGCGTCGCGCCGAGCGGCCGGGTCAGGATAAACGCGGCCCAGAACAGCAGCGTGTGCGATATCTCGGTGACGAAATAGGCGGCGGCAATCACCGCGAGCATGGCCCCGAAGATCAGCGCGCCGCCCTCGTAGCCCGGCCCTGAATCGGCGAGCCAATCGCCGAGTGCGGTGCCGAGCGTGTTCGAGAACAGGATCGTCATCCAATAAAACGCCTCGACCTTGCGCGAGGTAATCGCCGTCACCGAGACCGAGCCGACCACCGCCCGCCACACCCCAAGCGACAGCAGCACCAGGGCGAAAAGGATCAGCGAGCCACCCATAGGTTATGGTCCCGCCCGCGGTGGGCGGGGACATCGCTACGCCTTGACCTTGACCGGATGCGTCCCCGCCCGTTGCGGCAACACAACAATGCAAGCAAGGATCAGCACCCCAATCACCGCCGAGGCAATCGGCCGGCTGAGCGCCAGCCCGCCGGCGTTTAGCGGCTTGTCGAGAAAGTCACCAACGGTCGCGCCGAGCGGCCGGGTCAGGATGAACGCCACCCAAAACAAGAGGACACGAGACGCCGAGGTCCAGAAATAGGCCGCCGCGACGGCCGCCAGCCCAGCCGCGAACACCAGCGCGCCGCCCGCGTATCCAAGGCCGGAGGTGTCGGCCATCCAATCGCCGAGCGCGGTTCCCAAGGTCTGGGAAAAGGTGATCGCTAGCCAGTAGAACGCCTCGACCTTGGGCGCATTGACCGTGTTGACCGATATCGAGCCGAGCGACCAATACCAAACCCCGAGCACGCAGAGCAGCGACAGGAGCAGCAGCAACGAGCCGCCGCTGTAGCCGATGCCCAACGAGCGGTCGGCGAAATCGGCCATCGTCGTCCCCGCCGTCGTCGAGGCGACGATGGTGGCCCAGTAGAGGAAGGGGTGAAACCGCTTGGCCGCGGTCTGCCAGATGGCGAAGGCCACCAAAAGGGAAAAGAACAATGCGGTCCCGATCAAATAGCCGCCGTTATGGGCATTCTTGTCGGCGTGCAGGAACGTCATCGTCACCGAGTCGCCGCCGGTTTCGCCGAGCGTGGTGGCGGCGATTTTGATGATCCAAAAAACAAGGGTGACTTCTGGAACCTTGCTAGCCGTCGTCTCGAAGCGATCCATTGCAGCCATACTCGCGCTATTTTCTGCGCGCGATACCGGCAAAAGGCGGCGGCAATGCGGCTGGATTCAGTCTGCCGGTAATTTCCCCCGCGCTATAGTGCCGCGCCCTGGGTTCGAGGAGGCTTCATATGGAAACGCGCGCGGCGGTGGCTCACGAGGCGGGAAAGCCGCTCACCATCGAGACGGTGACGCTCGACGGGCCGAAGGCGGGCGAGGTGCTGGTCGAGGTCAAGGCGACCGGCATCTGCCATACCGACGCGTTCACCCTGTCGGGCGGCGACCCCGAAGGGCTGTTTCCGGCGATCCTTGGCCACGAGGGCGCGGGCATCGTGGTCGATGTCGGGCCGGGGGTGACGACGCTCAAGAAGGGCGACCACGTCATTCCGCTCTACACGCCGGAATGCCGGCAATGCGAGTCGTGCCTCAGCCGCAAGACCAATCTGTGCACCGCGATCCGCGCGACCCAGGGCCAGGGCGTCATGCCCGACGGCACCAGCCGCTTCTCGCTCGGTGGCGACAAAATCCACCATTACATGGGCTGCTCGACATTCTCGAACTTCACCGTGCTGCCCGAGATCGCGGTCGCGAAAATCCGCGAGGACGCGCCGTTCGACAAGGTCTGCTACATCGGCTGCGGCGTCACCACCGGGATCGGCGCGGTGATCAACAC
>DATJOB010000478.1:0-26146 GCA_035507475.1 Allostellaceae bacterium | reverse complement strand
CCCCAAAAAGGCGATGGACCGGGCGTCTGCCCTGCGATCTGTCCTGCAATCTATCGCGGGCTACTTGCCGAACACCAGATCGGGCAGCCACAGCGTCAGCGGCGGCCAATAGGTAATCACCGCCAGCACCAGCAGCAGGATGACCAGAAACGGCAGGATACCGCGGATCACCTCGCCGATCGGCGCGTCGGAAATGGTCGACAGCACGTAGAGGTTGAGGCCGACCGGCGGATGCACCAGCCCGACCTCCATGTTGTGGGTGAAGATGATCCCGAAATGCACCGGATTGACGCCGAGCGGCGCCAGCACCGGCCCGAGGATCGGCATCACCAGCAGCAGCGTGCCGACGACTTCGAGAAAGCAGCCGATGATGAGGAGCAGGACGTTCATCACCAGCAGGAAGCCGATCGTGCTGAAATTCTGCTTCGCCGCGTATTGCACGAGCTGGCCGGGAATGCCCGAGCCGGTCATCCAGTGGCCGAAAACCAGCGCGGTGGCGATGATCAGCATGATGACGCCGGCCGAGGCCAGGGCCTCGGCGATCACCTCGAGAATGCGCGTCCAGCGGAAGCCGCGATAGACCACGAGACTGACGACGAGCGCGGTGACCGCGGCCATCGCCGCCGACTCGGTCACCGTCATGAACCCGCCGTAGATGCCGCCGAGCACCACCGCCGGCACCGCCATCGCCGGCAGCGCGCGCCAGCTGACGCGGATGCGCTCGGCGAGCGGCAGCGCCGGCTCGGCCGGAAAGTCCTTGAGACGAGCGTAATAGAGCACCCAGAAAAAGAACGCCGCGGCCTGCACCAGACCGGGGATGATGCCGGCGAGGAAAAGCCGCGGCACCGACTGCTCGGTGACGATGCCGTAGAGGATCAGCGCCAGCGACGGCGGGATCACGACGCCGATCGTGCCCGAGGCGCCAAGCACCCCCAACGCGAACGAGCGCGGATAGCCGCGCTCCAGCATCGCCGGCAGGAGGATCGTGCCCATCGCCAGCGCCGTCGCGACCGACGAGCCGGATATCGCCGCGAACAGCGCGCAGGACACCACCGTCACCAGGCCGAGCGAGCCCTTGATGCCGCCGAGCCAGGCGGCCGACAGGTCGACGAGCGCCTGCGCCACCCCGCCGCGCCGCATGAACGCGGCGGCCATCACGAAGAGCGGCAGCGCCATCAGCGTCGTCGAGTTGAGCTGGTCGATCATGTTTTGGGCCAGACCGACGAGCGGCTGGCCCGAGGCGAAATAGAGCACCGCCGCGCAGGCCCCGAGCACCAGGAAGATCGGCATCCCGGCGGCGAGGAGGCCGAAGAACAGCAAGAGGAAGCCGAAGGTCCACATCGCCGACGCCGGCTATTTTATCGGCGTGGCCAGCTCGGCCGGCGCCTCGTGCGCGGGGAGATGACCGACGCTCATCGTCCGCGGGTCGAAGAAAAAGGCGTAGCGGGCCAGCCGGATCAGGTAGCGGCCGAGCATCAGCGCGCCGCCGGTCGGCAGCGCGAGATAATAGATCCATAGCGGGAACTGCAGGTCGGAGGAGCTGCGCTGGTCGAGCAGGACCGCGGTGGCGACCACCGTCCAGCCGTACCACACCATGCCGAAGGTGAAGGCGATCGCCACCAGGCAGTTGAACATCTCGACCCAGCGCTGCACGCCGGGCCGCAGCAGGCGCAGCACCAGGTCGGGTCGAACGAGCGCGTCGCGTGCGACGAGCTGGCTCGCGATGATCATCACCGCCCAGACAGCGATGTAGACGATGACCTCCTCGGCCCAGGTGATCGCCGCCGCCGGGTCGATATAACGGCCGAACACCTGGGTCGCGGCGATCGCCATCGCGCAGGCGCCGAGGACGCCGACGAGCAGCCGCTCGATGCGGTCCCAGATGGCGAGGCCGCGGGCGAAGACCCGCGGCGCCGCCGCCGGCTCAGGCGCCGACATCCGCCATGACCAGCTTGATCAGTTCGCTCGACATGTGCGAGTCGCTGGCGACCTTGTCCTGCTCCGGCAGCATCTTCTCGCGCACCTTGTCGAGCTCGGCCTGCGGCACGTCGACAAAGGCGACGCCGGCCTTCTCCAGCGCGGCGCGGCCGTTCTGCTGCGATTTCGCGGTGTTCTCGCGATAGGTCGGCAGGTTGTCGCTCCACAGCTTGAGGATCGTCTCCTGCAGCTTGGGATCGAGCTTCGCCCAGAAGTCCTTGTTGACCATGGGTACGTAGAGGCCCATGCCCTGACGGTCCTGCAGCGAATGATGCAGGCCGGAATCGACGAGCTTGGCGCTGTTGACGCTCTCGTTTGTGCTGATGAGGCCGTCGAACGTGCCTTGCGACATCGCCAGCGGCACGTCGGGCCAGGCGGTCACGTTGGGGATGCCGCCGAAGAAGCGGATGCGCCAGGAATTGAGCACGCCGCCCGGGCTGCGCAGCTTCATGTCCTTCAGGTCGGCGAGCGCGCCGAGCGGCTTCTTGGTCGAGTACCAGTTGTTGAAGCCGAGATCGAACCAGCCGCCGAGAACCTGCACGCCGAGCTTGTCCGCCACCTTCCGGTTGACGAACTTGCCGGCGGCGCCGTCGGTCGCCTTGTGGACGACCTCGACCGGCTGGCCGTAGAAGGCGGGCAGCTGCGAGAAATCGGCGTCGGGGGCGAAGCCGGTGATCGTCCAGGTGCCGGGGCAGACCATCTCCACCTGGCCCTGGACCAGCGCCTTGACGACCTGCAGGTCCGGGAACAGCGAGCCGCTCTCGAACAGCTTGGTCTCGATCTGGCCGTTCGAGGCCTTTTCGAGCTTGTCGAGAAAATCCCGGAACGCGACGTTGCGCGGGTGCGACGGCGCGGTGTCGAGCGAGCAGCGCAGCGTCAGCGGCGCGGCCTTGGCGCGAGGCACGAACGGCACGGCGAGCGGCAGGGCCGCGGCCGCGGCCGCGCGCCCGAAGGCGCGCCGGGTCAAGCAAATCGTCATCTGGCGTTTCCCGACAGGTGTTTAAAACGATGCGCGGTGAGTGCACGCCGACGCCCGATGCGTCAAGCACCAGCCTGTCGCATCAAAGGTGATAATCACAAGGACGACAGCTTCTCGATCTCGGCGACGTAGCGGCGGTTCCAGGTCGGGCTCAGCATCACCTCGTTCATGCAGAGCCGCGCCGGCAGCAGGCAGATGTAGCGGATGAGGTCGGCGCAGTCGGCAGGCTGGACCATCCGGGCGCGCACCTCGGGGCCGACCGGGTTCGGCCGGCTGTCGAGGATCGGCGTCGCGACCTCGCCGGGCAGAAAGACGCAGGACCTGATCCCGTTGACGCATTCCTGCATGTTGATCGTATGGCTCATCGCGACGACGCCGTGCTTGGCCGCGGTGTAGATCGGGCCCGGGAAGCCGCCGATGAAGCGCCCGGCCATCGACGCGGTGTGGATGATGACGCCGTCCTTGCGCGCCCGCATCAGCGGCAGCGCGACGGTGACGCAGGCCGCCGCCGCGGCGAGGTTGCCGTCGACCATCAGCTTGGTGGTTTCCGGGGTCAGCTTGTCCCAATGCCGGTCGTTGATGTTGATCCCGGCATTGTTGACGAGGATGTCGAGCCGGCCGATCCGCTCGCGGATCCAGTCGCCGATGCGGCGCACATCCTCGGGCGCGGTGAGGTCGCCCGGCTGGACGTGCGCGGTGCCGCCCCGCTCGGCGATGCGCGCGGCGACGCCGTCGAGCGGTTCGCGGCGGCGGCCGGTCAGCACCACCGCGGCGCCCTCGCCGGCGAGCATCAGCGCCGCGGCCTCGCCGATCCCGGTGCCGCCGCCGGTGACCCAGGCGACCTTGCCGTCGAGCTGCCGCATCCGCTTCCCCCTTCCGCGCTATTCCTGGTTGAGCAGCGGCTCGACGATCATCTCGCCGGTCTTGAACCGGCGCGGGCCGAGCTGGGCGAGCACCGGGTCGTTGGTGTCGCCGTCGAGGACGAGCCCGGCCATCATGCGGCCGACCGCCGGCGACGTCATGAAGCCGCGGAACGAGGAGACCGCGACGTAGAGGCCTTCGACCTCGGTCTCGCCGAGGATCGGCTGCATGTCGGGGGTCGTGCTCGATACCCCGCCCCAGCTGCGCAGCACCGGCACATCGGCGACGCCGGGCAGCAGGTCGACGATCTTGGGCGCCGCATAGGCGAGGAAATCCGGGGTCGAGGCGATGCTCGTCCCTTCGCGCTGGCGCGCCACGACGAAAACGATCGAGCCGCGGTCGACCTGGTTGACCGAGATGTGGTGTTCGAGCGACACGAGGATCGGCTTGACCAGCGGCGCGGTCGGCACGGTGACGATCGCCTCCTTGGGCAGGCTGACGACCGGGAGATCGACCCCCATCTGGCCGGCGAGCTCGGGCACCGCCCAGTCGGTGCAGAGCAGCACCTGCTTCGCCTCGATCTCGCCCTCGGCAAGCTGGGCACGGAAGCTGCCGTTGGTCTTCTCGATCCGGTGTACGCGGGTGCCGTAGCGCACCTCGACATTGGGCTCGCGGCGCAACGCCTTGAGCAGCCCGTCGAGCACGCGGAACGGCGAGGCGCTGCCGTCCTTGCCGCAGAACGAGCCGCCGACCAGCCGATCGGTGCCGAGACCCGGCACCATCCTGGTGCAGTCGTCGGCGTCGAGGAGCTCGCTCGGCACGCCGAGCCGGTGCTGGGTCGGCAGCACCGATTCGAGCGTCGCATAGGCCTTCTCGCTGTGCGCGAGCACGAGATAGCCGTCCTGTTTCAGCTCGATGCCCTGCGGATAGTCGAGCTGCTCGGCCGCGGTCTCAAAAAACGCGAGGCTCTCCTGGCAGAGCCGGATGTTGAGCTCGAGCCCCCACTGGATGCGGAAGCCCGCGCCGTTGCGACCGGTCGCGCCGCTCGCGAATTCGCCCTCGTCGACGACCAGGATGCGGTGCCCGTCGCGGCGTCTGGCCATGTGCCAGGCGGACGAGAGGCCGTAGGCGCCGGCCCCGACGATCAGCACGTCGACCGCGGTGTGGTTCATGCGCTGCGCGCCTTCTGCTGGGCCGCCAGGGCGGCGAAGGTGACCGGTCGCACCATCGGGCGCGGCGTCATCATAGCATCGGGCGGCACGCCGCCATGCAGTTCCGCCAGCGCCGCGATCGCCGGCAGGCAAATGCGTCCGCCGCACCATCCCATGCCGCTGCGCACGTTGCGCTTGACCGCGTTGAGCGAGCGATGGCCGCCCGCCACAGCCTCGCGGATATCGCGCAGCGCGACGTTCTCGCAGCGGCAGACGACCGTGTCGTCGGCGGCGAGCGACCACAGCCCCGCGGGAACGCGCAGCGTGCCGCGCACCGCGCGCTGGAACGCCGCCCATTGCCGACGCCGTGCGAACGCGTCGCCCAGCGTGGCGCGCAGCGCGTCATCGCCCGCGCCCGACGCCGCCGCAGCGCCGACGATGCCGCCCTCGGCTTCGGCGACCAGCGCGCCGCGCAGCCCGGCGCCGTCGCCGGCGACGAACACGCCGGGCAGCGAGGTGCGGCCGAATTCGTCGACCTCCGGCAGCCAGCCGCCGATCGGGTCGCGGCGCATCCGCGCGCCCGCCATCGCGACGAGCTCGCTGTTGGCGGCAAAGCCGTAATTCAACGCAAGCAGATCGCAGGCGATCTCGTGCTCGCTGCCGCGAACCGGTCGCCCTTCCGCGTCGACCCGCGCGAGCACCACCCCGGTGAGCCGGTCTTCGCCCAGTGCCCGCACCGGCACATGACCGGTCAGCCGGGGAACGCCGGCCTGCCGCAGACTCCGGCCGTAGCGCATCCCCTCAAAGACGAGCCGCCGACCCTGCCACAGCGCCGCCGGGTCGGCGGCCATCTGGCGCAACGGGCGCAGCAGCGCGAGCGCCTTCACCGCGACCCCGGCGCGCGCGAGCTGCGCCGCGACGACGAGCGGCAGCGGGCCGCAACCGGCGACCACCGCCTCGCGCCCCGGCGGCACGCGCTGCGCCTTCAGCAGCGCCTGCGCGCCGCCGGCGAACATCACGCCCGGCGTGGTCCAGCCGGGAAACGGGACCGCCACCTCGCGCACCCCGGTCGCCAGCACGACCGCGTCGGGGCGCAGCACCTCGGTCGCGGCACCGGCCGCAACGTGCAGCTCGCCATTGCCGAAGAGGGCATAGGCGGCGGTGCCGGGGCGGTAGTCGATCGCCTCAGCCGCCGCGCGGAAGCGGCGCAGCAGCTCCGCCTTGCGCGCGCTCTCGCCGGCATCGGCGAAGTCTGCCCCCGGCAGCGACGGATGCGCCTGCCGGTAGATCTGGCCGCCGGGCAAAGCCGCCTCGTCGATGAGCGTCACCCGCGCGCCGCGCGCGACGGCCTCGATCGCCGCGGCCATGCCGGCCGGCCCGGCGCCGACGATCGCGACGGACCGGCTCACGGGTTGAGCCCGTGCTGGCGCCGCACCGCCATGCCGGCTTGGGCCGGGGTCATGCACGCGCGGATGTCGGGCTTGCCGTCGATGCTGCAGCGGCATTCCCAGCACACACCGATGCCGCAGACGACGCCCTTCGGCCGGCCCGCCTCGTCGATCCGCAGACAGCGCTCGCCGGCGGCGATGAGCGCCGCCGCGACACTTTGGCCCTCGCGCGCGGCGACCGGTCGGCCCTCGAATGTGAAGTGGAACTCGCCCGCCATCCGGGTTTCCTCCGAAGATAATCCATTCTTGACAGGAATTAGGGGCCGTGCAACGGTCTTCTCAAAGCCGGGCCTCGACGAAGCGAGGGGCCGCGCAGACAGGGGCAAGGCAGGGGAGGCAGTCGTGAACCTTCGGTTTTTGGGCGCGGTCGCCGCCGGGCTGGGCGGCTTGCTCTTGGGCCTCGGCGCGGCGTCGGCCGACCAGGCCTCGGCCTGGTCGGAGATCATGGGCGCCAAGAAGCTCGTGGTCTGCGCGGTGCCGGCCTATCAGCCCTACTCCTGGAAGGATTCCGACGGCAACTGGAAGGGCTTCGCCATCGACATGGCGAAGGACGTCGCAAACAGCCTGCATGTCGAGCCGAGCTTCGTCGAGACCAGCTTCAAGACCGTCGTCCTCGACCTGCAAAGCGACAAGTGCAACGTATTCTTCGGGTTCAACGCGACGCCCGAGCGGGCGCTGGCGATCGATTTCGCCGGGCCGCTCTACACGCTCGGCTTCGGTGCCCTCGACCGTCCCGGCTGGAAGGCGCCGGGCGACCGCTGGAGCGACCTCAACGACCCGGCGATCCGCGTCTGCTATGCGGTCGGCAACAGCTCCGAGCAGCAGATCAAGCGCTTTGCGCCGAAGTCGACGCAGGTGGCCCTGCCCGACGCCAACGACTGCATCCTGGCGCTGATGGGCGGCCGCGCCGACCGCTATATCGACGGCATCATGGGGAGCCTCGGCGCGCTGCAGAAGAACAAGAGCCTGGGGCCGGTGCACCTGATGACGCCGCTCTATGCGCTGCCCTCCTATGCCGGGGTGCGGCTCGACGACGGGCGGTTCCAGAAGTTCCTGCAGCGCTGGGCCGAATACAACCGCGCCAACGGCAACATCACCGCGTGGCTGATGGCGGCGATGGCGAGCATCGGCATCGACCCCGCCTCGATCCCGGCGGACGTGCAGTTCTAGGGCAAGCCGGGCGGGTCAGCCGCCCATGCCGCCGAGGAAGCACAGCACCGAGAGATAGCGCACCGGCGTCTGCAGCAGCTCCTCGGGGCCGTGCGGCACGTCGGCCTGGAACAGGAGCGAGTCGCCGGGCGACATCAGATAGGTCCGGTTGCCGTGGCGGTAGCTCACCCGGCCTTCGAGCATGTAGATGAACTGCGTACCGGCGCGGTGCAGGAACGGCAGCACCTGCGAATCGTCGCGATAGGTCATCAGATACGGTTCGACCGCGATCCCCTTTGCGGTCGTCTGCCCGAGCACCCGGTATTCGTGCGACAGGCTGAGCCCGTCGCGGTGCACGACGGTCCCCTCGCCGGCGCGCACGAAGGTCGCGTCGGTGATCTCGTCGAACTCGCGGAACAGCGAGGTCACCGGCACCTGCAGCGCGCGCGCCAGCGCACGGATGCTGGCGAGCGATGGCGAGATCGCGCCGTTCTCGATCTTCGACACCATGCCGGGCGACAGCCCGGCGCGACGCGCCAGCTCGGAAATGCCGAGCCCGGCGCGCTTGCGGAACTCGCGCACCACCTGGCCGAGCGCCGCTTCGAGCCGGTTGTCGACGCGCGCCGCAGGCGGCCCGGCGGTGGCCGCGCGGCGCCGACGGGGCGCGCTGTCGATCGATCTCTCCGCCATCGCGTCGCCGTGTTCCCGCCGCCGAAAAAGCCCGTGCCGGCAATGGTTTCTTCGCAGGATAATTTATTCTTGACGGAAAAGCACCCCCGTCCAATCCTCGACCTCGGTTGCGGATCGCGGGGCGACGACGGCCGCGCGCGGGGCACGGGACGGCGGCGGGCGCCCGGGGAGCGCTCATTCGAATGGGGTACAACTGGGACTTCGGCGCGGTTACCCTGCACCCCGGGCTGTGGTTCTGGGGTTTCGTCGTCACGATCGGCTATTCGATCGCGACGATCGCCGCCGGGCTGTTGATCGGCGTCGTCTGCGGCATGGCGCTGCTCAGCCGGCACCGCATACTGACCGCGCCGGTGAGCGGGTTCGTGCAGCTGTTCCGCTGCACGCCGCTCTTGATCCAGATCATCTGGTTCTATTACGCGCTGCCGGTGGCGGTGAACGTCTCGATCCCGGCCTGGCTCGCCGCGGGCCTCGGCCTGACCTGCTACATGGGCGCGTTCTCGGCCGAGATCTTCCGCGGCGGCATCCAGTCGATCGACCGCGGCCAGTGGCAGGCGGCGCGCGCGATCGGCATGATGCCGCGCCAGGTCATGCAGCGCATCGTGCTGCCGCAGGCGACGCGCCGCATGCTGCCGCCCTTCGTCAACCAGTCGGTGCTGCAGCTGAAGAACACCTCGCTGCTGTCCGTCGTGGCGGTACCCGACCTGATGTACAGCGCGCAGATCCTGGTGTCGGAGACCTTCCGGCCGCTGGAAATCTACACCAGCCTCGGGCTCGCCTATTTCGTCATCCTCTATCCGATGCAGAAGCTCGCCAAGCGGCTGGAGCGGCGCGATGACATCTGAGGCCGCGCGAACGGACGGCGCCGCCCGCGCCGCGGACGAGCGGCCGATGATCGAGATCGAGGACCTGCACAAGCGCTATGGGGAGCTAGAGGCGGTCAAGGCGGCGCGGCTCACGGTGGGCCGCGGCGAGGCGCAATTCATCATCGGGCCGAGCGGCTGCGGCAAGTCGACCCTGCTGCGCTGCATCAACCTGCTCGAGGAGCCGACCGGCGGCCGGCTGCGGATCGGCGATGTCAGCATCGAGTTCGGCACCGGGCGCAAGACGCTGTCGACCCGCGAGCAGGCGGCGTTCCGCGCGCGTGTCGGCATGGTGTTCCAGCAGTTCCACCTGTTCCCGCACATGACCGCGCTGCAGAACGTGATGGAGGGGCCGCGCACGGTGAAGCGGCTGCCGCTCGCCGAGGCGCAGGAGATCGCCGAGGGGCTGCTCGCCAAGGTCGGGCTCGCCGCCAAGCGCGACGTCTATCCGCGGCACCTGTCGGGGGGCCAGGCGCAGCGCGTGGCCATCGCCCGCGCTCTGGCGATGGCACCCGAGGTGGTGCTGTTCGACGAGGTGACCTCGGCGCTCGATCCGGAGCTGGTCGACGAGGTGCTCGCGGTGATCCGCCAGTTGACCGAGGAGGGCATGACGATGATCGTCGTGACCCACGAGATGAGTTTCGCCCGCGAGGTCGCCTCCGCGGTCAGCTTCATGGATCACGGGGCGATCGTCGAGCACGGCTCGCCGCGCGCGATCTTCGAGGAGGCGGACAACCCGCGCCTCGTCGCGTTCCTGCGCCGCTTCCGCCGGTGACTCCCTGTCTGCTCCGCAGCGGTCCGCGGCAACGCGCGGCAGTGTTCCGGCTTCTGTCCGGCGGCAAGACGGGCCTATGATCCCAGCGCACAAAACTCGGAGGGACGGCATGAGCGACGCCAGCGGCAAGCCGGTCTGCGTGGTGGTGGGCGCGACCTCGAAATGGCAGTCGGACGGGCGCAACACGCTCTTGGCGCACGGCCACAGCGTCGACGACAGCGAGCTGCCGGCCGGCATCCGCTGGGGGGTCGGTGGCGCGATCGCGCAGAAATTCGCGCAGGAAGGCTTCTTCACGGTGCTGACGACCCGCCGCGAAAGCAACGCCGCATCGCTCGCGGCCGCGATCCGCGCGCAGGGCGGCGCCTGCGCCGTCGTCGAGCTCGACCTCGCCTCGCAGGACTCGATCGCCGGCGCCTTCGAGCGCATCCGGCGCGAGGCCGGCGATCCCGAGGTGCTGATCTACAACGCCGGGTATCTCGAAGGCCGCGAGCTGCCGCCCGACAAGGAGCTGCTCGAATACGTGCCGGTGGCAATCCTCGACACGGCGCTCCACATCGCCTGCCGCGGCCCGTTCCTCGTCGCCCAGCAGGTGCTGCCGGCGATGCGCAAGAGCGGCCGCGGCTCGTTCTTCTTCTCCAACAATTCGAGCTCGCTGCGCGGCCGCAAGCGGCTGACCGGCCAGTCGCTCTACTATCCGCGGGGGATGATGCGCACGCTCGCCCAGGTGCTGACGGAGGAGTATTCGGAGCACGGGGTGCACGTCGCCAACATCGTCATCGACGGCACCATCGACTCGCCCGGCACGCGGGCGATGCCGCGGCTGCAGAACCGGCCGGACCTGATCATCAACCCGGTCAAGATCGCCGAGGCGTTCTGGTATCTGCACACCCAGGACCGCTCGTGCTGGACGCACGAGCTGCAGCTGACCCCGTTCCCGACCAGGCCGAGCTACTGACCGGGGCCCGGCCTATTCGGCGGCCTGCGACGACGGGCCCTGTCGTGCGTAGCGGTTGACGAGCGGCGGCAGGCCGAGATTCTCGCGCAGCGTCCGCCCCTCGTAGGCGGTGCGGAACAGACCGCGGCGCTGCAGCTCGGGCACGACCAGCCGGGCAAAATCCTCGAGCCCGCCCGGCAGGTGCGAGGCGCAGATGTTGAAGCCGTCGGCAGCACCCTCCTTGAACCAGCGCTCCATGTCGTCGGCGATCTGTTCGGCGGTGCCGACCATCACCCGGCAGCTGTTGCCGGCCGCCATCATCTCGTAGAGGCCGCGGATGCTGAGCCCGTCGCGGCGCGCCAGCTCGCGCAGCTCGCCGCCGATGCTCTTGAGCGGCTCGTCGCCGCTCGGTTCGGGCACCGGCCCGTCGAGCGGATACGTGGAGAGGTCGCCGCAATAGGCGTAAAGGATCGAGAGCCCGACCGTCGGGTGGATCAGCCGGCGCATCGCATCGTATTTGGCGCGCGCCTCGCTCTCGGTGCGGCCGACATAGGGCACCAGCCCCGGCAGCACCTTGACCGCGTCGGCCGAGCGGCCGTGGCGCAGCGCGCTGGCGCGGATCGCGGCGTAATATTTCTGCGCCGCCGCAAGGTCGAACGGCATCGCGTAGACGATGTCGGCATGGGCGCCGGCGATGTCCTGGCCGCGCTCGGCCGCGCCGGCCTGGACGATCAGCGGCCGCCCCTGCGGCGTGCGCGCCGAGGAGAGCGGCCCGCGCACCGAGAAATGCGTCCCCTTGTGATCGAGGATATGCATCTTCGCCGCGTCGAAATAGATGCCGCTCTCCTTGTCCCGGCGCATCGCGTCGTCCTCGAAGCTGTCCCACAGCCCGGTGACGACCTCGACGAACTCCATCGCGCGGTCGTAGCGCGTCTCGTAGTCGAAATGCTTCTCGCGGCCGAAGTTGCGCGCCTCCTCGTCCGACCACGAGGTGACGATGTTCCAGCCGGCGCGACCGCCGCTGATATGGTCGAGCGAGGCGAATTTGCGGGCGATGTGGTAGGGCTCGTTGTAGCTGGTCGAGGCGGTGGCGACGAAGCCGATATGCTCGGTATGCGTGGCGATCGCCGCGTAGAGGGTCAGCGGCTCGAGCTCGACCGTATGCGCCGAGCGGCAGAGCGCGCCGGGCGGCTCGTCGCGCACCCTGATACCGATCCCGTCGGCGAGGAACACCATGTCGAAGCACGCCGCTTCGGCAAGCCGCGCGGTGTTGAGAAAATAGCGCCAGTCGAGCGGACCCGCGGCCGGCACCTCGGGATGCCGCCAGGCGCCGAGATGATAGCCGTGGTAGCGCATCGACAGACCCATCCGCATCTGCCTGTCGCTGGTCATGGCGCCGTCCTTTCGCGGTCCCGCGATCCCAGCTTATCATGCCGCCCGCCGGGTCATCGACCGGGTCATCGAGGAGAGCGGCATGGAGAAGCGCATTGTGGTGTTCGGCGCCGGGGCGATCGGCGGCTATACCGGCGGCCACCTGTCGCATAACGGCTTCGATGTGACGCTCGTCGACCCCTGGCCCGAGCACATCGAGGCGATCCGCCGCGACGGGCTGGCGATCGAGGGCGTGAGCGAGGCCGAATTCGTGCGCGCCCGGCCCAAGACGCTGCACCTCACCGAGGTGCAGCAGCTCGCCAAGGGGCGGCCGATCGACATCTGCTTCGTCTCGATGAAGTCGTACGACACCGAGTGGGCGACGCTGATGATGCGACAGTATCTGGCGCCTGGCGGCTACTGCGTCTCGCTGCAGAACTGCATCAACGAGGAGCGCATCGCCGGTGTCGTCGGCTGGGGCAAGACGGTGGGCGCGATCGCCGCGCTCTTGTCGGCCGAGCTCTACGCGCCGGGCAAGATCCGCCGCACCGGCGCGAAGAGCCCGCCGGGCCACGAAGTCTACCGCGTCGGCGAGGTGCACGGTCGGATGACCGCGCGGATCGAGGAGCTGGGGGCGATGATCCGCACCGTCGACACCTGCCGCGTCACCGACAACCTCTGGGGCGAGCGCTGGTCGAAGCTCTGCGTCAACGGGATGCATAACGGGGTTTCGGCCGCCTCCGGGCTCAGCGGCAACGACATGCGCCAGGACGACCGCATTCGCCAGATCATCATTAGGCTCGGCGGTGAGGCGGTGCGGATCGGACAGGCGCAGGGCTATAAGCTCGAAGACATCGCCGGGCAGGACGCCGAGAAGCTGGCGCTGGCCGCCGAGGGCGACAGGGGCGCGCTCGACGAGGTCGAGGCACTGATGCTGGCGCTGCGCAACTCGCAGCAGCGCAGCGCGCAGCAGCGGCCCTCGATGGGCCAGGATATGCAGAAGGGGCGACGCACCGAGATCGACTTCATCAACGGCGTCATCGTCGAGCGCGGCCGGGCGCTGGGGCTGCCGACCCGGACGCATGAGCAGTTGATCGCAGCAGTGAAGCAGGTCGAGCTCGGCAAGGCGGCGCCGAGCGCCGAGCTGCTCTACGCCATCAACTGAGCCGGGAAAGACCCGCGAAGACGCACGCAGCCGCGGCGGCCGAAGCAGGAGATCCGGAATGCGTCAGACATGGGCGATCGGGGTGTTGTGCGCCGGCTTGGCCGCCTGTTCCGTGCCGTCGCCGTTCGACTACAAGGTGCCGAGCATTCCGGCCGGGCCCGGCAACCTCGTTGCCGACCGCAAGGCGTGCAACGAGATGTACCCGCCGCGCCTCGGCAGCTATGCGGCACATGCCGGCTGCGTCAACGCCGCGATCGAGCGCGACGCGATCCCGTTCGCCCGTTACCCGGACCTGGTGCGGCTGCAGGAGCGGCTGCGGCTGAAATACTCGGCCGATATCGACCGGCGCGCGCTCTCGCCGCGCGAGGGCGAGCGGCGGATGGCCGACGCCGACGCGCTGGTCGAGGCGGCGATGCGCGACCGCGACACCGGGCGCAACGGGGTCGCGCAACATCGCGTCGATCGGCTCGAAGCCCTGCTCGAATAGCGTCGGCAGACTGCCGGCGGGACTGCCGGCGGGCCGACCGCCGGTCCCGCGACGATGGCCGGTCAGCGCCAGCTCAGCGTCAGCACCCCGTCGCGCATCTGATAGCTTTCGAGCCGGCGGAGAAAGCTCTGGCCGAGCAGCGACACGTTGAGGTTCTGCATGACGACGGCGTTGACGTCGTCGATCTCCAGCCCGCCGATGCGGATGCCGCGCAGCACGACCGGCGCGCCGCGCGCATGGCCGTTCGCGGTGCCGAACTGGAGCGAGTAGTTGAGGCTGCCGGCGACCCCAGCCTTGAGCGCATCGGCCTGGGTCAGCGAGACCATCGAGGCGCCGGTATCGAACGCCATCAGCATCGGCGCGCCGTTGACCTCGGCGTTGACGTAGACGTAACCGTCGGCGCGGGCGCGCAGGCTCAGCGCGTTGAGCGCCGTCGCCACCGGACGGCCGAGCACCACCGGTGCCGATGTCGGCGCCGCCGGCGCCGCGGCGGCAGCGGCCGGCGCACTCTCGGCCTGCGGCGCCACGGCCGGCGCCGAAGACTGGAAACCGCCGTGGCCGGCAATCAGCCAGACCACGAAAAACCCGCCGACCAGGTAGAAAACCAGCTGGCGCAGCGCCCAGCCCATCACGCCGGTGCCGCGCTCCGGCTCGAAGAAATTATTCGGCATGTCGTCTCCGCCCGCGTCCGGCCGCGGTGCTACGACGCGAGCTTGGCCCGGCGGTCTTAACGCCGGGTAAAGCGATGCCCGAGCGCGCCGGGTCGGCGTCGCCTCAGCGGACGCGAACGACGCTGAGCCCGCCCGCCGGCAAGGCCCGCAGCAGCTCCGCTTCCGGGCGGCTCAGCGCCAGCCAGGCAAGCCAGTCGGCGCGCTCCAGCACCACCATCTGGCGATCGTGGATCGGCGCCACGTCGGGGCCCGGCGCGGTGGTGAGCAGCGTGAACGCGGCGCCGCCTTGCGGCAGCGGCCGCCACAATCCGGCAAAGCAGAACCAATCCTCGCCGGACTTGGTGAACTTCCACTTGGCTTTCGGCGAGCGCGGCCCGGTGAACTCGAAGAAATGCGAGGCCGGGACGAGGCAGCGGCCGACCGGGAAGCGCCTTCCCTCGGAGCGGAAATTGATCACCGGGGCGCCTTTCGGCCGCGCCGGCGGGAAGCCCCAGCGCAGCTGCATGAAGGCGTTGGTGCCATCCTCCAGCCGGCAGACCGCCGGCGCCGGGTCGGTCGGCCAGATATCGTCGCGCGGTTCGAGGTTGGGCGCCGCGGCGGGCCAGCGCACCGGGACGCGGTTCGCGCCGAACGCCCGCAGATAGGCGTCGTAAGGGATGCGGTTGCCGAAATCGTTGCACATCGCCGCGGCCGCGGCCGGGAGCCGCCCGGCGCCGGCTCAGTTGAAGAAGCGCGCCGGGCGGAAATCGGCGAGCTCGGGGCGCTGCCTTCCGCGCACCACCTCGTCGGCGACCGCCTGGCCGAGAAACGGCGACATCGTGACGCCGCTATGGGTGATCGCCAGGTAGTAGCCCGTGGTCCGCGGCACCGGCCCGATCGCCGACAGATGGTCGCCGGGGATCGGGCGGATCGCGATCCGCGCCGCCTCGGGCTCGACCTCGCCGATCGACGGCAGCAGCTGGCGCGCGCGGCGCACCAGGTCGCGCGCCTCGGGCATCGACGGGCTGAGCTTCGTGTCGAAGCTCAGCGTCGCGTCGGTCGGGTTCCAGTGCAGCATGAGGCGCCCGGCGCCGTCGGGACGTGCGTCGATCACCGTCGTGCGCACGACCCGGCCGAGGCCGGCGGCGACCGGCGGGGTGAAGACGAGGAAGCCGACCGTCGGCGCGAGCGGCAAATGGAGCCCGGCCTCGCGCACCGCCTCGTTGGCCCAGCGGCCGCCGCAGTTGACGACGATGTCGGCGCCGTGCTGCGAACCGTCGGCGAGGCGCACGCCGGTGACGCGGTCGCCCGCCATCGTCAGGTCGGCGACCCGCGCGCCGCAGATCAGCCTGGCGCCGTGGCGGCGCTGCGCCGCGGCGAGCATCGCATGGGCATAGGGCACCGGGTCGAGCCACCCCTCCTCCGGAAAGTAGGCGACCGGCGCGTCGCCGACCGTCGCCGGGTCGATGTCGGGTTCGAGCTCGCGCAGCTGGCGCAGGTCGATCCATTCGGCGGCATAGCCCCAGGCGCGCAGCTGCTCGATATTGGCGCGCTGGTCGGCGCGGTCCTCCTCGAGCTCCCATTCGAGGCTGCCGCCGCCGTGCCACCACGGCGTCGCGCCGAACTCGTCCTTGAGCGCGGCATGCGCCTTCATCCCGCCGACATTGAGGTCGTGATAGGGCTTGGGCGGCTTCTTGTGCGCATTGGTCCAGGCGAAGCTGATATGCGAGGTGCCGCCGCCGACCCGTCCGGCCTCGAGCACCGTCACCTCGGCGCCAGCCTGCGCCAGGCGGTAGGCGGCCGAGGCGCCCATCACGCCGGCCCCGATCACGATCACTTTGGTCATGCCTCTCTCCTCGGCTTCAGCACGGGTTGTGGCACGCCACCAGGCGGCCGTCGCCCGCCGCCGTCAGCGCCGGCGCCACGGTACGGCATTGCGGCAGCGCCGCGGGACACCGCGTGTGGAAGCGGCAGCCCGGCGGAATCTGCATGGCGCTCGGCGGCTCGCCGCGGAGCGCGACGCGCGCCGACCGGGCGTCCGGGTCGGGCACCGGGACCGCCGAGAGCAAGGCCCGCGTGTAATGGTGCAAGGGGTGGCGGAACAGCGCCTCCGACGGGGCGGTCTCGACGATGGCGCCGAGATACATCACCGCGACGCGATGCGCGATGAAACGCACCGAGGCGAGGTCGTGCGAGATGTAGAGATAGGCGAGCCCCAGCGCGCCACGAAGCTCAACCAAGAGGTTGAGGATTTGTGCGCGCACCGAGACGTCGAGCGAGGAAACCGGCTCGTCGAGAATGAGGAAGCGCGGTTCGACGGCGAGCGCGCGGGCGACGCCGACGCGCTGGCGCTGCCCACCGGAGAACTCGTGCGGGAAGCGCCAGGCATGTGCGGGTTCGAGCCCGACCCGCTCCAGGAGCGCCGCGATGCGCGTCTCCCACTCGGCCTGCGGCACATGGGCATGGACGCGGAACGGCTCGCGCAGCGTCTGGCCGATGGTCCAGCGCGGGTTGAGCGAGAGGTAGGGGTCTTGGAACATGTACTGCATGCCGCGCCGCACCCGCAGCACCTCGGCGCGGCTGCCGGCCCGGAACAGCGCCAGCACCTCGCGGTCCTCGAACCAGACCTCGCCCGCGGTCGGCGGCACGAGGTCGAGCATGCTGCGCGCGGTGGTCGTCTTGCCGCAGCCGCTCTCGCCGACCAGCGCCAGCGTCTCGCCGGCGCCGACCGTGAACGAGACGCCGTCGACCGCGGCGACCTCGCCCACCGTGCGGCCGCCGAGGATGCCGCGGCGGCGCACCGCGTAGCGCTTGGCAAGATGCTCGACCCGGACGAGCGGCGTCATGCCGCGGCCAGCCCGGGGCTGCCGCGCTTCAGGCAGGCGACGAAATGGCCGGGCGCGACTTCGCTGAACTCCGGGCGCAGCCGCGCGCATTCGGCGCTCGCCTCGGGGCAGCGCGGATGGAAGCGGCAGCCGGCGGGCGGCGCGGCGAGGTCGGGGATGCGGCCGCCGATCGTCGGCAGCGCCGGGCGCGCTTCGTGCTCGTAATCGCGGTCGACGCGCGGCGCGCTTTCGAGCAGCGCCCGGGTATAGGGATGCAGCGGGGTGCGGAAGATCGTGCGCGCGTCCGCGGTCTCGCAGCTGCGGCCGGCATAGATCACGGTCACCCGGTCGGCGACCCGCGCCACCAGTCCCATGTCGTGCGACACCAGGAGCATCGCCATGTGCAGCCGCTCGCGCAGCTCCTCGAGCAGGTCGAGGATCTGCGCCTGGATCGTCACGTCGAGATTGGTCGTCGGCTCGTCGGCGAGGATCAGCGCCGGGTTGCAGAGCAGCGCGCGGGCGATGCAGACGCGCTGCTTCATGCCGCCCGACAATTCATGCGGAAACTGGCGCAGCCGATGCAGCGGGTCGGCGATCCCGACGAGCCGCAGCAGCTCGGCCGCGCGCTCGCGCGCGACGGCGGCCGAGACCCCTTCGTGCCAGCGCAGGATTTCGGTGAGCTGGCCGCCGATCGTCAGGATCGGGTTCAGCGAATAGGCCGGGTTCTGGAAGATCATCGCGATGCGCTTGCCGCGCAGCCGGCGCATCTCGGCCTCGTCGAGCGCCAGCAGGTCGCGGCCCTCGAAGCGCAGCGCGCCCCCGACAATGCGCGCCGGCGGCGGCACCAGGCGCAGCACGGCGAGGCTCGCCATCGTCTTGCCGCTGCCGGATTCGCCGACAAGCCCGAGCGTCTCGCGCGGCCGAACCGTGAAGTCGGCGCCGTCGACCACCGGCGCGACCCCGCCGCGGGTGAAGAAATGCACCCGCAGATCGCTGACCCGCAGCAGCTCGTCGCTCATTGCTTGAGCCGCGGGTTGAAGGCGTCGGAGAGCCCGTCGGCCAGCAGGTTGAAGCCGAGCACAGTGATGAAGATCGCGGTCCCCGGCGCCAGCACCGCCCAGGGCGAGACCTTCAATACCTGATAATTGAAGTAGAGCAGCTGCCCCCAGCTGACCGCCTTCGGGTCGCCAAAGCCGAGAAAGCTGATCATCGACTCGGCGAGGATCGCGCCGCCGATGCCGAGCGCGACGACGACCGCGAGCGAGGGCAGCGCATTCGGCAGGATGTGACGGAACAGGATGTCGCGCGGCCGCGCGCCGATGCAGCGCGCCGCCTCGACGAAATCCAGGCCCTTGAGGCGCAGCAACTCGGCACGCGCCAGCCGGGCGATCGGCGGCCAACCGAAACAGCCGAGCAGCACGATGATCGTCGCCAGGTTGAGATAGGGCAGCTGCTCGAGCCAGGTGCCGACGACGACCACGCCGAAGAGCCGCACCACCGCGAGGATCATCACAAAGACCGGGATGACCAGGAACAGGTCGGTGAGGCGCATCAGCCCCTCGTCGGCAAAACCGCCGAGATAGCCGGCGACCCCGCCGATCAGGATGCCGAGCAGCGCCGCCACCGCCATCGCGCCGAGCCCGACCGCGAGCGCGGTCGGCGCGCCGTAGATCACCCGCGTCAGCACGTCGTAGCCGTTGCGGTCGGTGCCGAGCGGGTGCGCCCAGCTCGGCGGTCCGCCGGCGGCGAAGCCGAGCATCGCCGACTGGTCGTTGGGCGCGTAGGGCGCGAGCCACGGACCGATTGCGGCGACCGCGATCACCAGCACGATCAGCGTCAGCCCGGTCATGCCCGAGCGGTTGCGGCGCAGCCGCCTCCAGCCTTGCCGCAACTGCCCGGGCGGACGCCGCGTCACCGGATCAGTCCAGCCGGATGCGCGGGTCGATCAGCACATAGGCCAGATCGGTGATCAGGGTGAAGCCGACGAGCATCACCGTGACGACCAGCGTCTCGGCCATGATCACCGGGTAGTCGAGCGACTGGATCGCCGCAAGATAGAGCGCGCCGGCGCCGGGCCAGGTGAACACCGACTCGGTCACCGGGGCGGTCGCCAGCATCAGCCCGAACAGGATGCCGAGATAGGTCAGTACCGGAATGATCGCGTTGCGCAGCGCGTGCCGGAAGACGACGCGGCGTTCCGGCAGCCCGGAGGCGCGCGCCGCCATGATGAAGTCCTGACGCAGCACGTCGACCAGGTTGCCGCGCAGCAGCAGCGTCAGGGTCGCGGTATTGAACACGGTCAGCATGGTCAGCGGCAGCACCATGTGCCACAGCCCGTCGATCGCGTAGCTGCCCATCAGCGGGTTGCGCGTCGAGTAGGCGCCGTAGCTCGGGAACACGCCGAGCCAGTAGGCGAAGATCAGGATCAGCAGCACGCCGAGCAGAAATCCCGGCATCGAATGGCCGAGCAGCGCCGAGCTCATCACCCCGAAATCGACGCGGCTGTACTGCCGCACCGCGGCGGTCGTGGCAAAGCCGATCGACAGCAGCAGCGCAAGAACGATCGCCGGGATCTGCAGTTTCAGCGTCTCCGCGCCCCAGGTCGCCAGCATGCGACCGACCGGCAGGTTGCTGGCGATCGAGGTTCCGAAATCGAGCCGGGCGACATTGCCGAGCCAGATCAGGTAGCGCTCCCCGACGCCGGCATCGAGGTGATAATAGGCTTTGACCGCGGCGAGCGCTTCGTCGGTGATGCCGGGATTGTCGGCCATCAGCACGTCGACCGGGTTGCCGATCGCGTTCAGCAGAAAGAAAATGATCGCGCTGACGCCAACGATCAGCACCGCCGCGAACAGCAGCCGCCTGATCAGGTAGCGAACGATGCCCACGCGAAAAGACTAGACGAGCCTCGCGGCGATTGACAACCGCGGACGCCGCCCGCGCATATTTGCCACGGGCAAGGGAGGGCGCGCATGTACACGATCCGCCGGCGTGAGATGTTCAAGACGGTGGCCCGGGCGATGGGCGGGGCGGCGGCCGGGCTGGCGGCCCCGGCGGTCATCCGCTCGGCCGTGGCCGCACCGCCCTTCTTCAAGCTCTATCTGATGATCCCCAACAACCAGCCGGCGCGCATGATCTGGGGAACGCTGTGCGCGCAGCAGATGTCGAAGCTCGGCATCGACGTCGTGTCGAGCTATGTCGACTTCCCGACGATCGCCTCGCGGCGCACCAAAAGCGCGGGGAAGATCCATCCCGACGGTGGCTGGGACGCCTATCTCGAGCGCTACTACTACAGCTCGATCACGCCGCTGCCGAACTCGCTGTTCCGCAGCAATCTGGTGCCGCCGAACGGGCCCAATTTCTACTACGTCAGCGATCCCGCACTCGACAAGACGCTCGACGACTACGCGAGCGCGATCGACCCGGCGGCGCGGATGGCGGCGATCCACGCCTTCGAGAAGCGCTGGTACGACACCGAGCCGATGACGATCCTGTTCTACCCGGAGGACGCGATCGCGGTGAACCCGAAGCTCTCGGGGTTCGACGCCACCACCTTCAATCCGGTGTTCTTTCCGCAGCCCGAGAAGTGGAAGATCGAGGGCGCGGGCGACAACGCGACCGCCGCCTTCGCTTCCTGGCCGCCGCCCAACTCGCTGATCCCGATGTATACGATCGGCTACCACGAATCGAACATCTTCGGGCCGGTCTATAACCGCCTGCTCGAATACGAATCGTGGGCGAGCAAGAAGCTCGTGCCGGGCCTTGCGGCCGAGGTGAACAGCTCGACCGACGGCAAGCATCATGTCATCAAGCTGCGCCCCGGCGTCACCTGGCACAGCGGCGAGCCCTTCACCGCGGCCGATGTGAAGTTCACTTTCGACGTGATCATGAACAAGGCCTATGCCAGCGCCAGCCAGGCCAACGCGATGGCGACCTTCGGCTCGACCGACGCCTACAAGGTGACGGGGCCGCTCGAGATCACGGTCGACCTGCCGCAATACTCGATCCTCTTCCATGAGCAGATCCTGAGCTCGGTGGCGATCATGCCCGAGCACGCCTACAAGGACATCAAGCCCGAGGCGCTGCGCGGCCACCCGGCCAATACCTGGCTCGGCACCTACACGGTGAAGACGTCGGCCGGCGGCAGCTACACCGCGCATGGCGGCGTGGGCACCGGGCCGTGGATCCCGGCCGGCTACGACGCCTCGCGCAAGGCCTACAAGATGGTGCGCAACGAGAAATACTGGAAGCCGATGCCGGGCAACGTGAAGACCTTCTACGTGGTGAACATCAACGGCACCGACGCCTGCCTCTCGGCGCTCAAATCGGGCGACATCGATGCGCACGACCCGATGTACGACATCGGCTCGCTGCTCAGCACCATCGACCCGGGCTGGGGCAAGGTGCAGCGCTTCGATTCCTACAAGTGGCAGCACGTCTGCTACAATCTGCGCCACCCGGTGTTCGGCACCGGCGTCGACACGCCGCTCGGCAAGCAGGACCCGTCGCGCGCCTTCGAGGCCGCCGCCTATATCCGCAAGGCGATCAGCTATGCGACGCCGCGCGACCAGATCGTGCAGGAGATCGCCGCAGGGCTCGGCCACCCCGGGACCGTGCCGATGCCGTGGTCGGCGCCGGAATACGACCGCGACATATTGAAGCCGATCCCGTACGACATGGACCTGGCGCGGGAGACGATGAAGAAGGCCGGCTACAGCTACTGATCAGCCGCGCGCCAGGCGGCGCAGCTCGTCGACCGACAGCCGGTCGAGCGCAAGCGCCGGCAACAGGTTGTTCTCGGCGCGGAAGTCGCGGCCGTAGAGCGCCGAGAACAGCGCGATCCCGGCCTCGTGCAGCGGCATCGCGACGCCGGCGATGCGAGCGAGCAGCGCGCTCGGCACGAGCCCGTAGGGCACGTCCTCGGTGATGTAGCGCGTGTCGAGGCTGGCCGGTCCCGGGTTCGGGTCGCGCGCCGCGAGCAGCGCACCGGCCTCGCCGAGCGGCCCGTGCGGCACGCCGAACGACAAATGGAAATGATCGCGCACGCTGCGCACCGTCGCGCCGAACGCGGCGGCGACCGCCAGCCGCTCGGCGTCGAGCGCCTCGATCAGCCGGCCGACCGCCGGGGTAAGTCCGCTCCAGTTCGCCCAGCTCTCGCCCGTCTCGATCCGGGTGAAGTTGCAGAGCGCCATGCCGAGGTGGTTCTGCGGGTTGACGTTGCTCAGCGACACCGCGATGAGATCGTCGCGCGGCACGAACCGGTCGCCGAACAAGGCGGCGCACAGCGCTGCCATCGCCGCGCCCTCGGCCGCCGGCAGCGCGGCGATGTCGACCTTGTCGCGGATGTTGGAGACGCGCACCGCCGGGCCGGCGAGGCGGCGGCCGGTCGTCACCGTGGTGCCCCAGGCGGCAATCGGCACTTCCGGGGCAAGGCGCGCCAGATAGAGCGCGCTGAACGACATGTGCGAGCTGATGATGGCCGGCTGGCCGGGCCTCAAATGCGGCGCCGCCGCGTCGATCACCGCGCGGTGCCCGTAACCCGGCACGGCGAGCAGCACCGCGTCGGCGTCGCGCAGCGCGCCCGCCGCGTCGGCGGAGATCGTCGGCCGGTACTCGCCCGCGAGCCGTCCTTCCGCGCGCAGCGGCGCCTCCGCGAAGACCGCCGTCGCGCTGCCCGAGGGCGACCACAGCACGACGTCGTGGCCGCGCTCCATCAGCAGCGCCGCCGCGCCGCAGCCGATGCCGCCCGCTCCGAGGATCGCGACACGGCTCATCGGGCGGCTCCTTCGTTGAAGCGGTCGGCACGGAACGGCTCGAGCGGCAGCGGGCTTTCGCCGTCGACGATGAGGTCGGCGAGCAGCGAGCCGACGATCGGGCTCAGCTGGAAGCCATGCCCCGAGAAACCGAAGGCGTGCCAGAGCCCCGGCGCGACGCGGCTCGGCCCGATCACCGGGATCTGGTCGGGCATCAGCGCTTCGAGCCCGGCCCAGCAGCGCACGATCACCGCGCGGCGCATCACCGGGAACAGGTCGTGGACGGTGCGGGCGCTCTCCACCAGCCGCTCGGCGAGCGGCTCGGCGGTTTCCGCGACGAGGTCGGGGATGCCGAGAATCCCGCCGCCGATGACCACCGTGCCGTTCTCCGCCTGCTTGAACGACAGCTTGCGGCCGGTGCCGAGCACGACGGGGTCGAGGAATTTCGGCAGGCGCGCGGTCACCATCATCGAGGCCGCGAAATGGCCGCGCGGCAGCACCTCGCCGACCATCTCGGCGACCTGCCAGGCCCAGGCGCCGCCGCAATTGACCACGAGATCGGCCTCGATCGCGCCGGCGCCGGTGGCGACGCGCCACCGGCCGCGAGTCTGCTCCAGCCCGGTCACCCGCGTCCCCTCGCGGAAGCGCACGCCGTCGCGCTCGGCCTTGATGCGGAACGCCTGGGTCGTGCGGTAGGGGTTGGCATAACCGTCCCGCCGCGAGACGAGCCCGCCAACGCAATGCGGCGCCAGCGCCGGCGCGAGGCGGCGGAGCTCGGCCCGGCCGATCGGCTCCTCATGGGTCCAGCCGAGCGCGCGCAGCTCGGCCGCGCGGGTTTCCAGCGCCGCCATCTCGGCCGCGTCCTCGGCGATCGCGAGCTGTCCGACATCGCCGGTGAACTCGCAGAGCGGCGCCAGGTCGGGGCCGAGGAACCGGTCGAGGGCGAACCAGCGCTCCATCGCCGCGGCCGAAAGCGGCACCTCGGCCAGGTCGCGGCGCAGCTGGCGCACGCCACCCGCGTTGACCCCCGAGGCGTGCCGCCCGGCCGTGTTCTTCTCGACCACGACGACATCGAGCCGCTTCTGCGCGAGGTGCATCGCGGTCGAGATGCCGTGCAGCCCGCCGCCGATGACGACGGCTCGCGTCATGTCAGCTCCGCCAGCTCGGCGAGCGGCAGCGGACGCACCGGCAGGCGCACCCGCAACTGGCCGATCTCGGCGACCGGCCGGCCGAGCGCCCGCGCCACCACCTCCGCGGCCACCGGGCCGCACAACCGCCCCTGGCAAGGCCCCATGCCGCAGCGCGTGAAGGCCTTGACCCGGTTGAGGTCGTCGTTGCCGGCGGCGACCGCGTCGTTGAGCTCGGCCGCGGTAATCTCCTCGCAGCGGCAGACGATGTCGTCCCCACCGGCGGGCGCCAGCAGCTCCGCGGCGGGCGGGAACAGCCGGTCGAGCACCCCGCGCAACGCCTCCTGCCGCGCGAGCTCGGCGCGGTCGCGCCGCGCCATCCGGTCGCGCCGCGCCGCGTCGATCTTGCCGAGCCGCATCGCTGCGTCGAGCGCGGCGAGGCGGCCGCGACAGGCGGCGGCGGTCGCACCGAGGACGCCGGCGCCGTCGCCGGCGACCGCGATCCGCTCGCGGCTCGTCGCGCCCCATGCGTCGCATTCGGGCCGCCAGCAATGCTGCGCCGCGTCCCAGCTCTGGCGGCAGCCGGCGGCGAGGCCGAGCGCCGCGGCCGGAACGACGCCGTTGTGCAGCAGCACCACCGAGGCGGCAATGCGCTGGCGGCGTCCGTCCTGGGTGAAGGACACCGCGGCGGCGCGACCCTCGCCCTCGATCGCCGGCCGCGACACGCCGTAGAGCATCGGCACGCCCGCCGCGCGCAGCTCGCGGATCCAGGCCAGCCCCTTGAAGAGCGCGCGGCCACCGCGCAGCGCCTTCATGGCAGCACCGATGCCGGGCTCGGGCGCGGTCAGCAGCAGCCCGGCGATCGTCGCTCCGGCGCGCACCAGCTGCGCGGCGATCAGATAGAGGAGCGGGCCGGTCCCGACCAGCACCGCCGGCCCCGCCGGCACGAGACCCGAGGCCTTGAGCAGCGCCTGCGCCGCGCCGGCGCCCATCACGCCGGGGATGGTCCAGCCCGGGATCGGCACCGGGCGCTCCATCGCACCGGTCGCGACCAGCACGCGCCGGGCTGCGACGAGGCGCGATGCCCCGCCCTGCGAAACGCCGACCTGTCCGTCGTCGCGCACCTGCCAGACGATGCCGCCCGGCTCGTAGCCGGCGCCCGAGGCGCGAAACGCGGCGGCGAGCGCCGCGCCTGCGGCGTATTCCTCGCCGAGCATCGCCAGTTCGCCGGGGCGCGCCCGCGCGACCGTCTCGATGGCGCGGTAGATTTGCCCGCCCGGCTCCGGCTGCTCGTCGATGAGCAGCGTATCGAGCCCGAGCCGCACCGCCTCGGTCGCCGCCGCCATGCCGGCCGGCCCGCCGCCGATCACCGCGAAATCGCAGGCGCTGCGACCGGTCATGACGGCTCCTCGCACGCCGTCATCCGCCGCACCTGCATGCCCTCGGCGACCGGGGTGAGGCACGCCTGCCGATACGGCATCCCGTCGATCTCTACAAGGCAGCCGTAGCATTGGCCGATCATGCAATAGGGACCGCGCGGCGCGCCGTGACGGGGCGCGGCGGAGAACTCGGCGATGCCGGCGGCGAGCAGCGCCGCGGCGACGCTGTCACCGGCGGCGGCGGCACACGGTGCGCCGTCGAGAAAGAAGCCGACGGTCGCCGGCGCTGGCTGCAGGCGTCTGAACATCGGTGCGGCGCGAAGCTTAGGGCCGATCAACCGGCGTCGTCGAGGGCGGCGAGGACGCGGTCGAGCGTGCGGCGGAACGCGCTTCCGACCGCGTCCTCGGCGGCATGGCGGCCGTCGCGCACCCGCCAGCGACCGCCGACCATGATGTCGCGGATCGTCGGGGCGTTGCCGGAGAACACCAGGGCATCGACCAGCGCGTCGCCGCGCCGCCCGTAGAGCGCCGGCGCGTCGCCGTCGAGCACCAGAAGATCGGCGCG
>DATJOB010000477.1:0-15540 GCA_035507475.1 Allostellaceae bacterium | reverse complement strand
CGGCGGGCGGCCCGGGCCGCAGCTTCGCGGATTGGCGGCGCGCCATCTTCGCCGACGACGTGCCGAAGCTGCACGCCGCGGTCGAGGCGGCGCGGCGGTCGGGCGCCTATTACGTCGAGTTCCGCGTCAAGCACCCGGACGGCGCGGTGCACTGGATCGCCGGCAAGGGCGAGGCCGCCGCGCAAGACGGTCGCCGCGCCGACTCGATCGCCGGGGTCTACTACGAGATCACCGAGCGCAAGGCGCTGGAGGCGCGTCTGCTGGCGCTCAACGAGACCCTCGAAGCGCGCGTCGCCGAGGAGGTGCAGCGCCGTCGGCAGATCGAGGACACGCTGCGCCAGGCACAGAAGATGGAGGCGGTCGGCCAGCTGACCGGCGGCGTCGCGCACGATTTCAACAACCTGCTGATGGTGATCCTCGGCAATCTCGAGACGCTGCAGCGGCGCCTGCCGGGCGGGGACGAGCTGCAGCGCATGGTGTCGGCGGCGCTCGGCGGCGCGACGCGCGCCGCGCAGCTCACCCAGCGCCTGCTCGCGTTCGCCCGCCGCCAGCCGCTGGCGCCGGAGAGCCTCTCGTCCAACCGGTTGATCGCCGGGATGTCCGACCTGCTGCGCCGCGCGCTCGGTGAGGCGGTCGGCGTCGACACGATCCTCGCCGAGCGCCTGTGGACCACCTTCGCCGACGCCAACCAGCTCGAGAACGCGCTGATGAACCTCGCGGTCAACGCCCGCGACGCCATGCCGAACGGCGGCAGCCTGACGGTCGAGACCGCGAACTGCTATCTCGACGAGGCCTACTGCGAGCGCGAAGGCGACGTGGCGACCGGCGAATATGTCGGCATTTTCGTGCGCGACACCGGCACCGGCATGTCGCCCGAAATCGTCGAAAAGGCCTTCGAGCCGTTTTTTACGACCAAGGAAGTCCAGGGGACCGGGCTCGGCCTGTCGCAGGTCTACGGCTTCCTCAAGCAGTCGGGCGGCCATGTGAAGATCTACAGCGCGCTCGGCAAGGGCACCACGGTCAAGCTCTATCTGCCGCGCCATTACGGGAACGGCGCGGCCGAGCCGGCGCAGCAGGAGACCCGGGCGCCGCGCGCCAGGCGGGGCGAGACGGTGCTGATCGTCGAGGACGATCCCGACGTGCGCGAACATACAACCAACGTCACCAAGGAGCTCGGCTACCGGGTGGTCAGCGCGGCCGACGGGCCCGCGGCGCTGCGCCTCATCGACGCCGACCCCGAGCTGCGCCTTCTGTTCACCGATGTCGGCCTGCCCGGCATGAACGGCCGCCAGCTCGCCGACGAGGCGCTGCGCCGCCGCCCGGAGATGAAGGTGCTCTTCACCACCGGCTACGCGCGCGATGCGATCGTCCACGAGGGACGTCTCGATCCCGGCGTCGAGGTGGTCTTCAAGCCGTTCAGCTACAGCGATCTGGCGGTGAAGATCCGCCGCGCCTTCGATGATTGACCCCCCCAACCCAGGCAGGCCCCCCGTGAAGCGCAAAATCCTCGTCGTCGACGACAACCGCGAAATCTGCACCACGATCGCCGACATGCTCGGCACGACCGGCGCGCAAGTGCTGAGCGCCTTCAACGGCGGCGATGCCCTCGGCGTACTGGAGAAGACGCCGATCGACCTGGCGATCATCGACCTGCTGTTCGACGGCCCGGTGACGAGCGATATCGTCGTGCAGCTGGCCAAGCTCAGGCAGTGCCCGGTGATCACGATGAGCGGCACGCTGTCCTCCGACCTGCGGGGCCGCGATCTCGGCACGCCGCACCTGATCAAGCCGTTCGGCACCCAGCAGCTGGTCAGCCTGGTCGAAGCGACCCTGGCGCGGCGCGGGCGCCCGGCGATGGTGCTCTGACGGGCGGCGCGCGTCGCGGCGATCCGCCGCCGCATCCCCGGCAAAGGCGGGTATCCGGCCCGCGGTGACGAAGCGGGCGGGTCGGTGTTAGCCGTCGGGTAAGTCCGGATGGGTCGGGTGCGGCTTTCGCGCAAGCTTTTGGTGGTGGCGGGGGCCGTCCTGGCCGTCGGTATCGCCGCGGGGCTCCTCGTGTTCCACCAGGAGCGGGCGAGGGCGGCGCCGGAGAGCGGCAAGCAGCAGACCCAGCAGACCGCGGTGCCGGTTTTCGCGACCCGCGCCAAGACCGCCGACGTGCCGATCATTCTGCGCGGCATCGGCGCGGTCCAGGCGTTCAACACGGTCCAGATCAAGAGCCGGGTCGACGGCAACATCGTCGAGGTCGCCTACAAGGAGGGGCAGGAGGTCAAGGCCGGCGACCTGCTCGTGCAGATCGACCCGCGCCCCTACCAGGCGGCGCTCGACGAGGCCAAGGGCAACCAGGCGAAGGACCAGGCGACGCTCGCCAACGCGCAACTCAAGCTCGCGCGCGACGCGGCGATCGTCGGCAGCAATCTCGCGGTCACCCGCCAGCAATACGACAACGAGAAAGCCGCCGTGGCGTCCGACCAGGCGACCGTCGAGGCGGACCAGGCGGCGGTCGAGGCGGCGCAGGTCAACCTCGACTACGCCGCGATCCGCTCGCCGATCACCGGGCGCACCGGACGCCGCCAGATTGACATCGGCAATCTGGTGCAGGCGAACGGCCCGACGCCGCTCGTCGTCGTGACCCAGATGAAGCCGATCTTCGTGACCTTCTCGCTGCCCGGCGCGGACCTGACGCGCATCCGCGAGCAGATGGCGCAGCACCCGCTCGCGGTCGAGGCGTTCGACGCCGCCGACGCGAAGCAGGTCGCCGAGGGCCGGCTGACCCTGGTCGACAACCAGGTCGACCAGACGACCGGCATGGTGACGCTGAAAGCGACCTTCGCCAACGATGACGAGATCCTGTGGCCGGGCGCCTTCATCAACGCGCATCTGGTTCTGGAGACCGTCAAGAACGCCGTCACCGTCCCCTCGTCGGCGATCCAGATGGGTCCGTCGGGCGCCTACGTCTATGCGATCAAGCCGGATTCGACCGTCGAGCTCCGCCCGGTGACGGTCACCCAGGTCGAGAACAACACCGCGCTGGTCGGCAAGGGCGTCGCCGCCGGCGACGCGGTCGTCGTCTCCGGACAGACCGGGCTCTATCCCGGAGCCAGGGTAAAGGTCCAGCAAGGCGCGCCCGGCCAGGCCAACGCGCAGGAGCCCGAGATCGGTCCCGAAGGCGTCGGCAGCACCGGGGTCAACACCCCGGTGGCGGGCGCCGGCGGCGGCGTCAATCCGCGCTGAGGGCCGTTCGTCGGTGTCGATCTCGGAACCGTTCATCCGGCGGCCGATCGCCACCGCGCTTCTGATGGCCGCGCTGTTCGTCGGCGGTGCGATCGGCTACAGCCTGTTGCCGGTCGCGGCGCTGCCGACGGTCGACTTTCCGACGATCCAGGTGACCGCGACGCTGCCCGGCGCCAGCCCCGAGATCATGGCGTCCTCGGTGGCACAGCCCTTGGAACGCCAGTTCGCCGACCTGCCCGACGTCAACCAGATCACCTCGACCAGCGTCCAGGGCACGACGACGATCGCGCTGCAGTTCGATCTGTCGCGCAGCATCGACGGCGCGGCGGCGGACGTGCAGTCGGCGATCAATTCGGCGTCGGGCCTGCTGCCGAAGAACCTGCCGAACCCGCCGACCTACAGGAAGGTCAACCCGGCCGACCAGCCGGTGCTGATCCTCGGGCTGGTGTCCGACGCGATGACGCTGCACCAGCTCGACCAATACGCCGACCTAAACATCGCGCAGCGCATCTCGATGCTGCCCAATGTCGGCCAGGTGGTGATCTTCGGCGAGCAGAAATACGCGCCGACCGTGCAGGTCAACCCCGGCGCGCTGGCCTCGCGCGGGCTCGGCCTCGACGACGTCTACAACGCGATCGCCAACAACACCGTCGAGCTGCCGGTCGGCACGCTGCAGGGGCCGCAGCAGGCCTACCAGATCGGCGCCAACAGCCAGCTCCTGCAGGTGCAGCCGCTAAACCGGGTGATCGTCGCCTACCGCAACGGCGCGCCGGTGCGCGTCGGCGACATCGGCCGGGTGGTCGACGGCTCGGACACGCCGCTCCAGCTCGACTGGGTCAACAACCATATCGGCGAGATGATCGGCATCTGGCGGCAGCCGGGGTCGAACACGCTGGCGCTCGTCAACCTGATCAAGAGCAAGCTGCCGCAGCTGCAGGCCGGCATCCCGCCCTCGGTCAAGCTGATCATGGTGAGCGACCGCTCGCTGTCGATCAGCGCCAGCTTTGCCGACGTCAAGATGACGCTGGGCTTCACCATCGTACTGGTGGTGATCGTGATCTTCGTCTTCCTGCGCAGCCTGTGGGCGACGGTCATCCCCAGCATCACCGTGCCGCTGTCGCTGGTCGGCTCCTTCGCGGTGCTCTATCTCGGCGGCTACAGCCTCGACAATCTTTCGCTGATGGCGCTGACCCTGGCGGTCGGGCTGGTGGTCGACGACGCCGTCGTGATGCTCGAAAACATCTTCCGCTATCTCGAACAGGGCGACGACGCGCTGACCGCCGCGCTGCGCGGCTCGGCCGAGATCGGCTTTACCATTGTCTCGATCACGGTCTCGCTGATCGCGGTCTTCATCCCGCTGTTGTTCATGGGCGGGATCATCGGCCGCCTGTTCCGCGAGTTCGCCATCGCCGTGAGCGCGGCGATCGTGCTCTCGGCGCTGATCGCGCTCACCCTGTCGCCGACGATGGCGGCGCTCTTCCTCAAGGACCCGCGCCAGGTCGAGCACGGGCGGCTCTACCAATGGAGCGAGCGCGCCTTCGAGCGCCTGTTCGACGGCTACGGCCGGCTCTTGAAGCGGGTGCTGGCGCTGCGCTTCTGGGTGATGCTGTTCAACCTGGCGCTGATCGCGCTGACCGCGCTGCTCATCGTGTGGATCCCCAAGGGGTTCTTCCCCAACGAGGACACCGGGATGATCTTCGGCTTCACCCAGGCCTCGCCCGACGTGTCGTTCATGGGGATGGCCGACTACCAGCAGCGCGCCGCGGCGGTCATCCTCAAGGACCCGGCGGTCATGACGGTCGGCTCGGCGATCGGCGGCGGCGCCAGCTCCGGTCTCAACACCGGGCGCATGTTCATCAGCCTCAAGCCGCAGAGCCAGCGCGACAACATCGAGACGGTGATCCAGCGGCTGCGCCCGCAGCTCGCCCAGGTGCCCGGCATCACCACCTACCTGCAGCCGGTGGTGAGCATCAGGATCGGCGGCCGGCTCAGCCGCACGCAGTACCAGTATACGCTGCAGGACATCGACATGCAGGAGCTCTACAGCTGGGCGCCGAAGCTCGAGCAGCAGCTCAAGCGCCTGTCGACCCTGCAGGACGTCGCCAGCGACCTTGAAGCCACCAGCCCGCAGATGATGATCGAGATCGACCGCGACACCGCCTCGCGGCTCGGCATCAACCCGACCAGCATCGAGACCGCGCTCTACAACGCCTTCGGCCAGCGCTACGTGACCCAGATCTACGCGCCGCTCAACACCTACCACGTCGTGCTCGAGGTCGCGCCGCAGTACCAGGAGGACCCGTCAGCCTTGAGCCGGCTCTACGTCCACGGCACCAGCGGGCTGGTCCCGCTCAGCGAGTTCGCGCGGATGGTGCCGATGACGACGACGATCGCGGTCAACCACCAGGGCCAGTTCCCGGCGGTGACGATCTCGTTCAACCTGGCGCCCGGCGCCGCGCTCGGCCAGGCGGTCGACCAGATCAACCGGGCGGCGCAGCAGATCGGCCTGCCGAAGACCATCCAGACCTCGTTCCAGGGCACCGCGCAGGCCTTCGAGAGCTCGCTGTCGACCCAGCCTTTGTTGATCGCGGCGGCGATCTTCGCGGTCTATGTCGTGCTCGGCATTCTCTACGAGAGCTTCATTCACCCGCTCACCATCCTGATGAGCCTGCCGCCGGCGAGCGTCGGGGCGCTGCTCTGCCTGATGCTGTTCGGCTTCGACCTCAGCGTCATCGCGATCATCGGCCTCATCATGCTGATCGGCATCGTCAAGAAGAACGCGATCATGATGATCGACTTCGCGCTCGAGCGCGAACGCCACGAGCAGAAATCGGCCGAGGAGGCGATCTACGAGGCGGCGATCCTGCGCTTCCGCCCGATCATGATGACGACGATGGCGGCGATCTTCGGGACGCTGCCGATCGCGCTGGCGATCGGTGCCGGCGGCGAATTGCGCCAGCCGCTGGGGGTCGCGGTGGTCGGCGGCCTCGTCGTGTCGCAGACGCTGACCCTGTTCACGATCCCGGTCACCTACATCTACATGGACCGGCTGAGCGGCTGGGTGCGCCGCTTCTCGCGGGCGACGCCGGCGCCGGAGCCGGCGCCGGGCGGCCAGCCGCAACCGGCGGGGCTGCGCGCCGGACGGTCGGATCGGGAGCGGCGATAGGGCTGCGGGCTGGCGCCACGCGACCGCGGGCGGCGCCCGAGCGGGGTCAGATGACGCGGGCGACGACGTAGCCGATCGCGAACAGGACCACCACGAGGACGAGCGAGATCGCCAGTACGTAGCGGCCCACTCCCTCCTTCGACGCGGCGCGCGCCTCGGTGGGCGATTTGACGATGGGTTCCGGCATGAGGATGTCCCGGCGGTTGAATGGGTCCTGAGGGCGAACGGAACGCCGCGGCCGATCGATCCGTCGCCGGCGCATGCCGGCGCCAGCGCGCGGCACAACCCGGCAACGATGGCGCTCTGATGGCGGGCTAGTGGCGCAGCGCGCGGTTGCGTTCGAGGGTGTCGCGCAGCGCCGCCGACAGCGCGCCGAGGCGATACGGTTTGCGCAGGATCGCGAGCGTGTCGTCGAGCAGCTCCTGCTGCGGCGCGTAGCCGGTGGTGAGCAGCACCGCGACATGCGGGTAGGCGGCGCGGATGTGCTGCGCCAGCGCCACGCCGTTCATCGTGCCGGGCATCACGATGTCGCTGAAGACGAGGCTGATGTCGCGTTCGCTGGCGAGCTGTTCGAGCGCCGCCTCGGCGTTCTCGGCAAGGCTGACCCGATAGCCGAGCTCCTCGAGGAAGGCGGCGGTGACCTCCTGGACCTCGTGGTTGTCCTCGACCAGCAGGATGCGTTCCGACCCGCTGCGGCGCACCTCCTCCGGCCCGCGCTCGACCTGATGGTCGGCGGCGCCGATCGCGCGCGGCAGATAGAGCGTCACGGTGGTGCCCTCGGGGCCGCTGACGATGCGCACCGTGCCGTTCGACTGGCGGGCGAAGCCGTAGACCTGCGACAGACCGAGCCCGGTCCCCTTGTCGGGCCCCTTGGTGGTGAAGAACGGCTCGAACACGCGCGGCAGCACGTCGGGGTCGATCCCGGACCCGGTGTCGGCGAGGCTCAGCGCGACGAAGTCGCCGACGAGGTCGTCGAGCCCGTCTTGCGCCGCGAGCGAGATGTTGCGCGCGGCGACAGTGACGATCCCGCCCTTCGGCATGGCATCGCGAGCGTTGACGACGATGTTGACGAGCGCCAGCTCGAGCTCGGGGACGTCGACGAGGACCGGCCATATGCCGCGCGGCACGTCGAACACCAGCTCGGTCTCCTTGCCGGCCGAGCTGGTCAGCACGTCGCGCGAGGCGGCGAGCCGCGCCGCGATATCGATCACGATCGGGTTGAGCTCCTGGCGTCGCGAGAAGGTCAAGAGGCGCCGGGTCAGGGTCTCGCCACGCGACGCTGCGAGATCGATCGCGTCGATCGCGCGCAGCGCCGCCGGGTCGACCAGCCGGCGCTTGACGAGCTGCGTGTTCGCCGCGATGACCATCAGCAAATTATTGAAATCATGCGCGATCGCACCGGTGAGCTGGCCCAGCGTCTCGAGCTTCTGCGATTGTGCGAGGCGCTCCTGCGCGCGGCGCAGCGCCTCCTGCGCGTCGCGCCGCTCGGTGATGTCGCGCGTGACCTTGGCGAAGCCGACGAGCTTGCCGCGTTCGTCGTGCAGCGCGTTGATCGCAATGCTGGCCCAGAAGCGCGAGCCGTCCTTGCGCAGCCGCCAGCCTTCGGCCTCCCACGGCGTGCCGAGCGCCGCCTGGGCGAGCGCGCGCTGCGGCAGCCCCGCCGCGCGATCCTCCGGCGTGTAGAAATACGAGAAATGCTTGCCGATGACCTCGTCCCGGCGATAGCCCTTGATGCGCTCGGCGCCGCTGTTCCAGCTCGAAATGATCCCGTCCGGATCGAGCATGAAGATCGCATAGTCGATGACGCCGTCGACCAGGAGCTTGAACTGCAGCTCGCTGGTGTGCAACGCCGCGGCCGCATCCCGCTGCGGCGTGACGTTGCGGCCGATGAGGTAGATGAACCCGTCGTCGTCGCGGGTCATCGTCCAGGCGATCCAGCGCCAGGACCCGTCCTTGTGGCGGAAGCGGTTCTCCATATGCACCGTCGACACCCCGGCGGCGAGCCGGGCCCGGCCGGCCTCCGCGGGCGCCGCATCGTCGGGATGGCGCAGCTCGCTGACGTGCAGCCGCTTGATCTCCTCCTCGCTCCATCCGAGCAGCGCGGTCCAGGCGGGATTGACGCTGAGGAAGAAGCCTTCGAAATTCGACACGCCGAGCAGGTCCTCCGAGACCTGCCAGATCCGGTCGCGCTCGCGCAGGCGGCGCCCGACCTCGGAGACCAGGTTGCGGTTGCGCGACCGCATGTCGAGTCGCGCGCGGTGCTGACCGGTGGTCTCGATCTCGGCCAGCAGCACCCCGCCGATGCCGTTGGGCGCGGCCGGGTCCGGGATCGGGCTGCAGCTGATCGTGAAGCGCGCGTCCTCGCGCTGCCGCCCGTGGCGGCGCAGGCGCCAGACATGGTCCTCGGCGAAGAAGCTCGGCCGCTCGCCGCGCAGCACGCCCTCGTAGATGGGGCCGAGGGCGTCGTAGATCTCCGGCCATACCTCGCGCAGCGGCTTGCCGAGCGCGTCGGGATGCCGCTCGCCCAGAATGGCGCGATAGGCGTCGTTGTAGATGTTGACGAGCTCGGGGCCCCAGCGCACCGCCATCGGCAGCTGCGCCGCGAGGATCATCTCGACGCTGAGCGCGAGCGGCGCCGGCCAGGCCGCCCGCTCGCCGAGCGGCGTGGCGCCCCAATCCATCGCGCGCACCCGTTCGGCCATCTCGCCGGGCGGCCGGCTGCCCGGTGACCCGCCTGCGCTCATGCGCTCTCCAAAATGCATCGCTCCCGTGAATTTATCACAAGCGCCCGCGCGTCACACCTCGCGTCCGGCGCGCTCTCGCGGTGCGCCCGCGCCGAGCTCCCAGGCGAAGGCGATCACCCCGGGTTCCCGGGCGAGCTGGTCGAGCGTCCGGGTCGGCGCCGGCGCGTCCGAGGCGGCGCGCCAGTGCACGTCGTAGGAGATGCGGCGGCGCACCGGCGCCGTCTCGCGCGCCGACCCGCGCTCGACAATGCTGCAGCCCTCGCGGCGCAGCCGGTCGGCGACGGCCTCGGGCACGCTGCTGTCCGCCTCGACGACGAGCTCGATCGTCGCGTGGCGCTCGACCGGCAGGGCGTTCTCGAGCCGTTTCAAGAGCTCCAGCACCAGGAAGCCGACCACGGTGACGGCGATGCCGATGCCGAGCTGGCCGCCGCCGATGCACAGCCCGATCATCGTCACCAGCCACAGCGTCGCCGCGGTGGTGAGCCCCTCGACGATCCCGCCGCGGCGCAGGATCGCGCCGGCGCCGATGAACCCCATCCCCGACAGAATGCCCAGCGGATAGCGCGCCAGGTCGAGGACGACGAACGAGTCCGCCGGTTTGCCGCGCGTGTCGAGCAGCAGGTTGACCTCGATCATCGCGAGCGAGGCGGTGAGGCAGACGAGGATCGTCGTGCGCATCCCCGCGGGATGGCCGTGCTCGCCGCGGTTCCACCCGATCAGCGCGCCGGCGAGGATCGTCAGCACCAGCCGGAGGGCGATCTCCGCCCAGCCGATGGTCAGCGGCATCCGGTGCGCCGCACCGCTCGGTCGGCCCGGGCCGCCGCAACACGGCGGCCGCCGGCTGCACGGGGCGCTTCCCTGACGGATTTCGGCGCGCCGCCACGCGGCATGGCGCTTCCCCCTCGAACAGACGACGCTAAAACAGCAACACCGGCGCCGCGGCCCGGTTCCCTCACGCGGGCTCGACCAGCTCGCCGGGGTCGCCGTCGTCGAGCACCTTGGCGATCAGCTGGTACTTGACGCGCGCATTGGTCATGTCGCGGAAGAAGGTGACGAGGTCGTTCCACGGGTCGTTGACCTTGGTCAGGCCCGAGATGAAGGCGACCACCGTGCCGACTTCGGTGCGGCCCTGCATGACGAACCAGCCGCCGACCGCGAGGATGCCGACGGTCCCCAGGTGGTAGAGCAGGTTGATCAGGAAGTTGACCGCGTATTTGCGGCGGAAGACCTGCATGTCGAGCGAATAGATCTGCCGCACCCGCTGCTTGTAGCCGCCCTCCTCGCGCTCCAGCACGCCCTGGGCGGTGCCGCCGACGAGGTCGGCGCTGAGGTTGCGCATCACCCGGATGCGCGAGGCGGTGCGGCGGTTGATCGCCTTCTGCACCAGCGGCACGAAGCAGCATTGCGGCACGAACAGCATCAGCGCCACCGCCGCCATCGCCGGCTGCAGGTAGATGAGATAGGCGAAGACGCTGAGCAGCACGCCGCCGTGCAGCACCGGCTCCGAGACGCTGGTCGCGACAAAGAGCCCGACCGGGTCGGCCTCGGCGAGGATGATCGAGATGCCGACGCCTTCCTTGGCGGTCTCATCGGGTTGGGGATGGTGCATCGCCGCGGCGAAGGTCTCGAGGCGCAGGCGCCGGCTGGTCGCCTCGCCGACCGAGTTGCGGTAGATGTTCCAGGTCAGCTTGGTGACGCCCTGGACCAAAGCGGTCACCGCATAGGCCGCGCACATCCAGACGAGCGCCGCGAGCTGCTTCTGGCCGATCGCCTCGTTGACGATCCGGCGCTGCAGCTCGAGCGGCACGAGATCGACGAGGCAGATGAAAAACGACAGCAGCGCCAGCACCACCTGGGCGCGGCCGCTCGTCGCCCAGATATAGCCGTAGAGCCCCCTGGCGCTGAACCCGGGGCGGCGCGGCGAGCGCGCCTCGGCGCTGGCCGCCGATGCGCCGGCGGCGTGGCGCGCGGCGGTGCGGCGGGATGTGCGCCCGGCGCTGCGGCGCGCGGCGGCCGGTCGGCGCGAGCGCGAGGCCGGCATGCTAGCGCACCGGCCAGACGAGCATGATGAGCGGCACGCCGAGCACCAGCACCATCAGCGAGAGCGGCAGGCCGAGCTTCCAGTAATCGCCGAAGCGGTAGCCGCCGAGCCCCATCACCAGCGTGTTCGACTGGTGGCCGATCGGCGTCAGGAAGTCGGAGCCGGCGCCGACCGCCACCGCCATCAGGAACGGGTCGATCCGCAGCCCGAGCTGCTGGGCGAGGCTCGCCGCGATCGGCCCCATGACCAGCACCGTCGCGGCATGGTGCAGGATCGGCGTCAGCAGCATCGTCGCGGCGAGCAGCGCGCCGAGCGCGACATAGCTCGGCACGTGCGCGAGGCCGGCGGCGAGCCCGGTGGCGAGCAGCGTCGCGGTGCCGTTGTGCTGCACCGCCTCGCCGATCGGGATCAGCGCGCCGATCAGCACGAGGATCGGCCATTCGACCGCGGCGTAGGCTTCCTTGAGCGGCACCGCGCGCAGCAGGACGAGGGCCAGCGCCGCGCCGGTGAACGCGATCGCCGCCGGCACCCATTCGAGGCCGCTGACCGCGATCGCCGCGGCGAGGATCGCCAGCGGCAGCCACAGCCGGCGCCGGCGGCCGAGCTTCAGCGGCCGCTCGGCGAGCGGCAGGCAGCCGAGCGCGACCAGCACGTCGGGTAGCCGGTTGGCGTAACCCTGCAGCACGATCGCGTCGCCGAGCTGAAAGCGCGCCTGCTGCAGCCGCGAGGCGCGCAGCCGGCCGCGCCGCGCGATTGCCAGCAGGTTGACCCCGTAGCGGTCGCGCAGGTGGATGCCGGCGGCGGAGCGGCCGATCAGGTCGGAACCGGCGGCGACCACCGCCTCGACGATCGCCAGCTCGTCGTCGCCTGCCCGCTCGCGCGCCGGCGCCTCGGCCTGCGACGCCGCGGCCCGGGCTCGCGGAGCCGGCGCCCCGCCGGGTCGCTCGCCGGGTCGCTCGCCGGGTCGCCCGCCGGCCGCCGCGCCGTCGAGCGCATCGGCCGCCGCCTTCTCCGGCACCACCTCGGAGCCGACGAGCGCGAGGTTGCCGTCGCGCGCGAACTGCTCGATGACCTGCGGGTCGGCCTCGACCACCAGGATGTCGTCGGCGTAGAGCTTCCAGCGCCGCGTCGGGATCTGCCGCCTGCCGTCGTGCCGGATCAGCGCGGCGACGCCGATCTCGCCGCCGGACAGGGTTTCCACCTCGCCGACGGTACGGCCGACAAAGGGCGAGTTCTGCGGCAGGCGCAGTTCGCTCGTATAGTCCTCGATCGCGAAGGCCGGGCTCGCCGACCCGCGCAGGCCGCGCGGCAGCAGCCGCCATCCGACCGCGAGGAACGCGATGCCGAATACCGCGATGCCGGCGCCGACCGGGGTGAAATCGAACATGTGGAAAGGCTGGCCGGTGAGCTCCTGCCGGACCGCCGAGATCAACAGGTTGGGCGAGGTGCCGATCAGCGTCATCGAGCCGCCGAGCAGCGAGGCGAAGGAGAGCGGCATCAGGAATTCCGAGGGCGAGCGGCCGCTGCGCCGCGCCAGCTGGATCGCCGCGGCGATGAAGATCGCGAGCGCGCCGATATTCTTCATAAAGGCCGAGAGCAGCGCGACGCAGGCAACCAGCGTGCCGACCTGCACTTCCTTCGAGCGCATCAGCGGCGCCATCCGGCGCAGGAAGATCTCGACCGCGCCCGACTGGCCGATCGCGGCGCTGATCACCAGCGCCGCGGCGATCAGCGGCAGCACCGGGTTGGCGAAGCCGTTGAAAGCGTCGTCGGCGCGGACGACCCCGGCCGCGACCGCGGCGAGCAGCGCGGTCAGCGCCACCACGTCGTAGCGCAGCCGGTCCCATAGGAACAGCGCGATCAGCGCCGCGAGGAGGGCGAGCGTCAGGATCTGGTCGCGGCTCACGCGGCAGCCTTGGCGTCGGGCAGTGCGGTGAGGCGGCCGCTAGGCGGCGGCACGGGGATGCCGCGTCGCGGCGGAGCGGGACGCGGTGCAGCCGATATGTCGTCGATCCCCGCGCTTCATGGCACGAGATCAACAAGCAAGGCCGGGGCTCGTTCCGCGGCGCGGCCCGGCGCGCGAGCGCCTCAGTCGCCGCGCCGCATCGCGCCCGGCGGCGGCCTGGCTGGGGCGGGAGGATTCGAACCTCCGTTTGCCGGAATCAAAATCCGGTGCCTTACCACTTGGCTACGCCCCACCGGCGGGGCAAGGCGACACGATGGTGCCGCAGCCGCCCGAGGCGGCACGTTATCGGCAACGCCGCGGCGCGGCAATAACGGCCGGCGTTGCTGGCCCGGCATCGCTGACTGAGGGTTGCTGGCCCAGGGTTGCTGGCCCAGGGTGACCGGCTCGGGCGGCCGGCTCAGGCGGCGTTGACCACCGCGGCGGGGACCGGCTCGGGCGCCGCCGGTTGAGCGGGTTCGGCGGCGCCTTGCGAGGCGCGCGCCACGGCGCGGCCGACATCGCTCACGAACTGTGCCGCCTCGCGGGTCCAGGTGTGCTCGCGGCCGAGCAGCGTCATGTGACCGGCGAGCGCCCATTCGGCGTGCTCGCGCGCGTCGCCCTGTCGCCCGGCGGCGAGAAACGCCCGTGCCAGGTTGTAGCGCGCGCGGTAGGTGTTCGGATGGTTCGGTCCGCAGACCGTGAGCAGGCGCTGCAGCGCCTGCTCGCACAGGTCGATCGCGACGTTGACCTCGTGCTGGCCGCGCAGCATCGTCAGCAGCTGTTCGACGTTGAGCACGCCCATCGCGATGAGGTGGGTGCCGAGCCGGCCGCCCTCGCGCTTCTGGCGCTTGAGCGCGGTCTCGATGTCCGCCGGCGTCGCGATCCCTTGACCGATCAGCAATTCTCCCAGGCGCATGTTCTTCTCCCTATTCGTCTCGTGCTCGTCGCCGGCCGTGTCGCCGCAGAACGGAAAAACCCATGGTTCTCGTGCCAGATAGCCGGTGTTATCGGGGAAGTTGATTGAGGATGTGTTAGTGCCGCGCCGCCCGGTTGGTTAAGCGGTGGTTAGCGTCGCCGGCGACCCGGCCCGCCGCGCTCGGGGTCGCGCGAACCATCGCCGCGCGGCGGACACCGTGCGGCTTGCATCGCGCCGCGCCACGGCATTGAATAGCGGCGCGTTCAGGCGAAAGCCGACCGTGATGCCCGATACGACCTTTCCTTCCGGCGTCCCCGCCGTGCCGCGCAACCCGGCCGGGCGCGGCGCCGCGCCCGCATCGCGCCCGCCCGCATCGCGCCCGGTCGATGCCGCGCGCGTCGCGCGCGGCGAGCGGCTCGGCCCGCGCTGGCGCGACGTGCAGTGGATCGACTTCACCAGCGATGACGATTCGGGTGTGCTGCCGGCAGCACCGGTCGCGCCAGAGCCGGCGCCCGAACCGGCGATCCCGCCGGTCGCAGCGGTCGAGCCGGTCGCGGCACCGGCGCCGGACCCGGGCGGAGCGCTGCGCCGTTTCAGCCGGCCGCGGGTTGCCGCCGACCCGCTGCGCGCCGACCCGATCCCCGGGCTCGCCGCCCGTTTCAGCCGGGTGCCGGTGGCGCGCGGCGCGGCGCCGGGCGAGCCGGGCACCGCGGTGCCGCCGCGCCTCGCGCGCCCGGCGAGCGTCGTGCTGCGCCCGCGCCTCCCGGCCGTCGCGCCGGCGGATGCCGTCGCGCCGTCGGATGCCGCGCCGTCAGATGCCGCGCCGGGGGACGCCGTGCCGTCCGATGCCGTGCCGCCATCGCCCACGCCGGAACCGCCGGCAGACGATGCGCCCGCGGCCCTGCCGGTCGAGGCGGTCGAGCCGCCGGTCGAAACCCGGGCCGAGCCGGCAGCCGCGCCCGCCGCCGATGAGCCGCCGGCATACCCGGCGTCGATCTATACCCCGGTCTCGGCGGGCGAGGCGCCGGCGTCGGCGCGGCGGCGGTTCGCGGCGCATGTCGGGCGGGTCGAGGCGCTGCTGCGCGACAGGTCGGGCGCCGCGGTCGCCGCGCTGAGCCACGGCTTCGAACGGGCGCGCGCGGCGCTGCCGCATCGCCCGCCGCCGGCCGCGCCGCCGGTGACAGCGGGCGCCGATGCGCTCGCCCGCGCCGAAACCCCCGACAAGCCGCCCGCCGACACCGCACCGCCCGCGCCCGGCGCGCCGGAGGCCCTGGCGGCGGCCGCGCCCGTCGCGGCGAGCGAGCCGGTCGCGACCGTTCCGCCAGAGATCGTTCCGCCAGCCATCGTTCCGCTGGCCATCGTTTCGCCAGATGTCGTTCCCGCGGACATCGTTCCGCCAGAGATCGTTCCGCCAGAGATCGTTCCGCCAGAGATCGTTCCGCCGGATGTCGTCCCGGCTGACACCGCTCCGGCGGACATCGCTGCGGCGGAGCC
>DATJOB010000476.1:0-36399 GCA_035507475.1 Allostellaceae bacterium | reverse complement strand
GCGCCTGGCTGATGGTCGACGACGCGCATGCGCTGGGCGTGCTCGGCGCCGGCGGCCTCGGCTCGGCCGAGCATGCCGGCATCGATCCCGGCGAGGTCGATCTGTGGATGGGGACGCTGAGCAAGAGCCTGGTGTCCTGCGGCGGATACATCGCCGGCCGCAAGCCGCTCATCGACCGGCTGAAGCGGCTGGTGCCGGGCTTCGTCTTCTCGGTCGGCATGCCGCCGCCCGCCGCCGCGGCCGCGCTCGCGGCGCTGCGCATCCTGCGGGCGGAGCCCGAGCGGGTCGCGCGGCTGCGACGCAATGCGGCGCTGTTTCTCGACCTGCTGCGCAGTGCCGGGCTCGACACCGGCGGCTCGATCGGCGCGGCGATCGTGCCCGTGATCACCGGCAGCTCGGTGCGCGCCGGGCAGCTCGCCCAGGCGCTCTTCGCGCGCGGGGTCAACGTCCACCCGATCCTCTATCCGGCGGTGCCCGAGCGCGCCGCGCGGCTCAGGTTCTTCGTCGGCGCCGGCCACGCCGAGGCGCAGTTGCGCGACAGCGCGGGCGCGGTGATCGAAGAGGCGCGCCGGATCGCGGCCGACCCGGTCGGTCTCGGCGGAGCGTGATGGCGGAGCGTGATGGCGGTGCGTGCGGGGTGCGGCGCTACCAGCGCATCGACTGGCGGCAGACCGAATACCACAGCCCCAGATTCTGCTGCTTCCAGTTCTCGTCCGAACAGTCCTTCCTGAGGATCTCGTCGGACGACAGCGCGGGGCCGGCCGGCGTCGGGGCGGCGGCCTCGTCCTTCTTGCCGCCGAACCAGCCGCAGCCGGCGAGCGGCACCGCCAGCGCCAGCATGAGAAGCGTTCGCCTCACTGCCCCCTCCACCCTCGCACCGATCCCCTCGGCATCCGCAGCAAGCGATGATAAAGCCGTTTTCGCACAAAAATAAGGCGGGCGGGTCGCCGCAGGGCGCGGCTCAGCGGATGTCGCCGAGCGGCGGCATGCGCAGCAGCCCGGGATCGGCGAGCCGCGCGGCGGTGTCGGCGGCGAGGCCGAGCACGGCGAAGCCGCGCTGCAGCGTCCCCGCCGGCGCCGCCTCGTCGTCGTCGTCCGTGTCGCGCAGCCGGCCGAGCAGCGCCGCCATCAGGCCGCGCTCGCGCGGATAGACGACGATGTCGATCGGCGCGTCAGGCGCCAGCTTCGCCGCCTGGCGGACGAGCGCGAGCGCGGTCTCGTAGCCGCCGAGCGCGTCGACGAGGCCGTTCGCCTTGGCGTCCTCGCCGGTCCACACGCGGCCCTTGGCCACCCCCTCGACTGCCTCGGCGGTCATGTGGCGGCCGCTCGCGACGCGGTCCTTGAACCCGGCATAGGTCTCGTCGAGCATCGCCGAGAGGCGCTGGCGCGCCGTATCCGAGAACCGGTCGGTGATGCTGAACATGCCGGCATTGGCGCCGCGCTCGACCGCGTCGGCGGCGATCCCGAGCTTCGCCATCAGCCCCTCGAACACCAGCTTGCCGGCGAGCACGCCGATCGATCCGGTCAGCGTCGCCGGCTCGGCGACGATCTTGTCGGCCGGGGCGGCGACGTAATAGCCGCCGGACGCGGCGACGTCGCCCATCGACACGACGACCGGCTTGCCGCGCCCGCGCGCCCGCATCACCTCGCGCCAGATCGTCTCGGAGGCGGTCGCCGAGCCGCCGGGGCTGTCGATGCGGAAGAGGATCGCGCGCACGTCCTTGTCGCGCGAGGCCGCGGCGAAGGCGCGGGCGAGTTCGTGCGCGCTGAAATCGGTCTCGCCGCTGATCCCCGCCGGCGTGCCGCCGCGGGTGATGAGGCCGGTGCCGAAGATCAGCGCGATCTTGCTGCCGCTCGCATGCGGCCGCCCGGCCTCCTTGAGGTAGTGCGTGAACGAGACGAATTTCGCGCCCTCGCCGCCGCCATGCGCGCGGGCCGAGGCGAGCGCTTCGTCGCGATAGCCGAGCCGGGTGACGAGGCCGAGCGCCTTCGCCTCCACACCCGACAGCGGCGCGCGGTCGACGATCGCGGCGACCTTGTCGGGCGTCAGGCCGCGCGCCGCCGCGATGCCGCGGTCGATCTGCGCCGACATCGAGGTGAGGAGCGCCGCGACCTCCTCGCGCTGCGGCGCGGTCATCGCGGTCTCGGTCAGGCTGTTCATCGCCGTCTTGAACTCCTCGCGATGCTCGAAATCGGCGACGATGCCCAGCTTGTCGAGGAGCCCGCGGATGAACGGCGTCTCGCTGCGCAGCCCGGTCAGGTTCAGCGCGCCGAGCGGCTGCAGCCAGATCTCGTCGCAGGCGGTGGCGAGGTAGTAGGGGCGCGTTCCGGCGCTGCCCTCGCCGAAGCTGTCGGCGAAGGCGACCGCGACCTTGCCCTTGGCCCGGAACGCGGCGATCGAGTCGCGCACCTGCTGCGTTTTCGCGAGCGCCATGCTGTCGTCGCCGAGCTGGATGAAGAGCGCCTTGACGCGCGGGTCGTTGCCGGCGCGGTCGAGCGCATCGACGAAATCGCGCAGCGTCGCCTTGTTGCCGAGGACGAGCTTCGAGAGCGCGTCGCCGCTCGGGCCGTCGGTGAGGCCGCCGGTCAGGTCGGCGGTCAGCACGATGTCGCCGGGCAGCGGCGTCGCCCCGTGCAGCCGCAGCAGGACGACCGACAGGCCGATGACGGCGACGACGCCGAGCACCGAAAGGACGCCGATGGCGGCGAAGAGGCCGAGGAGGAAGCGGCGCATGGGCAGATCCGGGCGATGCGGCGGTGCCGCGCATGTTAGCGCAACCCGGCGCCCTCAGCAGCCGCTGCTGCCGCCGTCGCCGCCGCCGCCGTCCCCGCCCCCGCCGTCACCGCCGGCATCGGCGAACCCCGCATCGAAGCTGTCGAACATGCCGCCGTCGAACGCCCCGAAATCGATGCTGCCGAAATCGATGCTGCCGAGATCGATGCTGCCGAGCTCGCCGCCGGGATCGACAAGCCCGCCGTTGCGGACGCTCGGGTCGAACGAGAGCGTGCCGCCGTCGATGCCCCCGCCATCGCCGCCGGCCGCGCCGCGCTCGCGCAGCGCCTGGCCGAGCGCGGCGTAGTGCGGCCGCAGCTCGTCGACCAGCAGGATGGCCCCGCCGAGCGCGGCGACGAGCGCCACGGCTTGCCCCGGGTCGCCGTCGATCAGGCGCGGAATCGCCCGCGCTTCCCGCATCGCCTGCTCCAGCCGGAGCTTTTCGCGGTCGCCTGCCGGGGTGCGGAAATGGCGGCTGCGCGGCACCAGCCCGAGCAGCCGCGACCGGCGCTCTTCGGCGAGGCCGCGCGCGACCAGCGCGGGCAGCACCTGGCGCTGCGCGAAGCCGATGAAGTGGGCGCCGTACTCGCGCACCGACTGTTTGACGACGTCCTTCATCAGCCCGTCCGGCTCGGCGGCGCGCACCACCGTCAGGAGCGCGCCGGCGATCCCGGGAACCACCTCGGGCACCGGCGGCGCCGCGTAGAGATGGACGATCCGCCGGGTGCGGATGAGGCCGCGCCGCTCCTCGCTTTCGAGGCGCAAGAGGCCCTGTGCCAGAAGCCCGAGAAAACCCAGCTTCAGCGCCTGCCGCGCATCGAATTTCGGCAGCGACATCAGGATGAACGCCTCGGCTGCGCTCAACCCTGCGTTGCCCGGCATCGAATTTGCTCCGCTCGCCGCAACTGTGTCACTCTAGCAATCGGCTGCACTGGGGCGCCAGCAGCGGGTAGGACCGGCGGGGTAGGATGGCATGAGTGAACTGGCCTTCACCTCCGCCGCCCAGCTCGCCGACCTGATCGCCAAGAAGGGCATCTCGCCGGTCGAGCTGGTCGACGACGTGCTCGCCCGGATCGACGCGCTGCAGCCCTCGCTCAACGCGTTCGTCACGGTCTGCGCCGACGAGGCGCGCGCCGCCGCCTGGGAAGCCGAGGCGGCGGTCATGCTCGGCGACCAGCTGCCGCCGCTGCACGGCGTGCCGTTCGCGGTGAAGGACCTCGTCAACACCGCCGGGGTGCGCACAACGTTCGGCTCGGTGGCGCTCGCCGACAACGTGCCGGCGGTGGATTCGCCGTCGGTGGCGCGGCTCAAGGCGGCGGGCGCGATCCTTATCGGCAAGACGACGACCCCCGAATTCGGCCACAAATGCTTCACCGAGGCGCCGCTCTTCGGGCGCACCGCCAACCCGTGGGACCTGTCGCGCACCTGCGGCGGGTCGAGCGGCGGCGCCGCGGCCGCAGTCGCGGCCGGGCTGGCGCCGATCGGCGTCGGCACGGACGGCGGTGGGTCGAGCCGCATCCCGGCGGCGTGCTGCGGCGTCGTCGGCTTCAAGCAGACGCTGGGCCTGGTGCCGCACGACCTGACCCCGGACGGGTTCGGCAACCAGTCGCATGTCACGCCGATGAGCCGCACCGTGCTCGACACCGCGCTGATGCTGCAGGCGATGGCCGGTCCCGACCCTTGCGACCCGCATTCGCTCGGCCTCGCGCCGCCCGATTTCGTCGCCGCGGCGCGCCCGGAGGGCGACCTTGCCGGGCTGCGCGTCGCCTGGCGGCCCTATCTCGGCAATGACCGGCTTGCCGCCGAGGTGCGCCGCGCCTGCGAGACGGCGCTCGCGGTGCTCGAAGGGCTCGGCGCCGCGGTCGAGCCGGTCGAGCAGCCGTTCCAGAGCACCGAGCCGATCTGGCTCGTCCTGACCCAGTCGTTCTGGAACGCGCGCTTCCGCCGCTACCTGCCGCAATACGGCGAGCGGATGAGCGAAACGCTGCTGCGCCAGATGGATAGCGGCGCGGCGCACAGCGCGGTCGACCTGCAGCACGCGATCTTCGAGCGCACCCGCGTGTTCCGCGAGATCGAGGGCTGGTTCGGCGAACACGATCTGGTCGCGACGCCGACCCTGTCGCGCACCGCGCTGGCGATCGACCACGATTTTTTCGCGCCGATCGCGATCGACGGCGAGCCCGCCGATACCGTGCGCAAATCCTGGTATCCCTATACGCTACCGTTCAACCTGTCGGGGAACCCGGCGGTCACGCTGCCCTGCGGCTTTGCCGCCGACGGGCTGCCGATCGGGCTGCAGCTGATCGGCCCGCATCTCGGCGATGCGCGCCTGTTGCGCGCCGCCGCGCTCTACGAGGCGGCCAGTCCCTGGGCCGACAAGCGGCCGGCGGGGTAATCGGCAGACTGCCCGGCGCGGCGCTAGGCCAACCGCGAGCGGCGGCTATTTCGGCGAGACCACCATCGTCATCTGGCGGCCTTCCATGCGCGGGAACTGCTCGACCTTGGCGATCTCGTCGAGGTCGTCCTTGACCCGCATCAGCACGTTCATGCCGAGCTCCTGGTGCGCCAGCTCGCGCCCGCGGAACCGCATCGTCACCTTGACCTTGTCGCCTTCGCCGATGAACTTATGCATCGAGCGCATCTTGACGTCGTAATCATGGTCGTCGATGCTCGGGCGGAACTTGATCTCCTTGACCTCGATGACCTTCTGTTTCTTTTTCGCTTCGTTCTTTTTCTTCTGCTCTTCGTATTTGTATTTGCCGAAGTCGAGGATCTTGCAGACCGGCGGGTCGGCGTTGGGCGCGATCTCGACAAGGTCGAGGCCGGCGTCGGCGGCCATCTCGATGGCCTCGTTGCGGAGCACGATGCCCACCATCTCGCCGCGCTCGTCGACCAGACGAACCCGCGGCACCGCGATTTCGTCGTTGATCCGCGGCCCGTCGCGAGTGGGGGTGAAATTGATCGGTGGCCTGGCTATTTATGCTCTCCTTTGCTTATCCGAATACAATTCGCCGGTTAGTTGACCATTAAGAAGCGGCCGGCGGCGCCGCCTCTACTTTTAATTTATCAACCGCTTCGCCGAGCGCAAGCGCTTGTTGCGCATTTCCGCCCAGGCGGCGCAGCGCCACCGTGCGCTGTTCCGCCTCGCGCCGGCCGACGACGAGCATCACCGGGACACGCGCCAGGCTGTGCTCGCGGACCTTGTAGTTGATCGTCTCGCTGCCGGTGTCGAGCTCGACCCTGAGCCCCGCGGCGGCACAGGCCGCGGCCACCTCGGCGGCATAGGCGTCGGCCTCCTGGGTGATCGTGGCGACGACCGCCTGCACCGGCGAAAGCCACAGCGGAAAGCGGCCCGCGTAATGCTCGATCATGATGCCGATGAAGCGCTCCATCGAGCCGAGGATCGCGCGGTGCAGCATCACCGGGACGTGCCGCGCGCCGTCCTCGCCGACATAGCTGGCGCCGAGCCGGCCCGGCATCATGTAGTCGAGCTGCAGCGTGCCGCACTGCCAGTCGCGGCCGAGCGCATCGCGCAGGTGGAATTCGAGCTTCGGCCCGTAGAACGCGCCTTCGCCCGGGGCCAGCGTGAAGTCGATGCCGGCGGCCTTGACCGCGTCGCCGAGGCTCTGCTCGGCATGGTCCCAGGTGGCGTCGCTGCCGAGGCGCTGCTCCGGCCGCGTCGCCAGCTTGATCGCGATCTCCTCGAAACCGAAATCGCGGTAGATCGACAGCAACAGCCGGCAGAACGCAATCGATTCGTCGGTGATCTGGTCCTCGGTGCAGAAGATGTGCGCGTCGTCCTGGGTGAAGGCGCGCACCCGCATGATGCCGTGCAGCGCGCCCGACGGCTCGTTGCGGGTGCAGCTGCCGAACTCGGCGAGGCGCAGCGGCAATTCGCGATAGCTGCGCAGCCGGTTGCCGAAGATCAGCACGTGGCCGGGACAGTTCATCGGCTTGACCGCCAGCACCCGATCGTCGCGGCTCTGAGCGATAAACATGTTGTCGCGGAAATTGTCCCAGTGCCCGGTCGCCTCCCACAAGGCGCGGTCGAGCAGCTGCGGCCCCTTCACCTCCTGGTAACCGGCGCGTTCCAGCCGTCCGCGCATGTAGCTCTCGATGACGCGGAACAGGGTCCAGCCCTTGGGATGCCAGAACACGCTGCCGACCGCCTCCTCGCCGAGGTGGAAGAGGTCGAGCTGCGGCCCGATCTTGCGGTGGTCCCGGCGCTCCGCCTCCTCCAGGCGGAAGAGATACTGGTCGAGCTCCTTCTGGGTCGCCCAGGCGGTGCCGTGGATGCGCTGGAGCTGGGCGTTTCTCGCATCGCCGCGCCAATAGGCGCCGGCGACGCTCATCAGCTTGAAGGCCTGGCCGAGCCGCCCGGTCGACGGCAGGTGCGGCCCCGCGCACAGATCGACGAAACCGCCCTGGCGGTAGACGCTGATCGGCTCCCCCGCCGGAATCTCGCCGATCCACTCGGCCTTGTAGGTCTCGCCGATGCCCTCGAAGAAGGCGACCGCCTTGTCGCGCTCCCATTCCTCACGGACGATCGGCTCGTCGCGCGCGACGATCTCGCGCATCCGCGCCTCGATCTTCTCGAGGTCCTCGGGGGTGAACGGCGTATCGCGCGCGAAATCGTAATAGAAGCCGGTCTCGGTGGCCGGGCCGAACGTCACCTGGGTCTCGGGATAAAGCTCCTTGACCGCCTCGGCCATCACATGCGCCGCGTCGTGGCGCAGGATGGCGAGCCCCTCGGGCTGCTCGCGGGTGATGATCGCGGCCGCGGCGTCATGGTCGATCAGCGTCGCCAGGTCACGCGGGCGGCCGTCGAGCTTCAAGGCGATCGCCGCCTTGGCGAGGCCGGGGCCGATCGCGGCGGCAAGCTCGGCGCCGGTCAGCGGCTGCGCGAAGGCGCGCCGGCTGCCGTCGGGCAGCGTCACCGAAACGGGATGCGGCAGAGGCTCGCTCATGGTTCAGCTCCGTCGTTGGGCGGCGGCGGAGCGGGGAAAAGAGCCACGAAAAAACCCCGTCCGTCGGGCGGCGGGGTCGGTCGGGTGGAAGCAGCGCTGCCGGTTCAGCGGACGCAACCTCCCGACACCCCGCGCGGCGGGGTGGTGGTGGTCGTCGCACTGCTTTGGCGGCACGGGCGCATGCCGGGAATATCGTCAAGCGCCTCGGATGCGTCAAGCCGGCAGGCCGATCACGTCGGCAGGCCGAGGGTCGTGGCGACGGCGTCGACCGGCAGGTCCGCGAGGTCGTCGCGGCGCAGGATCGCGACGTCGCGGCCGCGCGGCGCGGTCAGCGCCGGGTCGGATGCGGCCGAATACAGCACTGTCGCCGCGGCGCCGCCGGCGACCGCGAGGTGCATCGGCCCGGTGTCGTTGCCGACGGCGCGTCGCGCCGCCGCGCCGAGCGCGACGATGTCGGCGAAATCGGTCGCGCCGGTCAGGTCGCGCGCCGCCGGCACCGCGGCGGCGATCGCTGCGCCGAGCGCCGCCTCGGCCGCGCCGCCGATGACCACCGGCGTCATCCCCGCCGCGGCAAGCCGCCGGGCGAGCTCGACAAAGCGGTCGAGCGGCCAGCGCTTTTCCGGGCGATGCGGCGCGCCGCCGGGCATCAGCAGCACGTAATCGGCGGGCAGCGCGAAGCGGGCGATGTCGGCGACCGCCCAGGACAGGTCGGGCGGCGGGACCGGCCCGGCGATGCCGGCCCAGCGTAGCTGGTCGGCCTCGCGATCGAGCGTGTGCGTGCGGCGCCGCTCGGGCGTGTCGGGCTGGCGGTGCGAGGCGCCGCGCACGATGCCCGACCATTCGGGGCCGCCGTCGCCGAGCCAGCGCGGCCGGCGCATCAGCCAGAAATAGAGCGCGCTGCGGGTGCGGGTCGACAGGTCGTAGACCCGGTCGAAGCGACTGGCGCGCAGCCGCCGCGCCAGGCGCAGCATGCCGCCCGGCTGACCCCAGCCGGGGCGGTCGTCGACCCACACCGCGTCGAAATAGGGCGCGCGGCGCAGGAAATCGGCGTAGGGCCGCGTCGTCAGCAGGGTGATCTCCGCACCGCGATGGAAGTCGCGGATCGCGCGCGCCGCGCCCATCGCCTGAACGATGTCGCCGAGCGCGCCGAGCTTGATGACGAGGATGCGGCGGTGCCGGTCGGCTTCCGTCAGAACCGCCGGCCCCTCACGCCGGGATCGCCATCGGCGCCGGCGGCACGCCGAACATTCGCGTCTCGGGGAACAGCAGCTCCTCGTAGATCTCGATGGTGCGCCGGCACATCGCCTCGCGGGTGAAGCCGGCCGCGATATGGGCGCGGGCGCGGCGCGCCAGCCCGGCGCGTGCGCCGGGGCCGAGGTTGAGCACCTCGCCGATGGCGACCGCCAGGGCCGCCGTATCGCCCGGCGGCACCAGCCAGCCGGTGCTGCCGGGGATCACCGTCTCGCGCGCCCCGCCATGGTCGGTGGCGATGACCGGCCGACCCATCGCCTGCGCCTCGACGATGGTGCGGCCGAACCCCTCGGGGTCGGTCGAGGCGGAGACCACGACATCGGCGAGCACGTAGGCCGCGGCCATGTCGCGGCAATGGTCGACGATGCGGAACTGGCCGATGAGGCCGTGCCGGGCGATCGCCGCTTCGAGCTCGCGGCGAAACCCGGCGCGCTGCTCGGCGCCGACGAGGAGACAGCAGATGTCGGCCCGCCCGAGCCGGGCGATCGCCTCGATCAGTTCGAGCCCGCCCTTCCAGCGGGTCAGCCGGCCGGGCAGCATGACCACCGCGACGCCGTCCTCGATCCGCCATTGCGCGGCGAGCGCGGCGACCCGGTGACCGGTGACGCGCGATGCGTCGAACAGCTCGAGGTCGACGCCGCGCGGGATGGTGCGCAGCCGGTCGGGGCCGACGCCGTAACGCTCGGCGGCATGCGCCGCGACGAAGTCGGAGATCGCGATGACCCGCTCGCCGCGCGCCATCACCGAATTGTACCAGTGCTTGAACGGCGCGCTCTCATCGTAGGCGTTGTGGAAGGTGGTGACGAAGCGGCGCCGCGTCTTGCGCGCCGCGCGCCACGCGCTCCATGCCGGCGCGCGGCTGCGCGCATGGACGATGTCGACCCGCTGGCGGCGGACGATCTCGACCAGCGCCGCGGCGTTGCGGCGCATGGTCAGCGGGTTCTTCGAGGCGAGCGGCAGACGGATATGCGCGACCCCGGCGCGGCGCAGCTCGCCCTCCATCGGGCCGCCCGCCGAGGCGACATAGGCGGTCCAGCCGGCCTCGACGAGCGCGGCCGCGACCTCGACCGTGCCGCGCTCGACCCCGCCCGCGACGAGGCTCGGGACCACCTGCAACACCGCCGGCGGGCGGGCCGCTTGACGCCCGGTGTCGATGCCGTCTTTAACTGCCATGCCGCTTGCCGCTGCCGCGCTTCCGATGCCAACGCCCGACCATGCGACGGCGCCTGACGAGGGAGCCGCGATTCTAGCACGCCCCGATGGCGCGACAATCGCCTACCGCCGCACCGCCGGCGCGGCGCCGGGGATCGTCTTCCTCGGCGGCTTCCGCTCCGACATGACCGGCACCAAGGCGTTGTTTCTCGAAGAGTATTGCCGCCGGCGCGGGCGCGCCTATCTGCGCTTCGACTATTTCGCGCACGGCGCGTCGAGCGGCGATTTCGCCGCCGCGACGATCTCGCGCTGGCGCGACGACGCCGTCGCGGTCATCGATTCGCTGACCCAAGGGCCGCAGCTGCTGGTCGGGTCGAGCATGGGCGGCTGGATCATGGTGCTGGCGGCGCTGGCGCGCCCGCAGCGCGTCGCGGCGCTGGTCGGGATCGCCGCTGCGCCAGACTTCACCGCCGACCTCCTGCCGCGCCGGCTCGATGCGGCGCAGCGCCAAACGCTCGCGGCGGAGGGCCGCATCGTGCTGCCGTCGCCCTACGACCCGGCCGGCTATCTCTATACCGGCGCGCTCGTCGAGGACGGCAACCGCAACCTCGTGCTGCGCCGCCCGATCGCGCTGCGCTGCCCGGTGCGGCTGCTGCACGGGATGGCCGACGAGGCGGTGCCGTGGCGGCAGAGCCGCAAGCTCGCCGAGCGCCTCGCCGGCGGCGATGTCGAGCTGATCCTGATCAAGGACGGCGACCATCGGCTGTCGCGCGACAGCGATCTGGCGCGCCTCGCCGCGGTGCTCGACCGGCTTGCCGCCTGATTGCCCCGCGTCAGAACTCGTAGCGGTCGATCACCATCGGCTCGTTGCCCGCCGCGGCGATCCACTCCTGCATCGCCGGCCAGGCGATGATCGCGTCGCAATAGGCGTCGGCCTCGCGTTCGAGGTCGATGCGGTAGGTGCGAAACCGCGTCGCGACCGGGGCGTACATCGCATCGGCGACGGTGAACCGACCGAACAGGAAATCGCCGTTGCCGGCGCCGTAACGGCTGCGGCACTGGCGCCAGATCGCCATCACCCGGTTGACGTCGGCCTGCGCCTCGGGGCTGATCTCGCGACCGGGGAAGCTCGAGCGGATATTCATCGGGAACTCGCCGCGCAGCGCCGCGAAGCCGGCATGCATCTCGGCGCTGACCGAGCGCGCCGCCGCCTTCGCCGCGGGATCGTCCGGCCACAGCCGCGCCGCCGGAAAGGTCTCGGCGAGATAGCCGCAGATCGCCAGGCTGTCCCACACCAGGATCTCGCCGTGGTGCAGTGCCGGCGCCCTGCCCGAAGGCGAATGCTTGAGCAGCGCCTCCCTGGTGCCGGGCTGGTCGAGCGGGATCACCTCCTCGTCGAACGGCTCGCCGGTCGCCTTCAGCGCGAGCCAGCCGCGCAGCGACCACGACGAATAGTTCTTGTTGCCGAGGATGATCTTGAGGGCGGCCATGCGCGCTCCACCGGCGGTTCGCCGAGAGAGTGGCGTCAACGCGGCGGCGGCGCAATCGGTGCCGCGCGCACCCCGGGTGCGGCAGCCCCCGGCGCGGCGGCCGCGATGTGCCGGCCCCTGGTGCGCCGGCCCCTGGTGCGGCGGCCCCTGGTGCGGCGGCACGCCAGCAGGCATGCTGGCGCCGGCAAGCGCGAGGATCACGATGGCGTTTTCCCTGATCGACGACGCAGGCGGGGCGATCCCGCTGACCCCGCTCGGCAAGGCGCAGTTCGCGCGCTGGCGCGACAGCGCCGCGCCGCGCGAGCGCGACTGGGCGGCGGCGGTGGGCTTTGCCGGCGAGCCCGGCAAGAGCGTGCTGGTGCCCGGCGAGGACGGCAGGCTCGGCCATGTGCTGGTCGGCGTCGCCGAGGGCGAGGCGGCGATGTGGTCGGTGGCCGGCCTCTCCGAGACGCTGCCCGAGGGCAGCTACCGGCTCGTCGCGCCGGTCGAGGGCGCCGGCGGCGGCCATCTCGCGCTCGGCTGGGCGCTCGGCACCTACGCCTTCACCCGCTACAAGGCGAAGCCGGCCGGCAAGGCGCGGCTGGTCTGGCCCGCGGATGCCGATCGCGGCTGGGTCGAGCGGCTCGCCGGCGCGGTGTTCCTCGCGCGCGACCTCGCCACCACGCCGGCCTCCGACATGGGACCGGAGGAGCTGGCGGCGGCGGCGCAGCAGGTTGCCGAGAGCCAGGCCGCTTCCTGCCGCGTCGTGGTCGGCGACGCGCTGCTGGCCGAGAACTACCCGACGATCCATGCGGTCGGCCGCGCCAGCACCCGGCCGCCGCGGCTCGTCGACATCACCTGGGGCGACCCCGGCGCGCCCAAGGTGACGCTGGTCGGCAAGGGTGTGTGCTTCGACACCGGCGGTCTCGACCTCAAGACCGCCTCGGGCATGCTGCAGATGAAGAAGGACATGTCGGGTGCGGCGATCGCGCTGGCGCTCGGCCAGGCGGTCATGCAGGCCGGGCTCAAGCTGCGGCTGCGCGTGCTCCTGCCCTGCGTCGAGAACGCCGTGTCGGGCAATGCGATGCGGCCGCTCGACGTGATCCGCACGCGCAAGGGGTTGACCGTCGAGATCGGCAATACCGACGCCGAGGGGCGGCTCATCCTGTGCGACGCGCTGGCCGAAGCCGCGGACGAGAAGCCGGCGCTGCTCGTCGACTTTGCGACGCTGACCGGGGCCGCGCGGGTCGCGCTCGGCCCCGAGCTGCCGGCCCTGTTCTGCAACGATGACGGTCTCGCCGAGGCGCTGCTTGCCGCCGGCCGCGCCGAGGACGACCCGATGTGGCGCATGCCGCTCCACAAAGGCTACCGGCGGATGATCGACGGCAAGGTCGCCGATCTCAACAACGTCGCCGACTCGCCGCATGCCGGCGCGGTGATCGCGGCGCTCTACCTCGACGCGTTTGTCGATCCGGCGGTGCCGTGGGCGCATCTCGACCTGCTCGCCTGGAACCCGCGGGCGCGGCCGGGCCGGCCCGAAGGCGCCGAGCCGCAGACGCTGCGCGCGCTCTATGCCTATATCGCCGCGCGCTTCGGATGAAGATCGAAACCCAGCTGCCGCTCGGCAATCTCGACCCGGGGCTGCGCGCCGCCGCGGGCGGGCTCGACCTCGCCCGGGTCGGCGAGGAGGCGCGCCTCGCCGAGGCGCTCGGCTATGACGGGATCGTCACCGAAGAGACCAAGGACGACCCGTTCGTCGTTATCGCGCTGGCGGCGCAGGCGACGTCGCGGATCGGGCTGGCGACCGGCGTCGCGATCGCCTTTCCGCGCGCCCCGGCGGTGACCGCGCTCGCGGCCTGGACGCTGCAGCGCCTGTCAGAGGGCCGCTTCACCCTCGGGCTGGGCAGCCAGGTCAAGGGCCATATCGAGCGCCGCTACGGGATGCGCTGGGCGCCGCCCGGACCGTGGCTGCGCGACTATGTCGGGGCGCTGCGGGCGATCTGGGAGTGCTGGCAGAACGGCGGCACCGCGCTCGACTACCGCAGCGAGCACTATACGCTGAGCCTGATGGTGCCGCTCTTCGCGCCACCGCCGATCGAGCATCCGCGCATCCCGATCGAGCTCGCCGCGGTCAACCCGTTCATGTGCCAGGTCGCTGGCGAGGTCGCCGAGGGCATCCGCGCACATCCGGTGTGCACGCCGCGCTACATCGCCGAGGTGATGCGGCCGGCGGCGGCCAAGGGCGCCGCCAGGGCCGGGCGCGACGCCGCCGGCTTTTCGATCGCCGCGATGCCGCTGATCGCCACCGCGCCCGACAAGCGGGGGCTGGAGGCGCGGGTGCGCGACGTGCGCGCGCGGATCGCCTTCTACGCCTCGACCCCGACCTATCTGATCGCCTTCGAATCGCAAGGCTGGGGCGAGGTCGCGCGCACGCTGCACGGCTATTCGCGGGCGCAGCGCTGGGAGGAGATGCCGGGCTTCGTCGGCGACGAGATGCTCGACCAATACGCCGTGATCGGCACGCATGACGAGATCGCCGGCAAGCTCAAGGCGCGCTTCGACGGTGTCGCCGACCGCCTCGAATTCGCCATCCCGGTCGCCGGCGATGCGGACCGGTCGACGCTCGCCGCGCTCCTCGAAAGCCTGCGCTGAGCAGGGTGGCTGTCAGGGTGGCGGTCAGGGCGGCTGGCGCTCCGACGCGAGCGGTTTCGACGCCCGGACATGGAGGAACAGCGGCGCGACCAGCGTGTCTTCGAGCGCCGGCTGCGCCTTCGCCCGATCCGCGCTGACGCGCGGCTCGCCAAAGCGCTCGATGACGAGCCCCGCCGCGACGACGAGCTCGACCCAGCCGCTCAGCGTCCGGTGAAACCGCGGCACGCGAAACGGCGCGGTCTTGTCGCGTTCCTCGGGCGGCGCATCGGTCATCCAGAAGCTGTCGATCCGCCCGTCGGTCGCGTCGAAATAGCCGGCCACCTCGATGGCGCGCGTCGTGCCGTCCGCGTCGCGCAGCACCCGCCGATGCGGCGGGGCGAAGCACGGATGCAGGATCGAGAATTGCAGGAAGCCGCCCGGCCGCAGCACCCGCGCCGCTTCGCGCAGGCCGGCGCTATGGTCCGCCATGTCCATCAGCGACATGAACGCGGTCGCGAAATCGAACGCGCCGGGGGCGAACGGCAGGTTGGTCGCGTCGGCCGTCAGATAGGCGATGCCGAGCGGCTCGGCGCGCTCCGCCTCGCGCGCATGGCGGATGAAGGTCGGCGCGACGTCGATCGCGTGCATCCGCGCTCCGAGCCGGGCGAGCGCGCGAGTGTTCGACCCTTCGCCGCAGCCGATGTCGAGCCCGGCAAGCCCCCGCACCGGGGGCAGCATGGCGAGAAAGGCCGGCGTGTTCAGCCCGTCGCGGTAGATGTCGTAGCCGGCGCGGGCGTGGCGCGTCCAGGTCGCCGCGTTCGCCTCCCAGTAGCGCGCGACTTCGGCCCGCTTCATCGCCGTCCCCGCGCCGGCGCGGCCCTCAGGCGCCCTCGCCGTTCTTCTGCCGGGCGAGCTGCAGCACCGCTCCGACGAGGCCCGCCGCGCCGCAGACGACGAGCACCCAGTCGAGGATCACGATGCTCTGCGGCGGCGCCTCGCTCTGCGGCCCGAAGATCTCGTAGAGGTTCCAGCCGACGACCGCGATGAGGATGACGATCCACAGGCCGGGGTTCTTGTTCATGCTCATGACCTGCTCCTTGCGCGGATGGCGTCAGTAGCCGCGCGCCCGGTCGACGAGGTTGGCGACGGGCCGCCCGGCCGCGCAATCCGCGATCGCCCGCGCGATGATCGGCGCCGCGGTCGCCGGGTTGGTCTCGGCCGCGACATGCGGCGTCACCACGATACGCGGATGCCGCCAGAAAGGATGCGACGCGGGCAGCGGCTCGTCGCGGAAGACGTCGAGCACGGCGCCGGAGAGCTGCCCGGAATCGAGCGCCGCGACGAGATCGGTCTCGACCAGCTGGTTGCCCCGCCCGGCGTTGACCAGCGCCGCGCCGCGCGGCAGGCGCGCGAACAGTGCGGCGTCGAGGATGTTCTCGGTCGCCGCGGTCGCCGGCAGCAGCGACACGAGGATGTCGCTGCGCGCCGCGATCTCGGCGAGCCCGGCGGCACCGGCGAAGCTTGCGAAGCCCGGCACCGCCTTCGCGCTGCGGCTCCAGCCGGCGACCGCGAAGCCGAGCGCGGCGAGCTTGCGTCCGGCGTCCTGGCCGAGCGTGCCGAAGCCGAGGATGCCGACGGTGCGCTCCTCGGCGTTCGGCTGCTCGCGTTGCCGCCACTCGCCGGCGCGCTGCTGGGCCAGGTAGTCGATGTCCTGGCGGTGCAGGCGCAGCACCTGCAACACGACGTATTCGCTCATCGCCCGGGTCATGTAGGGGTCGACGAGGCGCATCAGCGGCAGCGCCTGCGGCACGCTCGGATCGCGCAGCACATGGTCCACGCCGGCGCCGAGCGAGACGATCAGCCTGAGCTTCGGCAGGCTCGCCAGCAGCCCGGGCTCGGGTCGCCAGACGATCGCGTATTCGATCGCCGCGGGCTCGCCGAGCTCGGGCCAGAAGCGGATGTCGCGGCCGGGCAGCGCCGCCGCGAGATGCGGCCGCCAGCGCGCTGCGCTCGCCGCACTCGTGTAGACGAGGATTGCCATGTCCGCCCCCGGATCGCCGCCTGCGATCATGCGTCAGATCGCGGCGCTGCGGCAAACCGTGCTTTACTGCGTACTCGCATGATCTTGCGTTCGAACCTGCCGCGGCTGCGCACGCTGGCCGGCGCGGCCGAGCGGGTGCTCGATGTCGGCGGCTGGTACCGGCCGTTCAACCTCGCGACCCATGTCATCGACCTCTTGCCCTATGCGACGCGGCGCGGGCAGGAGGCGCTCGACCCGGAAGACGCCGAGCGGTTTACCGCGGCGACTTGGCATGTCGGCGATGTCTGCGCGGTGCCCTGGCCGTTTCCCGACCGGTTCTTCGATTTTGTCGTCTGCTCGAACCTGCTCGAGGACGTGCGCGACCCGCTCGGCGTCTGCGCCGAGATCAACCGCGTCGGCCGCGCCGGCTATATCGAGACCCCGTCGCGGCTGCGCGAGATCTTCGTCAAGGCGCGCCGTTCGGCCTGGCGCGGGCGTCTCGCCGGCGACGCGCCCGAGATCGGCTTCTACCACCATCGCTGGTTTGTCGAGGCCGAAGGGGCGCATCTGCGCTTCACCGCCAAGACCGCGGCGCTCGCCGAGCGGCGCGGGCACTACCTCACCCGCGGCGATCTCGGCCGCAAGCTCGGCGAGGCGGAAAGCGGCCTCGGGCTCTTCTGGGAGGGCGGCTTCACCTGCGAGGAGGTGTTCGCCGACCCGCGCGACGATTATCCGCGCTTCCGCAACGAGGCGCTGGCGCGGCTCGTGCGGCGCTGACCTGCCCGGGGGGAGCGCCTTGCCTTCGCCGGGCGTCGCCGCTATAACCCCGCGCTCAATCGGCGACGGGCCCGCGCCCGGTCTTATGACCACGGGGCGCAGCACAGGGCATGCCTTGCCGCCGCAGCGCAGGAACCCGAAATGCCCAAGCTGAAGACCAAGAGCGGCGCGAAGAAGCGCTTCGGGCGCACCGCGTCCGGCAAGATCACGATGAACGTCGCGCACAAGCGGCATCGCCTGATCTCGAAGCCGAAATCGATGAAGCGCAAGGCGCGCGGCAAGGTGACGCTGCAGCCCGGCGACGCCAATCTCGTGCTCACCTACATGCCGTATCTGCGAGGCTGAGCGATGGCGCGGGTCAAACGCGGCACCACGACGCACGCGCGTCACAAGAAGGTCCTCGACCTCGCCAAGGGTTATCGCGGGCGCGGCAGCAAGGCCTATCGGATCGCGCTCGAAAAGGTCGAGAAGGCGCTGCGCTACGCCTATCGCGACCGGCGCAACAAGAAGCGCGATTTCCGCGGGCTGTGGATCCAGCGGATCAACGCCGGGGTGCGCGAGCACGGCATGACCTATTCGCAGTTCATCCACGGCCTCAAGCTCGCCGGGCTCGAGCTCGATCGCAAGGTGCTCTCCGACCTGGCGATCCGCGAGCCCGAGGCGTTCGCCGGGGTGGTGGAAACCGCGAAGGGCGCGCTCGACCGGGCGCCGGCGGCCGCGGAGTAGGCGCGATGCTTCTGTCCCAACCATCGCCGGGCGGCGCGGCGGGTCGATTTATGGGCTGGTGTCGTCGCTAGGCCCCGCCGTCATTGCGTCGAGTCGCGAAGGGGCCGCAATCGGCCCCTTTTTCTGTGTGTGCGAGGAATTGCGTGATGGACGATCCGGAGCAACTGCGCGCCGACGGGCTGCGCGAGATCGCCGCGGCCGCCACGCCCGCTGCGCTCGACGAGGTGCGCGTGCGCTATCTCGGCCGCCAGGGCCGGGTCACCGGGCTGATGCGCGGTCTGGGCGCGCTGCCCGCCGACGAGCGGCGCGCGGCCGGCGCGCGGCTCAACGCGCTCAAGGATGCGCTCGCCGCCGCGCTCGACGCGCGCGCCGCCGAACTCGGCAGCGCGGCGCTGGCCGGGCGGCTCGCCGCCGAGCGCGTCGACGCGACGCTGCCGGCGGCGCCGGCGCCGCAGGGCCGCATCCATCCGATCAGCCAGACGATCGACGAGATCGTCGCGATCTTCGGCGAGATGGGGTTCGTCGTCGCCGAGGGGCCGCATATCGAGGACGATTTCCACAATTTCACCGCGCTCAACATCCCGCCCGAGCACCCGGCGCGGCAGGAGCACGACACCTTCTATCTGCCCGAGCGCGCCGACGGGTCGCGGCTCGTACTGCGCACCCACACCTCGCCGGTGCAGATCCGCACGATGCAGGCGCAAGAGCCGCCGATCCGCATCATCGTCCCGGGCCGCACCTTCCGCTGCGACCATGACGCGACCCATTCGCCGATGTTCCACCAGGTCGAGGGGCTGGTGATCGACCGCGCCAGCCATATGGGCCATCTCAAGGGCTGCCTGATCGAGTTCTGCCGCGCGTTCTTCGACCTCGACGACCTGCCGGTGCGCTTCCGCCCGAGCTATTTCCCGTTCACCGAGCCCTCGGCCGAGGTCGATATCGGCTGCTCGCGCGCCGGCGGCGAATTGCGGATCGGTGCCGGCGGGGCCAGGGAGCAGCAAGGCTGGCTCGAAATCCTCGGCAGCGGCATGGTCCACCCGCAGGTGCTGCGGAATTGCGGCATCGACCCGGACGTGTACCAGGGCTTCGCCTTCGGCATGGGGATCGAGCGCATCGCGATGCTGAAATACGGCATCCCGGACCTGCGCACCTTCTACGAATCCGATCTGCGCTGGCTGCGCCATTACGGCTTCCTGCCGCTCGACATTCCGGCGCCGGTGCGGGGGCCGCTCTCGTGAAGACGACGCTCTCCTGGCTCAAGACGCATCTCGACACCGCCGCCGGGATCGGCGAGATCGTCGAGCGGCTGGTGATGCTCGGCCACGACGTCGACGGGGTCGAGGACCCGGCCGCCGCGCTCGCCGATTTCCGGGTCGCGCGCGTCGTCTCGGCCGAGCGGCATCCCAATGCCGACCGGCTCCGGGTCTGCATCGTCGATGCCGGCCCCGCGGTCAATGGCGGCGCGTCGGTCCAGGTGGTCTGCGGCGCGCCCAATGCCCGCGCCGGGATGAAGGGCGTGTTCGGCGCGGCGGGGGTCACCGTGCCGCGCAGCGGGGCGCGGCTCGCCGAGAGCACGATCCGCGGCGTTGCCTCGAAGGGCATGCTGATGTCGGCCTACGAACTGGCGCTGAGTGACGACCACGAGGGCATCGTCGACCTCCCGGACGACGCGCCGGTCGGCATGGCCTATGCCGACTATGCCGGGCTCGGCGACCCGGTGGTCGACATCAAGGTGACGCCCAACCGCGCCGATTGCCTCGGCGTGCGCGGCTTGGCGCGCGATCTCGCGGCGGCCGGGGTCGGCAAGCTGACGCCGCTCGACGAGACAGAGGTGGCGGGCCGGTTCAAATCGCCGATCGGCATCAGGCTGACCGACCTCAAGGCCTGTCCGCTGTTTCTCGGCCGGCACATCCGCGGGGTCCGCAACGGGCCGAGCCCCGACTGGCTCCGGCGGCGGCTCGAAGCGATCGGCCTCAGGCCGATCTCGGCGCTGGTCGACATCACCAATTTCCTGACCTTCGACCTCAACCGGCCGCTGCACGTGTTCGACGCCGGCAAGCTCAAGGGCGACCTCGTCGTGCGCTTTGCCAAGCCCGGCGAGAAGCTCCTCGCGCTCAACGGCAAGGAATACGCGCTCGACGCCGAGGTGACCGCGATCGCCGACGACAACGGGGTGCAGAGCCTCGGCGGGGTGATGGGCGGCGAGCCGACGAGCTGCACCGAGGCGACGACCGAGGTGTTTCTCGAAGCGGCGCTGTTCGATCCGCTGCGCACCGCGGCGACCGGCCGCCGGCTCGACATCGCGAGCGATGCGCGCTACCGCTTCGAACGCGGCATCGACCCCGAATTTACCGCGCCGGGCCTCGAGATCGCCACCCGGCTGGTGCTCGAATGCTGCGGCGGCACGGCATCGGAGGTGGTCGTCGCCGGCAGCGTGCCCGAGTGGCGGCGGCATTACCCGCTGCGCCCGGCGCGGATCGCCGGGCTCGGCGGGCTCGACGTCCCGGTCGGCGACGCCAAGCGGATTCTCGGCGCGCTGGGCTTCGCGGTCGAGGACGACGCGGGCGATCTGCGGGTCGCGCCGCCGTCATGGCGCGGCGACGTGGTCGGCGAGGCCGATCTCGTCGAGGAGGTGCTGCGCGTCGCCGGCTACGAGGCGATCGCCCCGGTGCCGCTGCCGCGCGACACGGTGATCGCACGCCCGGCGATCGACGCACGCCGGCGCCGGGTCGAGCTGGTGCGGCGGACGCTGGCGCTGCGCGGTCTGACCGAGGCGGTGACCTATTCGTTCATCGCGACGGCGGCGGCGGCGCGCTTCGGCGGCGGCCAGGCGGCGCTGCGGCTCGTCAACCCGATCAGCGCCGAACTCGACCAGATGCGCCCGTCGATCCTGCCGAACCTGCTCGAGGCGGCGCGCCGCAATGCCGATCGCGGGCTCGCCGAAATCGCGCTCTACGAGGTCGGGCCGGTCTATCGCGACGACACGCCGGAGGGCCAGGCGACGGTCGCGGCGGGGCTGCGCGCCGGCCGGCTGGGCGCGCGCGACTGGCGCCGGCGGCCCGGCGAGCCCGACCTGTTCGCCGCTAAGGAGGATGCGCTCGCGGCGCTCGACGCCGCCGGCGCGCCGCTCGACAGCGTCCAGACCGCCGGCGAGCCGCCGGGATGGTTCCACCCCGGCCGGTCGGGGACGCTGCGCCTCGGCCCGAGCGTGCTCGGCGCGTTCGGCGAGCTGCACCCGGCGCTGCTCGCCGAGCTCGACGTGAAGGGGCCGGTCGCCGCCTTCGAGGTCTTTGTCGAAGCCGTGCCGCTGCCGCGGGCGAGCCGCGCCCGGGCGCTGCTGCGCCTCTCGGTATTCCAGCCGGTCGAGCGCGACTTCGCCTTTGTCGTCGATCGCGGGGTGCCGGCCGAGGCGCTGCTGCGCGCGGCGCGCGGGGTCGACCGCAAGCTCGTCGCCGATATCCGCCTGTTCGATGTCTACGAGGGCAAGGGCCTGCCCGACGGCAAGAAATCGCTGGCGATCGCCGTCACCCTGCAACCGCAGGACGCGACCCTGACGGACGCCGAGATCGAGGCGTTCTCGCAAAAACTGGTCGCCGCGGTCGAGAAGGCGACCGGCGGGGTCTTGCGCGGCTGATCGTCTTTGCCTCGGCCGGCTCGACGTCCGAGCCGAGCCCGCCCGCCCTAGCGGCCGGGCGGCTGCAGCCCGAACGCCTCGGCGATGAGCGCATAGGAGCGTTTGCGCGCGGCGTAGTCGTGGGTGATGGTCAGCACCACGACCTCGTCGACGCCGTAGCCCGCGGCGAGCGCCTCGATCCCGGCCTTGACCTGCTCGGGGTCGCCGACCACCTGGCGCCGGCGGTGATACTCGACGACGCGGCGCTCGACATCGCTATAGGGATAGGCGAGCGCTTCCTCGGGCGGCGGGAACGGTAACAGGATGCCGCGCTGCATGCGCAGCCGGGCGAGATCGCGGCTCGCCGCCAAATAGCGCGCCCGCTCCTCGGTTTCGGCGCAGACCGCGAAGACGCCGATGCTGCCCTGCGGCGCCGCCAGCCGCGGCGAGGGCCGGAACTGCTCGCGGTACAGCGCCATGACCTGCGGCCCGCCCTCGTCGGTGATGAAATGCGCGAACGAGAAGGCGCGGCCGAAATACGCGGCGAAGATCGCGCTCTGGTCGCTCGACCCGAGGATCCAGATTTCGGGCAGCGTCGTGCCGTCGGGCATCAGCGCGATGCGCGAGAACGGGTGGTCGGCCGGGATCGTGTGCTCGAGATAGCCGATCAAATCGGCGATCTGGCTCGGGAAATGCTCGATGCCGAGCGCCCCCGGCCCGTGCGCGAGCGCCGCCGCGGTCAACTGGTCGCTGCCCGGTGCGCGGCCGATGCCGAGATCGATGCGCCCGGGATGCAGCGTCTCGAGCATGCGGAACTGCTCGGCGACCTTGAGCGAGCTGTAATGCGACAGCATCACCCCGCCCGAGCCGACGCGGATATGGCTCGTCTCGGCGGCGACCCGCGCGATCATGATCTCCGGTGCGCTGCCGGCCAGCGCCGGGGTCGCGTGATGCTCGGCGAGCCAGTAGCGGCGATAGCCGAGCGCATCGCAATGGCGCGCCAGCTCGATCGTCTCCAGCAGCGCGTCGCGCGGCGTCACGCCCTGGCGCACCGGGGACTGGTCGAGGACGGAGAGCGTCAGCATCAAACAGAATTAGTGGATGCCCCTTGGTTCGTCATCCCCGGGCTTGACCCGGGAATCTGCACAGCCGGGTCAAGCCCGGCCAAAGGGACATGGATGGCCGGGTCAAGCCCGGCCGTCACGCCGGCAAAATCTCGGTTGGCACGGCCGTTGCGGAAGCCTTCCCCGGACCATCCGGGGAGGCATCCACATGAACCGCAGCGACGTCACCGACAAGATCCGCAGCGCGAAACGGCTGAAGGGACTGAGCTGGAAGACCGTCTGCGCCGAGATCGGCGGCGGCTCGCCGGCCTACATCACCGCGGCGCTGCTCGGCCAGATGCGGCTGCGCCGCGAGCAGGCGGAAAAGGCCGCGAAGCTGTTCGGGCTCGGCGAGGAGGAAACCCTGCTCCTGCAGGAGGTGCCGTATCGCGGCTCGCTGCCGGCCCTGCCGCCGACCGACCCGCTGATCTACCGCTTCTACGAGCTGGTGCAGGTCTATGGCACGACCTGGAAGGAGCTGATCCAGGAGGAGTTCGGCGACGGCATCATGAGCGCCATCGATTTCGACATGGCGGTCGAGCGCCAGCCCGACCAGAAGGGCGACCGCGTCAAGCTGACGATGAGCGGCAAGTTCCTCCAGTACAAGGAATATTGATCACTTCACCGCGCCCGTGGCGCGCAGCGCGGCGGTCTCGGCCGGGGTGAAGCCGAAGCGGGCGAGCACCGCGTCCGAGTGCTGGCCGATGAGCGGCGCGGCGGTCGGCGCCGGCCCCGGCGTCTCGGCGAAGGCGATCGGCTTGGTCATCGTGCGGTAGCGCCCGACGACCGGGTGATCGACCGAGGCGACGAGGTCCTGCGCCAGCACCTGGGGATGGTCGAACATGTCCTCGATCGGCCGCACCGCGGCGCAGGGCACCGCCTCGCCGAACAGCGTCTCCCATTCGAGCGCGGTCCTTCGCGCCAGCGCGTCGCGCACCAGCGGCACCAGCACCGGTGTCTCGGCGGCGCGCTTGCGCATCGAGTCGTAGCGCGGGTCGTCGGCCAGCCCGGCGAGCCCCACCAGCTCGCACATCGCCCGGAAGAAATGGTTCGAGTGAACCGAGATGTAGAGCATCCCCTCTTTCGTGGGATGGATGCCGGTGAGGCCGCCGGTGCCCGAGTCGCGCACCGCGTCGCGGCCCTCGCCGTCGGTCCAGACAAAGCGGCCGGCCTGGATCGTCAGCGCGCTGCGCAGCAGCGACAGCGCCAGATACTGTCCCTTGCCGGTGCGCTCGCGATGGAACAGCGCGGCGGCGACGCCGTAGGCGAGCAGCGCCGAGGTGAAATAGTCGACGACCGAGCCGAGCACGACCTGCGGCTTGTCACGACCGCCGCCCTGGAACACGGCGATCCCGGTCAGGCATTGCAGCACTTGGTCGAACCCGCCCTTGTCGCTCAACGGCCCGGTGTCGCCGTAGCCGGTGACCCCGGCATAGACGAGGCGCGGGTTGATCTTCCTGAGGCGCGGATAGTCGATGCCGAGCCGGGCCGGCACCGAGGGGCGGAAATTCTCGACCAGGACGTCGGCCTGCTCGACCATGCGATGCAGCGCCGCCAGCCCCTCTTTGTGCTTGAGGTCGAGGCAGATCGCCTGCTTGCCGCGATTGGCGCCGATGAAGAAGCGGCTGTCGCCGCCGGGCAGGCTGGACGGGAACTGGCGCAGCTGGTCGCCCTGCGGCGCCTCGACCTTGACGACGCTGGCGCCGAGATCGGCGAGCAGCGTCGCGCCGTAGGGGCCGGCGAGGTAGCTGCACAGGTCGAGAACGGTGATGCCGGTCAGCGGGCCGGCAGCCTTCGATTCCGGGGTTGCCTCGCTCATCGCCCCTCCTTGGCGCGGATCGCCGCGATCGCGTCGAGCACGCGCTGCGCGCGGTAGACGATCGGGTAGTCGATGAACTTGCCGTCGAGCTGGATCGCCGCGCTGCCTTCCTTCTCGGCCTGGGCAAAGGCGGCGACGACGCGCTCGGCGAAATCGATCTCGGCATCGGTCGGCGTGAAGACGCGGTTGACCACCGCGATCTGGTTCGGGTGGATGCACATCTTGCCCTGGAACCCCAATGCCAGCGCCAGCCGGGTCGAGGCTTCGAGCCCCTCCTCGTCCTGCAGGTCGACCCAGACCGTGTCGAGCGGCGCCTCGATCCCGGCCGCCCGGCTCGCGGTGACCACCCGGGCGCGGGCATAGCCGAGCTCGCCCTCGTCGCGGCTCCAGCGCATGTTGACGTCGAGCGTGAAGTCGCCGGCGCCGAACGCGCAATGCCTGACGCGGGTGCCGGCGCACAGGATGGCGTCGATGTCGCGCAGTCCCTTCGCCGTCTCGACGATCGGGACGAGGTCGATGCCGCCCGCCGGCAGCCCGCGCTCGCGCTCCAGATTGGCGAGCAGCCAGTCGACGGTCTGGATCGCCGCCGCGCTCTCGACCTTGGGCAGGATGATGCCGTCGAGCCCGGGCCGCACGACGGCGTCGAGATCGCCAAAGCAGAACTCGGTGTCGGCGGCGTTGACCCGGACATAGAGGAGCCCGCTGCGCGGGCGCCGGTAGACCGCGACGACGGCCTGGCGGGTCGCCGGCTTCTCGGCGATCGCCACCGCATCCTCCAGGTCGAGGATCACCGCGTCGGCGTCGAGGGTCAGCGCCTTCTCGACGCGGCGCGGGTGGTTGCCCGGAGCGAACAGGAACGAGCGCAGGGGCATCGCGGATTCCTCCATCCAAACCCCTCTCCCGCCTGCGGGAGAGGGGTTGCATCCGAGCGTCAATTCCCCAGCGAGATCTCGAAGCCGCGCCTGGTCGCCGGCCGCGCCATCAGCTCGTCGTACCAGCGCCTGACGTTGGGGTAGTCCTTGAGGTCGACCTGGTGCCGCTCGTGCCGCCAGGCCCAGCCGAGGATCGCGAAATCGGCGATCGAGACGTCGCTGCCGGCGGCGTATTTCGCTTCCCCCAGCCGCTTGTCGAAGACGCCGTAGAGACGGTGCGTCTCCTTCGAATAGCGCTCGAGCCCGTATTTGCGGTCGGCCTCGTCCTTGACCATCAGGAAATGGTGGACCTGGCCCGGCATCGGGCCGAACCCGCCCATCTGCCACATCAGCCATTCGAGCACCGGCACCTGCTTCCTGAGATCGCCCTTGGGCCAGAACTTGCCGGTCTTCTCGCCGAGATAGATGAGGATCGCACCCGATTCGAAAATGCTGAGCGGCTTGCCGCCCGGCCCCTCGGGATCGATGATCGCCGGAATGCGGTTGTTCGGGCTGATCTTGAGGAAATCCGGGTTGAACTGCTCGCCCTTCGAGATATTGACCGGGTGGACGTTGTAGGCGAGGCCCATCTCCTCGAGCGCGACCGAGATCTTGCGGCCGTTCGGGGTGCCCCAGGCATAGAGTTCGATGGCCATGTGACGGCGTCTCCTTGATCGGGATGGCGGCAGCATCGGCGCGATGGGCAAAGCCCGCAAGCCTTGTCTCGGCCGCGCCGGATCGGCCAATAATGGGGCGGAAGTGAGGCCGGAGATTGCGATGAGCTGGCAGCCCGAACTCGACGAGCTGCGCCGGCGCGAGCGGATGGCGCGCGAGCTCGGCGGCGCCGACAAGGTCGCGCGCCAGCACGCCGGCGGCCGGCTCACCGTGCGCGAGCGCATCGCCGGCCTCGTCGACGACGGCAGCTTTCACGAGATGGGCGCGATCGCCGGCCAGGCCGAGTACGATTCCGACAACAATCTGAAGGCGCTGGTGCCGTCGAACTGCGTCTTCGGCCGGGCGCGGCTCGACGGGCGGCCGGTGGTCGTGGTCGGCGACGATTTCACGGTGCGCGGCGGCTCGGCCGACGCGACGATCCGCGAGAAGCCGCTGATGGCCGAGCAGATGGCGCACGATCTCAGGCTGCCGATCGTGCGGATCATCGAAGGCTCGGGCGGCGGCGGCTCGGTCAAGACGATCGAGACGACCGGCCGCGCCAACCTGCCGGGCCGGGTCAACTCGGCGCTGCCCTATTACTTCACCACCGCCAATCTCGGCCGCGTGCCGGTGGTGGCGCTCGGGCTCGGCTCGGTCGCCGGGCTCGGCTCGGCGCGGCTCTGCTCGTCGCACTACTCGGTGATGACCAAGGAGACTTCGGCGATGTTCGTCGCCGGGCCGCCGGTGGTCAATGCGCTGGGGCGCGAACCGGTCGACCGCTTCGAATTGGGCGGCTGGGAGATCCAGACGCGCTGCGGCGCGGTCGACCACGCGGTCGACAGCGAGGCGGAGGCGTTCGCGGCGACCCGGCGGTTCCTCTCGTATCTGCCGTCCTCGGTCTACGAGCTGCCGCCGCGCACCGCGCCGAGCGACGACCCCGAGCGGCGCGACGAGTTCCTGTTCGACGCGATCCCGCGCGACACGCGCAAGGTCTACAAGATGCGGCCGATCGTCGAGGCGGTGGTCGACCGAGGCAGCTTTTTCGAAATGGGCCGCATGTTCGGCCGCGGCATGATCACCGGGCTGGCGCGGCTCGACGGCGTGCCGGTCGCGGTCATGGCGTCGGACCCGTTCTTCTACGGCGGCGCCTGGACCGCCGAGGTCTGCGACAAGATCATCCGCCTTGTCGACCTCGCCGAGACCTTTCACCTGCCGGTGCTCTATCTCTGCGACTGCCCGGGTTTCCATATCGGGATCGACGCCGAGAAGGCAGCGACGATCAGGAAGGGGGTGCGGGCGATGGCCGCGGTCAACCAGACCAGCGTGCCGTGGTGCACCTTTCTGGTGCGCAACGTGTTCGGCGTCGCCGGCGCGGTCAACCAGCCGGCCGGGCGGTTCTCGATCCGCTATGCCTGGCTCTCGGCGCGCTGGGGCTCGCTGCCGCTGGAAGGCGGGATCGAGGCGGCCTACCGCGCCGAGATCGACGCCGCGCCGGACCGCGACGCCAAGATCGCCGAGATCGAGGAGCGATTGCAGAAGCTGCGCTCTCCGTTCCGCACCGCCGAGACCTTCTGGGTCGAGGAGATCGTCGATCCGCGCGACACGCGCCGCCTCGCGGTCGATTTCGCGCGCCTTGCCGCGCGGGTCGTCGAACCCGGCGAAAGCAAATTCTGCATGCGGCCCTAGGTTTCGCGGCCCTAGGTTTCACTGCGTCATTCCCGCCTTCGCGGGGGCAACGATAAGGACTTGGAGAAGGAGCGGAAAATGCTGGAAGTCGAGCGCGGGAGCGACCTCGTCGCCTATGTCGGCAAGGAGGTCGGGGTCAGCGACTGGTACACCGTCACCCAGGAGCAGATCGACAAGTTCGCCGACGCGACCGGCGACCACCAGTGGATCCATGTCGATGTCGAGCGCTGCAAGAAGGAGATGCCGGGCGGCAAGACGATCGCGCATGGCTGGCTGACGCTGTCGCTGGTGCCGCGCCTTGCGGCGACGATCTACACCGTCAAGCATCGCTCGCGCGGGATCAATTACGGCGCCAACCGGGTGCGCTTCACCGGGCCGGTGCCGGCCGGCGCGCGCATCCGGCTGCACCTCCGCATCAAGAATGTCGAGAAGGTCGAGGGCGGGGTGCGCGTCACCAACGAGAGCTCGATGGAGCTCGAGGGCGGCGCCAAGCCGGTGCTGGTGGCCGAGACCATCGGCATGGTCTACGACTGAGGCTGCAGGCGACAACCCGGCCGAGGAGGCGGTGATGCTCGACATTCGCAAGCTGGTCACGATCCGCGACGTCACCTATTCCGAGCTCGGATACAAGCCGGCCAGGCCCATCGTTCGCGCGGTCGGCATGGCGGTGATCCACAACCCCTATGCCGGCAAGCATCACGACGATCTGCGCCAGCTCTGGGAGGCGGGTGCCGAGATCGGCGAGCGCCTGACGCCCGGTCTCGTCAAGCTGCTCGACGGCCCGCCCGTCTCCTACGGCAAGGCGGCGATCGTCGGGGTGCAGGGCGAGATGGAGCATGGCGGCGCCTGCTGCCATCCGATGCTCGGCAAGCCGATGCGCGCGGCGGTCGGCGGCGGCAAGGCGCTGATCGCCTCGAACGTCAAGGTCGCGCCGCCCGGCGCCAGCATCGACATCCCGATCGGGCACAAGGACGAGGCGTGGTCGTTTGCGCATTTCGACACGATCACCGTGTCGCTCCACGATTCGCCGCGCCCGCACGAGATCCTCGTCGCGATCGTCGTCGCCGATGGCGGCCGGCTCGACAATCGCTGCGGCGACGGGCCGATCCGCTAGCCGCCGCTTCAGTGCTTGAAGAGCCCGGCGATGGCGCGGCGCAGTTCGGGGACGGCGCCGACCGCGATGCCGGCGGCGAGCGCGGCGCCCATCGTGCCATAGGGGTGCTCGCGCGTGGTGTTGACGATCTGCTGCGCTGCGAGAGCGCCGAGATCGGCGGCGATGCTGTTGGCGGTGCCGTTGATGCCGGGCGGCGGTGCCGTCGCCGGGAGCGAGACGCGGCGTCGCGGCGGACGCAGCGCGAGCTTTGCGCCGAGGCCGAGCACGAGCGCGAGCAGCAGCCCGGCAAGCCCCGTCAGCCCCGCCGCTCCGGCGGGAGCGATGCCTTCGGCCTCGATCCACAGCATCAGCGCATCGCCAAGGAACCACAGCGTGGTGCCGAAGACGATCAGCGCGACGATACCGAACCCGCCGGCGAGCCCGATTCGTGCCGGAAGACTGCCCATCGCGGGAGGTGCGCCCGCCCTAGCTGCGCCGGCTGTTGAGCAGCATGCCGAGGATCAGCCCGGTGGCGAATGACGCCAGGGCGGAGGCGAACGGCCGCTGCTCGATCTCCTGACCGAGGTTTTCGGCCTGGCGGCGCATCTCGCCCCACACCTTTTCGGCCGAATCCTGCGCCTGGTCGCGCGCCTGGCTCATCCGGTTCGTGGCCATGTCGCGCATGTCGGTGGTCATCTTGGCGAAGTCGGCGCGCAGCTGCTGGATATCGGCCTGCAAGGTCGCCAGGTCGTTCTCAATCGGTGCGGCCATAACGCTCTCCTTGATTAGCGCACCCGAAGAAACGTAATTCGGCCGGAAAGGTTGCAGGGCACGGGGGCGGGCGCCGCGATCGCCCCACGCTAGCCGACGAGCACCGCTTTGCCAATCACCTGCCGGTCGATCACCGCCTGCAGCGCGTCGGCGGCGCGCTCCAGCGGGAAGCGGTGCGAGATGCGCGGCCGCAGCTTGCCCTCGGCGGCGAGCTTGACGAGCAGCGCGGTGTTGGCGCGTCCTATTTCGGGCCGGTGCTCGGTGACGCCGCCGAGCCGCACGCCGATCACTTCGAGGCATTTGATCAGCAGGTAGTTGGTGCGCGGCGTCGACGGGCCGCCGCCGAGAAAGCCGAGCACCAGGATGCGGCCGCCGAAGGCGAGGCAGCGCAGCGACTCGTCGAAGACTTCGGCACCGATCGGGTCGTAGACGATGTCGACGCCGTCGCGCGCGCCGGTCAGCTCCTTGACCCGGTCGCGGAACCCGCCGCGATAGTCGATCGCATAGTCGGCCCCTTCGGCGAGGCAGGCGGCGCGCTTCTCGTCGCTGCCGGCGGTGGCGATCACGGTGGCGCCGAAGAGCTTGGCGACCTGGATCGCGGCGATGCCGATGCCGCCGGCGGCGCCGTGGATCAGCACCCATTCCCCGGCCTGGAGCCGGCCGCGCTGCAGCAGCGCGTGATAGGCGGTGTGGTGCGCGCCGCGAAACACCGCGGCCTCCTCGATCGCCATGCCCGCGGGCACCGGGTCGCAATCCGCCTCGCGCGCGTTGGCCAGCGTCGCGAAGGCGCCGAGTCGCACCCGGTTCATCACCCGGTCGCCCGGCTTGAAGCGGGTGACGTCGTCGCCGACCGCCACCACCTCGCCCGCCGCCTCGTTGCCCGGCACGAAGGGCGGCTCGGGCCGGAACTGGTACTTGCCGGCCAGCATCAGCACGTCGACATATTGGACGCCGCGCGCGGTCATGCGCACCTGCACCTCGCCGGGACCCGGCGGCGCCGGGTCGGGCAGCTCGCGCAGCGCCAGCACCTCCGGGCCGCCGAACGCCTCGCAGACCATTGCCTTCACGATGCCCTACCGCCAGTCGTCGAGCGCATAGACGTCGGGCCGGCAATAGCCGGGCTCGTTGCCGCGATGCATGGCGACCCCCTGGAAGCCGGTGCGGAAGCCGAGCCCCTTCATCTGCCGATAGGCGTCCTCGCGCGCCAGGTTGACCCCGGCCGTCACCCGCTCCATGCCGGCGGCGGCGGCGAGGCTGCCGGCGGCGTCGAGCAGCCCGGCGAAGCGCTCGGCGGCGCCGGGGCCGGGCCTGACTGCGCCGAACTTGACGAAGAGCGCGCCGTCGCCCGCCTCGGTTCCCGCGCCGATATGGCAGACCGCGAAGCCGGCGAGCCGGCTGCCGTCCCACAGCAGCAGCGTGTCGCCAAGCTGGCGCGCCGCGACGCTGCGGATCTCGCCGCGCAGGTCGAGCCCCTCGTAGATCGCGTCGGTCAACTCGTAGGTCGCGGCCTCGGCCTGCGCCCGCTCGGCCGCCGCGAGCTCGCCGTAGCGCGCCGCTTCGGGCAGCGCGCCGCTCGTCGCCGGCCGCGCCATGACCGCGGTCAGGAAGCGCGGGTGGAAGCCGAACTTGCCGTAGAGATGCACGTGCTTGGTGCTCTGCGGGAAGGTGAAGAGCCCGGCATGGCTCACCTGCCAGCGGTCGAAGGCGTCGCAGACCGCGGCGACGAGCGGCTGGGCGCAGCCGCCGTCCCAGCGCTCGGGTGCGATCGACAGCGGGCCGAAGAACCCGACGCTGCCCCAGCGCGTCGCGAAATTGGAGCCGACGAGCGCGCCGTTTTCGGTGACGCCGAACCCCTCGACATTCTCGGCGCCGGCGCGGCTGCGCACGAAGTCGAGATCGGGCCAGAAATTGTCCGGGTCGGCGGCGCCGAGAAAGGTGCCGAAGGCGCGGTGCAGGACGCGCCGCACCTGCGGCAGATCGGCTTCGGCCAGCGGTCTGACGACGGGCATCGCAGCCTCCCCTGATGCGGTGGCGATGCTATCGCCCGCGATGCGCGCGGCGCAACCGGCCGGCCGACCGGGCAGCCGACAATTCGCCGCATGCGCCAAAAGCGCGCGGCAGGCGGGCGGCAGGCGCCCGCGCTTGACAGGGTTCGCCGCGGCAAACCATCTTCTCGCGCTCAAAAGCACAAGACGACCCTCCGCTCGGGTATGGCGGCGCGGCCGTCTCGGGGAGGTTTGCAATGGCTCTTCATCATCGTCTTGCCGTTCTGTGCGCCGCCGCGGCCTTCCTGCCGCTGGGAGCGCGCGCCGCCGACACGATCAAGATCGGCTTTCCAATCCCGCTTTCGGGCCCGACCGCGGTTTACGGCAAGCCGTTGCTGCAAGGCGCGCAAATGGCGGTTGCCGAGATCAACGCCAAGGGCGGCGTACTCGGCAAGAAGCTCGAGATCCTGTCGCGCGACAGCAAGGCCAACGCCGACGAGGCGGTGCGCCTGTCACGCGAATTGATCATCAAGGACAACGTAGATTTTCTCGTCGGCACGCTGACCTCGGCCGAGGCGCCGGCGGTCTCGACGGTCGCCAAGGAAAACAAGATCGTCTTCATCGCGCCGACCTCGAAGTCGACGATCCTGACCGACGCGCAGCACATCCACCCCTACATCTTCCGCGTATCGTCCAATACCGATGTCGAGGGCGACGCGGGCGCGACCGAGATGGCCAAGTTCAAGGATGTGAAGACGGTGGTGACGATCGGTCCTGACTATGCCTACGGGCGCGACTCGATCGCCGCGTTCATCAAGGCGCTCAAGCAAAAGGCGCCGAACATGCAAGTCGTCGACTCGCAATGGCCGAAGCTGGGCGAGCCCGACTTCACCGCCTTTATCAACGCGATGCTGAGCAAGAACCCCGATGCGGTCTACTGCTCGCTGTTCGCCGGCGATTTCGTGACCTTCACCAAGGAAGCGACGCCGCTGGGCCTGTTCAAGAAAATCAAAAACCAGCTCGTCGACCCCGCCGAGGTCGGCACGACCGACGAAGCGCAGGCCTTGGGCGCGGATTATCCCTACGGGATCGTCGCCGACGCCTACGATCCGGTGGTTTGGGGCGGCGGAAACGAGCCGGCAGAGCACAAGAAGTTCGTCGAGGACCTGAAGGCCTTCACCCACGATAAATATGCGTCGGGTTGGTCGATCGTCGCGTATGAGTCGATTTACGCGTTGGCGGAGGGCATCAAGAAGGCCGGCAGCACGAAGTCGGACGCCGTGTCGAAGGCGCTCGAAGGCTTGACGTTCGACACGCCGGTCGGCAAGCGCTCCTTCAGCGTCAAGTCGCACGAGACGTTTTCGCCGGAATACTGGGGCACGATGAGCAAGGACCCGAACTATCCGTTCGCGATCATCAAGGACCCGGAGTTGCTTCCGACGGACTTCAAGCCGAGCTGACTCCTCGATCAGACGGACATCATGGGCATCGCCTGCGACCGGAACGCGGCCGCGGGCGGTTCCGGCGGCTTGACCAGTACTCTGGGAGCTCGATAGGCGGTGGCTGCCTCGTTCCTGTTTGGCCAGTTCATGGGCGGCCTGACCACCGCGATGTTCCTGTTCCTGATCGCATCGGGACTGTCGCTGGTGTTCGGGATCATGCGCGTGATCAATTTCGCGCATGGCTCGTTCTACATGCTCGGCGCCTATCTCGCCTGGCAGGCGGTGCAATGGGTGCACCCGACCGGCGCTGGGTTCTGGATCGCAGCGCTGTTTTCGGCCGCGACGGTCGGGCTGTTGGGAGCCGTTGTCGAGCGGCTGTTCTTCCGCTCGCTCTATGGCCGTGAGGAGCTCTACCAGCTGCTTTTCACCTATGCGCTCGTCCTCATCCTTGGCGACGCGGCGAAATTCATCTGGGGTGTCGACCAGCTCTCGGTCTCGACGCCGCCGGTGCTGGCCGGCAGCGTGCAGCTCTTCGGCTCGACCCAGCCGCTCTACAGCCTCTTCATCATCGTGCTGGGTCCGATTATCGCGTTTCTCGGCTGGCTCGGCATCAATAAGACCGGGGTCGGGCGGCTGGTGCGGGCGGCGCAGATGGACCGCGAGATGCTCGACGCGCTCGGCGCCAATGTCGGGACGATCTATACCGGGATGTTCGTCTTCGCCTCATGCCTTGCCGGCCTGTCGGGGGCGCTGATCACGCCGATACAGAGCATCGTGCCGGGGATGGACGTGCTGATCATCGTCCAGGCGTTCATCGTCGTCGTCATCGGCGGAATGGGGTCGTTCTGGGGCACGTTCTGGGGCTCGGTGATCTATGGCCAGGTTCTCTCGTTCGGCATCCTGATCTTCCCCGGCTTCTCGCTCTTCTCGGTCTTCGCGCTGATGGCGGTGATCCTGATCGTCCGCCCCTGGGGCCTCTTCGGGCGGCCGCTGTGACGAGCGAGATCCAGGTCCAGGCGCCGGCGCCGCCCGCCGGCGAGCGGGTGATCGGCAGCGGCGCGGGGTGGCCGAGCCGCATCCCCTGGACCCTCATTGTCTTCGTCGTCGCCTGCACGGTGCCCTGGCTCGGCTCGCGCTACGACAGCTTCCTCGCCGAGCAAATCGCGATCGACGCGCTGTTCGCGGTGAGCCTCAACCTGCTGCTCGGCACCACCGGCCTCGTCTCGTTCGGGCACGTCGCCTATTTCGGCGTCGGCGCCTATGTCTGCGGCATCCTGATGAAGACCTATGACGTGCCGTTCATCCTGGCGTTTCCCGCGGCAGGGCTCGGCACGGCGCTCTTCGCGCTGGTCTCGGGCTATTTCTGCGTGCGCCTCATCAAGCTCTATTTCGCGATGCTGACGCTCGCCTTCTCGCAGATCGTCTGGGCCGTCGCCTACAAGTGGAACGACGTGACCGGCGGCGACCAGGGTCTGCCGGAAATTCCGTTCCCCAACCTCGACTGGATGAACTCGATCCCCGGGCTCGCCGACCTCAAGACGAGCGACCAGTTCTACCTGCTCACGGTGGTGCTGATCGCGCTGTCGCTGGCGGTGCTGCACCGGATCGTGCGCTCGCCGTTCGGCCGCATCCTGACGACGATCCGCGACAACCCGGAGCGCGCCGCGTTCATCGGCGTCAACGTGCGCGCCTATCAGCTCGCCGCCTTCGTCGTCGCCGGCGCCTTCGCCGGGCTTGCCGGCGCGCTCTACGGCATCTTCAGCCGCGGCGTCTTCGCCGACTACGTGTTCTGGTCGAAATCGGCCGAGGTGATGATCATGACGATCCTCGGCGGGATGGACTATTTCTGGGGGCCGCCGGTCGGCGCGCTGGCGCTGGTGTGGCTCAACCAGGCGATCACCGACTACACCGAATACTGGCCGTTCGTGCTCGGCGCGATCCTGCTCGTGCTGCTGTTCGGGCTGCCCGGCGGCATTCTCGGCGGGCTCGGCGCGCTGTGGACGCGGCTGCGGGGCCTGCGCCGTGCTTGAGATCGCCGGGCTCAGCAAATCCTTCGCCGGCTTCCGCGCCGTCTCGGACGTCAGCCTGCGCGTCGAGACGCAGCAGATCGCCGCGGTGATCGGCCCCAACGGCGCCGGCAAGTCGACGCTGTTCAACCTGATCACCGGACACCTCAAGCCCGACAGCGGGCGCGTCGCGCTCGACGGCGCCGACATCACCGGGATCCAGCCGCACGGCATCTGCCGCCGCGGGGTCGGCCGCTCGTTCCAGCGCGCCAACATCTTCTCGCGGCTGAGCGTGTTCGAGAACCTCCAGGCCGCCTTCCTGGTGCATCGCGGCCGCGGCCGCGATTTCTGGTCGCGCTCGACGCGCTTCTACCGCGACGACGTCGAGGCGCTGCTGGTCCAGATCGGGCTCCACGAGCAGGCCCGCGTGCTCGCCGGCACGCTCAGCTACGGCAACCAGAAGCAGCTCGAGCTCGGCCTTGCGTTGGCCAGCGACCCGGCGCTGCTGCTGCTCGACGAGCCGACCGCGGGGATGTCGGCGAGCGAGACCCACGACACGATCCGCCTCATCGAGAAGATCGCCGAGCAGCGCGCGCTGACCCTGCTCTTCACCGAGCACGACATGGCGGTCGTCTTCCAGATCGCGCAGAAGATCGCGGTGCTGCACCAGGGGCGGGTGATCGCCGACGGTCCGCCCGCCGAAGTGCGCGCCGACGCCGAGGTGCGCCGGGTCTATCTCGGCGAGCATTGACCATGCCGGTCCAGCCTGTCCGCCGCGTCTGCGCGCCATGACCGAACCGCTGCTGCGCGTCGACGGCATCCACACCGCTTACGGGCTGAGCCGGGTGCTGTTCGGCGTCTCGCTCGAAATCGCCGTCGGCGAATGCGTCTGCCTGCTCGGCCGCAACGGCGTCGGCAAGACGACGACGATGCGCTCGGTGATGGGGCTGACGCCGCCGGCCGAGGGTCGCGTCGTCTGGAAGGGGCGGGACATCACCGGCTGGCCGCCGCACAAGGCGGCGCGCGCCGGGATCGGCTTCGTCCCCGAGGACCGGCGCATCTTCCCCGAGCTCAGCGTCTGGGAGAACCTCGAGGTCGGCGCGCGCGCCGCGCGACGCCCCGGCCACTGGACGCTGGAGCGCGTCTACGAGCTGTTCCCGGTGCTGCGCGAGCTGCGGAACCGGCAGGGCGGCTTTCTCTCGGGCGGCGAGCAGCAGATGCTGACGATCGGCCGCACCCTGATGGGCAACCCGGAGCTGCTGCTGCTCGACGAGCCGTCGGAGGGCCTGGCGCCGCTCGTCGTCGAGACGCTGCGCCTCAAGGTCGGCGAGCTGCGCGACCAAGGCGTCACCATCCTGCTCGCCGAGCAGGGCGTCGAGTTCTCGCTGTCGCTCGCCGACCGCGTCTATGTGCTCGAAAAGGGCGCGGTCCGCCACACCGGCCCCGCCGCCGCGCTGCGCGACGACGCGGCGCTGCGCGAGCGCCTTCTCGCGCTCTAGGCGCCGCGGCGGCGCGGGCGGCGACGTCCAGGTTTTCCCAAACAGTCAGCT
>DATJOB010000475.1:0-5951 GCA_035507475.1 Allostellaceae bacterium | reverse complement strand
CGCGTCGCGCGCGCGCAGCGCGCCGTCGGCCAGCCGCGCCTGCCACGACCGATCGTCGGCAAAGCGCGCCAGCGTCGCGGCGAAGGCGTCGAGATCGCCGGGCACGATCAGCCCGTTGACCTCGTGCTCGATGTACTCGATCTCGGGGCTGTGGGTGTCGAGCGCGCGGGTGATGACCGGGCGGCCATGGGCGATCGCGTGGTTGGCGACGAGCCCGACCATGCCGGCGACGACGACGGCGGCGCTCACCTTGAGGCAGCGCGCGACGCGTTCGTCGGGCGGCAGCTCGCCGAGGAAGTGGATGCCGGGCAGGTCGGCCGCGGCGGCTTTCAGCTCTCTCTCGCAGAGGCCGGACCCGACGATGACCGCCTCGACCGGCCGGCCGGCGAGCCGCTTCTCGCCGATCCGGCGCACCGCCTCGACCAGCTGATCGACCCGCTTGATCGGCACCAGCCGCCCGATGAACAGAAACACCACCGAATCGGGCTTGAGGCCGAGCTGCCGGCGGATCTCCTGCGGGTCGCTGTCGCGCTCGGCCTCGCAGAGCCGCGCCTGCTCGCGCATGTCGATCGTGTTCTGGACGAAGAAGGCGCGCTCGCGCGGATAGCCCGCGGCGACCAGCCGCTCCGCGCCGCTCTTGGTATAGGCGATGAAACCGTCCGACAGCCGGGTGAAGCAGCGCTTGATGAAGGTGGTGAGCGCGAAGAGCGCGGGGTTCGCCTCGTCGCTTTCGCGCGCGCCGCGCAGCGGATGGTAGCCGAAGCCCCAATAAAGCACCGCAATGCCGCGCAAGCGGCCGAGCACGACAAGCGCCAGGTTGGCGATGAACTTCGATTCGGTGGTGATGACGACCGCGTCGTAGCCGCCGGTGAGGATTTCCCGGACGACCGGCTGGTAGACGAGGGTCAGCGGCCCGATGCGGAACTCGCGATTGGCGACGCGGCGCTGCGGAAAGGCGAACGGACCGGTGAGCTCGGCGGTGCCGACCCACGAGGGCGGCGCGCCGTGGAAGACGACGTAGTCGGCGTCGCCGCGCTCGGCCAGGAGCTCGTAGAACCGCACCCGGTAATGCGGCAGGTAGCCGTGATTGAGGATGGCGATCTTCTTGCGCTGCGCGGGCACGGTTTCTTCCTTTTCGTCAGGCGGGTGCGGCCGGAGCGCCGCCGCGGGGACCGGCCGATGCGATGCGCCGGCCGACGCCGCGCAGGCGCAGCATCTCCCAGCCGAAGCAGACCGCATTGCCGAGCGCGATGCCCCACATCGCCGCGGTGTAGCCCTGCCACAGGATGAAGCCGGCGGTCGCCGCCGCGGCGATCAGCCCGCACAGCGCCTGCGCCTTGGCGAGGAAGGCGAATTCGCGCGCCGCCATCAGCCCGACGCTGCCGACATAACGCAGCACGGTCGCGGTCGAGGCCGCCGCCCACGGCACCAGCAGCAGCGCCCCGTCGGGGTACTTGCCGGCGAAAGCGAAGCGCTCGATCGGCGGCCAGGCGGCGAGGAGCAGCGCCGCCAACAGGATGCTGGCCACCGCGGTGCCGACCAGCGCGCGGGCGAGCGCGCGGCTGAATTCGCCGGTCCGTCCGTTGGCGAGCGCCGCCGAGAGCTGCGGCAGCGCGTATTGCCCCCAGGCCTGCACCAGCACGCTGACCGGCCGGAACAAGACGCCGACCGCGTTGATCGCGGCCAGCGCCGCGATGCCGCAGAGGCTCGTCGCGAGATAGACATAGCTGCGGCTCTCGACGTGGTTGGCGACGACACCGGTCAGCGACCATGCCACCTCGCCGCTGATCGCGCGGTAGGTGCGCAGCCAGCCGCGGCGGAAGAGACCCTCTTCGGCGCCCTCGCCGCGCGCGCGCACGCAAAGCTGGCTGACGACGCAGCCGACCGACATCGCGAGGAACGCCGCCGCCGCGCTGGCAAAGCGTTGCGGCCAGAGCACGATCGCGAAGAGCGCCCCGGCGGTCACCGCGAGATAGGGCACGTCGACCCACAAGAGGAGCGCCATGTCGCGCCGGCTGAACGCCGTAGCACGGTAGTATTCGCGGTACATGCCGGCGGCGAGAAAGAGCGGGATCGCGAGCAGCGTCAGCGGGTCGTGCGCCGCCCATTCGGCGTCGGCGACGAGGCAGACCGCGCCGGTCGCCGCGACCGTCAGCAGCACCGACAGCAAGTTCATGGTCGCGATCGCCGAGCGCAGCCGGCTTGCCGCGCCCGGCTCGGTCGCGGCCGGCAGATAGACGCTGAGCGGTCCGCCGACCAGCGCGCCCTGGATGCTGATCAGCAGCAGCGCCATCGTCATCCACAGCGAGACGACGCCGTAATCGGTGGTCGACAGCGTCCGCAGCAGGCACAGGTTGAGGGCAAAGCCGAAGACGCTCAGCGCGACCTGGTCGAGGGCGGCACCGGCATAGCGATAGCGGGCGAGGAGGGCGGCCGCGAGCGGGCGGCGTCGCCCGGCGGCCCCGAGATCCACCGTCATGCCGCCACTCTGCCCGGCGACCGCTTAACTAAGCGATAAGGCGGCGGCAAAAGGCGGCGCGCGGCGGCGCCCCGCCGGCGGCTACAGCAGGCGGTAGAGGAATTCCGGGATGTAGTTCCGCCGGCGGTTGAGCACCGCGCCGAGGAAGCGGCCGCCGGCCTGCTCGACCAGCGCCTTGGCGTGGGCGATCACCGCCGGCCGGGTGCTCTCGGCGCGGATCACCAGGAAGATGCCGTCGGCCTCGTCGGGCAGCAGCGTCGCGTATTCGCCGCGCTCCATCGCCGCGCAATCGACGACGATCAGCTCGAACTGCTCGCGCAGCTCGTCGTAGAGCGCGTTCAGGGTCACCGCGTCGGGCGGCGCGGCGCTGCGCTCGCCGACCAGGCAGGCGACCGAGAGCGAGGTGCCGGGGACCGCGCGTTGCAGATCGGCCTCGGCATGGCCGATCCAGGTCCCGTCGATGAGGCCGCGCGAGGTGTCGCAGCCAAAGGCGCGCGCGGTGTCGAGCTCGCCGCGCGCCGCATCGACGAGCAGCGTGCGGCGCCGCCCGGTCGTCGCGGCGAGCAGCGCGAATTCGCGGGCGATCGTCGAGGTGCCCTCGTTTCGCGAAGCGGCGACGAAATGCAGCACGGCGCCGCGGCTGTCCTCGAAGAGCGGCCGCACCGCGGCGAGCAGCGGCGTCAGCTCGGCGGCGATCGGGCCGGGCGAGCGGGCGGCCTGCGGGCCGCCCGGCGCCGGCTTGCCGCGCTCGCCGGGCAGGGCGAGGTCGTAGCCGCTTTGCCGGGCCCGCTGCAGCGCGTCGTAGACGCTCATCGCCGCCGCTTCGGGGAATCGATCCGCACCGGAGCCACCGCCGTTAAACACCCGCCGTCGAGGAGCAACCTTCGGCTCGATAGTACCAGTTATCGCCTGCCGGGAACACCGCGCTATCGGCTCGGCCCGTCGTCGAGGCAGCGGCCGATCTCCGCCCCCGCCGCGGCCGCCGCGGCCGGCTCCAGCATGCCGAGATGCGACCCCGGCACCCGGCGAATCTCCAGCGCCGGCAGGAAGCGGCGCCAGACCTTGGCCGGGGCGCGCGGCTCGAGATTGGGAACCAGCGCCGGCTGCAGAAACACGACGCGGCCGTCGTAGCGTTCCGGCCGATAGGCCTCGCCCGCCTCGTAGGTCGCGAGGTAAACGCGGCGCGAGGCGGTGTCCGAGCCCTCGGCGAGGACCGGCGGCTTCGGCCAGGCGCCGACTCCGCTATAGGCGAGGTAATGGCCGAGGCTGCGCAGCCGGCGGCGCACGTCGGCGGCGGCCTCCCGGATCGTGTAGCGACGCAAGCCCCACAGCGCGCGCAGCGCCTGGCGCACGAGGATCTCGGCATGGCAGCCGAGCGGCCAGACCTCGCGGCTGGGATAGGTGTCGAGCAGCACGACGAGCGGCACCTTCTGTCCCGCGGCGGCGAGGCGGCGCGCGGTTTCGAGCGCGACGAGCCCGCCCGCCGAGTAGCCGACGAGACGATAGGGGCCGTGCGGCTGTACCGCGCGCATCGCGCCGATCGTATGCTCGGCCATCTCGCCGAGGTCGCGCGCCGGAACCTCGCCTGCCGCCAGGCCGCGCGGCTTGATCGCGTAGACCGGCATCGTGCCGGGGATCGCCTCGGCGAGCGGCGCGAGCTGGAGGACGCTGCCGGGGGCGCCGGGGATCATGAAGACCGGCGCTCCGGCCTCGCCCGGCTTCATCAGCGCGCAGGCGCGGGCGCGCGGGTCGAGCGAGGCGCCGCCGGCGCGCACCCAGGAGCGCGCGGCGCGGACGCTGCGAAAGAGCAGCGCCGTCGCGCTCGCCGCCGCGCCGCTCATGTCACGGCCGGGCGCTGGATGCCGCGATAGCGGCTCATGTCGGCGATCGGCACCGCGACGTCGCTGTCGTCGTAGGAGTTGGCGCGCCGCAGCAGATAGGCGAGCGGGTCGCTGACGTCGTAGCGCAGCAGCCGCCAGTCGGAACGCGTGGCGCGCCACGGCCGCGCCAGAATGTCCGACCAGGAGAGCGAGAACTCGCCGCGGGCGAGCGAGGTGTCGGCACCGGGCGCTTCGCCAAACGCTTGGTCGAGCGCCAGGCCGACGAAATTCAGCCCGGCGATCATCGCCATGTAGATCGAATACCAGAAGCGCGGGTTGCATTCGACGAGGTAGCTGCGGCGGTCGGCGTCGGCCAGCACCGCGTCGAAATTGGCCGGCCCGTTGAGGCCGGTCAGGGCGGCGAGGCGCGTCACGTCGGCGACCAGCTCGGGCTCGGCGAAGAGCTCGAAGCGGCCGTTCTCGCGCCGCTGCACCGCATGTGCGACCACACGGCCGCGGTCGCACAGCACCGAGATGCCGATCGTCTCGCCGACGATGTGGCGCTGGGCGAGGATCGGCCGGTAGTCGACCCGGTCGAGCGCCGCGAGATCGGCGGCGCCGCGCAGGTGGAGCACGCCGAACCCGCCGGAGCGGTTGATCGGCTTGACGGTGAGCGGCAGCGCCGCTTCGCCGGCGTCGACCGCGCGGCGCAACGCTTCGCCGGAAGCGAACAGCGAGCCCGGCGCCGCGCGGATGCCGTTCTCCTCGCAGAACCGGGTGAAGTTCCATTTGTCGTTGAGCAAATCGAAGGCGGCGAGCTCGGGGAGCGGCGTCGTGCGTACCGGCAGGCACGGCGCCAGCGCCGCCAGCAGGCGGGTCGAGACGTCGTCCGAGGGAAACACCACCTCGATCGCCTCGCACGCGACCAGCTCGGCGATCTCGGCGGCGAGCGCCTCGGGATCGCCGGCAAATCGGCTCTCGCGATAGCCGCGGCAATAGCGCGACATCCTGAGGCCGCGCGACGCGCCGCTGCCGAGGACGTGGACGCGCACCCCCGCGGCGGCGGCGGTGCGCAGCACGTGGTACGGCAGGCTGAAGGCGAACGCCACCATCAGCCCGTTGATCGGGCGTCGCCGGGGCGGCGTCGCGGTCGGCACTCGCGCTACCGGGCGGCGAGCGCCGGGCGCGGAATCATCGGGCGGCGCGGCGCCGCCGCCGCGAGATGCGGCGCGAGCCGGCGCGCCGTATAGCGGGCGCCGAGAACGAAGCGGAACATCGGGCCGAAACTGAAGGCCGCGGCGGGTCCGACGACATAGAGTCCGTGGACCGAGGTCTCGAAGCGGCGCGACAGCACCGGGATGCCGTCGCGCGCGTCGAGGCCGGACAGCAGCCCCGCGTCGAGAAAGCCGATCTTGCGCAGGTCGACGCGGTAGCCGGTCGCGGCGATGACGTGGTCGGCCGGCAGCATCGCGCAGGTGCCGTCGGCGGCGGCGAGCTGCAGCTGGATGCGGCCATCGACCAGCTCGGCGCTGAGCGGGGTCCAGCCGGTGCGGTAGGGCACGGTTTCGAGGATGCGCTGCCGCATGTACCAGCCGCCGGCCGGGCCGTGCGAGGAGCTGACGATCCGCATCCGCATATCGGCCGGCAGCCGG
>DATJOB010000474.1:0-14783 GCA_035507475.1 Allostellaceae bacterium | reverse complement strand
AAGGTGATTGCCTTGGCGATCCCGGCGAGCCGCGCGGTCACCTCGGCGCCGACCACCCCGGTGCTCGGCCCCGACAGCACGGTGCGCACCGGCAGCCGCGCCGCGGTGGCGAAATCGATCACGCCGCCGTTCGATTGCGTGAGGTACGGGGTGGCGCCGACCCCGAGCGCGGCAAGGCGATCGGCGACGCCGCGGATATAGGCCGCCATCACCGGGCCGAGATAGGCGTTGACCACGGTCGTCGACAGCCGCTCGAACTCGCGGAATTCCGGCGCGACCTCGTGCGACACCGAGACGAAGGCGCCGGGGAACTCGGCCGCCGCGAGGCGCCGCGCCGCTTCCTCGTGGGCCGGATCGAGAAAGCTGTAGAGAAAGCAGATCGCCACCGCCGCGACCCCGGCTTGGCGCAGCACCTGGAGCGCCGCGCGCAGTGCGGCCTCGTCGAGCGGCGTCTCGACGCTGCCGTCGTGGCGCAACCGCTCCGGCACTTCGCGGCGCAGCGCGCGCTCGACCAGCACCGGCGGCTTGTCGGCCTGGAGGTCGTAGAGCTCGGGCCTTTTCTGCCGGCCGATCGCCAAAAGATCGCGGAAACCGGCGCTGGTGATAAGGCCGGTCGGCGCGCCGCGATGCTGGATCAGCGCGTTCGTGCCGACCGTCGTGCCGTGGCCGAAATATGTAACCTCGCCGGGCGCGGCACCGGTCGCCGCCAGCGCATCGGCAACGCCGCGCGCGACCGCCTCCGACGGATCGGCCGGCGTCGACGACAGCTTCCACACGACCAGCCGGCCGCTCGCCTCGTCACAAAGGCAGATATCGGTGAAGGTGCCGCCGGAGTCGACACCGATGCGCCAAGCCATCTTCGAGCCCGTGAGGAAGGCGCAACAATTACCGGCTTTCGCCGCGCCGCGATAGAAACAACCGCCGCCGCGCCGCGAAACGCTTGACGCCGACGGCCCATCCGGGCCTCGCTATAGCCGCCCGCAGCGACGCATCTTCGGCGAAGAGGAAGCCATGGCGCCTCCGGAAGCAATCGGCGATCTGCCCGACATCATCGCCAACGAGGAAGGCCTCTACGAGGGGAACCTGATCCCCTATCTGCGCGCGATCTTCTTCAAGGCCAGCAACCTCGGCAACCCGTACCACAATTTCCGCCACACCATGCACGTCACCTGGCTGAGCCATAAGGCCTGCCGGTACTACCGGAACGAGCTCAGCCCGCGACGCATGCGCCATCTGCTGATCGCCACGATGTTCCACGATTTCAACCATCCCGGCCATCCGCATCCCGGCGAGGAAGACCCGGACCGGATCAACATCCGCGTCGCGGTGAAGGGATTGCGGCGGCACATCGTAGCCGAGGACCGGGCGTCGCTGCGCGACATCGAAACGCTGATCGAGGCGACGCATTTTCCGTATCGGCAGACCGACACGAACCTCGACCTCGCGGAGCAGATCATCCGCGACGCCGACCTCGCGCAGGCGCTCAGCCCGGTGTGGATCCAGCAGGTCGTGATCGGCCTGGCGCTCGAAGGCGGCATCCCGCCGCTCGACATCCTGAAGCTCCAGCCGCGTTTCCTCGGCGGCCTGCATTTCAACACCGACTGGGCGCGCGAGATGTTCCCGCAGGAGCTGATCGACGGGAAGATCGCCGAGGCGCGCAAGCTGCAGCAACTGCTCGAGGACGCGCCCCCGGCCGCGGGCTGATTCGCCCCCGGCCGGGTCGCGCAATCGCCGCGCTCAGTCCGCGGCGGCCAGCTTGTCCTGCGTCCTGGTCTCGAAATCGCGGGCGTCGTGGCGCTCGTGCAGCTGCTCCGACGGCTCGCCGGAAAGCCGGTTGACCATCCGGCCGCGGCGCACCGCCGGCCGCGCGAGCATCGTGTCGATCCAGCGCTGCACGTTCTTGTATTCGTGGACCGCGAGGAACTCGGCCGCGCCGTACTGATTGAACCGCGCCAGCCCGCCATACCACGGGAAGCACGCCATGTCGGCGATCGTGTAGTCGGGGCCGGCGACGTACTCGCTCTCGCCGAGCCGGCGATCGAGCACGTCGAGCAGGCGCTTCGTCTCCATCGTGAAGCGGTCGATCGCGTATTCGATCTTGAGCGGCGCGTAGGCGTAGAAATGCCCGAAACCGCCGCCGAGATAGGGCGCGCTGCCCATCTGCCAGAACAGCCATGACAGGCACTCGGCCCGCGCGGCGGCCTCGGTCGGCAGGAACTCGCCGAACTTCTCGGCGAGGTACATCAGGATCGCGCCGGTCTCGAAGACGCGGATCGGCTTCGGCCCGCTGCGGTCGACGAGCGCCGGGATCTTGGAGTTCGGGTTGATCGCGACAAAGCCGCTGCCGAACTGGTCGCCGTCGCCGATCTTGATCAGCCAGGCGTCGTATTCGGCGCCCTTGTGGCCCTTCGCCAGCAGCTCTTCGAGCATGATCGTGACCTTGACGCCGTTCGGCGTGCCGAGCGAGTAGAGCTGCAGCGGGTGCTTGCCGATCGGCAGCTCCCTGTCGAACTGCGCGCCGGCGGTCGGCTTGTTGATGTTGGCGAAACGGCCGAGCGCCGGTTTGGCTACCCAGACCTTCGGGGGCGTGTATTCGGGCGTGTCGGTCATCGCTGAGGCTCCAGCCGGGGGTGGGGATCGGCGCCGATGGGGCAGGCGCGGTGCCGGCATCTTACACGACGCGCCGCGACCGCCTAGCCGCCGCGCGCAGCGGCCGCGAAGCCCGACCGGCGCCCTCCCCGACCCGTGGTCCTCGGCGGTGGACGCGGATCAGCGCAAAGCGGCTTCCTCGATGCGTCCGCCAGCGGGTACGGCGCCGGTCGCCTTGGTCATGATCATGCGCGGCCCGCTGCGCGGCGCCGGGGCGGTCGGTAGCTGCGTCGGCACCGGGGTGCCAAGCGCCGGAGCGCCGGGCATCGCCGCCGCCGTGCAATTGCCGCTGCTGTGCGTCACCACGCGCGGCGGCGCGCCGTTGCCCTCTGCGGTGATCTCGACGCTGCGGCTGCACACGCCGTTCCCGTTCATCGTCGAGACGAAGGAGTATTCGCGGCTGCCGGCGGGCAGGTTGGCGAGCGCTGCGACATCGATCGGCGCGCCGCCGGGCGCGGCCGACACCGCCGCTGCCTCGCGCAGCATCTGCGCCGCCTCGCGGTCCATCGCCGCCGAGATGCGCTCGAGCTCGGCGAACGGCGAGGCCGCGCCGAAGACGCTCGGCAGCGCGACGAAAGCCGGCGCCGGCGCGTCGCTGACATAGACCTGCGGTGCGACGCTGCCGGTGTACAGGATTTGCTCGACACCGCCGCCCGGCAGGGCGAGCGTCAGCGTATGGGCTTGCGGGCTCTGCGCCAGAGCCGCGCCGCAAAAGCCGATCGCCGCGACCGCCGCGGCGCCGGCCGTCATTGCCGTCCGGATGTTGCGCATGACTTGCTCCTTGCGGGTTGCAGCCTGCACCGAATGTAGCGCCGATCCGCCCGCCGCCAACACGCGGCGGCGTCGCACAACGGCGGTATCGCGGATCCGGCAGCAACGAAACCGCGGATTTAGAGGGTAGGTTGGCCCGCGGAAATCGGCACCTCGGCGAAGGCCGGGGAGCGGCCCGGCGCTAATCGCGGTGGCGGTGGCTCTCCTCGATCTCGGCCGCCGCGATGGCCCGCACGAGCGCGGCGCTCAGCTCCTTCGCCGCCTCGAGCGTCAGCTCGACCGCGACCCGCGCGCCCGGCCCGAGCGCGCGGTTCACGAAGTCGATGGTGATCGCCTCTTCCAGAAGCGCGTGATGCGGATGGTCGTAGGAGACGACCGCATCGGTCAGGTCGATCCACCCGTCACCGGTCTTGCCGGCGCCGCCGCAGGCGACGATTTCGACGATCGAGGTGCACATCGCGGCGCCGCCCCGGCCGGCTACTTCGCGAGATGCTTCCCGCAGAACGCCCAGACCTTCTGCCAGCCGTCGAGCGCCTGCTCGACGCGGTAGGCCGGGCGATCGTAATAGAAGAAGCCGTGGCCGGCCCCGTCATAGCGGTGGAATTCGTAGTTCTTGCCGTGCTTCTTCAACTCGGCCTCGTGCTGATCGACCTGTTCCGGCGTCGGCGCCCGGTCCTCGTTGCCGAACAGCCCCAAGAGCGGGCACGACAGATCCTTGGTCAACGTAACCGGCGAGACCGGCTGCTTCTCGGTGAGATCGTCCTGCACGACGCGGCCGCCCCACAAATCCATGGCGCAGTCGATGCTTTTCTGCCGGCACGCGAAGAGGAAGGTCTGCCGCCCGCCCGAGCAGGTGCCGAACAGCCCGACCTTGCCGTTGTGCCAGGGCTGGCGGCGCAGGAACTGCACCGCCGCCTCGGTGTCGCCGACCATCTGGTCGTCGGAGACGCCGCCTTCGGCGCGCGCCTTGGCGGCGACGTCGTCGGCTTTGCCCTCGCCGAAGCGCTCGTAGAGGTTATGGCTGATCGTCGCGTAGCCGTGATGGGCGAAGCGCCGGGTGCATTCGCGGTACCACTCGTCCCAGCCCGGCATGTGGTGGATCAGCACGATGCCCGGGAACGGGCCGGCCCCCAGCGGCCGCGCGACATAGGCCGACACCGGATCGCCCCGGTGCCCGAGGATCCTGATGGTTTCCGCAATCATGCCTTCGTAAGCCATGGCCGCCCTCTCCCGATTGTTGGGAAAATGATAGCCGGAGGCGGCCGACAATCAAACCGAATGCGTCGGATCAACCCGATGCGTCAGGCATCGGCCGACGCGGCGGCGCGGGGCCAGCCTCTTTCTCGCTGCCGGCCATTGCGGCTAAAGTCGCGTCATGTCGATCGCCGTCCGGAAATGCGATGCCGCGCTCGGCGCCGAGATCGAGGTCGACCTGTCGGCGCCGCTCTCGGACGCGCAGTTCGCCGCGATCGAGGCGGCATTCCACGACAACATCGTCGTGTTCTTTCGCGGCCAGGCGCTGACCAACGAGCAGCATATCGGCTTCAGCCGGCGCTTCGGCGAGCTCGAGGTCCACATCGTCAAGAAATACCTGCTCGCCGGATACCCCGAGATCCTCCTCGTCTCCAACGTCAAGAACGAGGCGGGCGAGCATATCGGCCTCGCCGATGCCGGCTTCACCTGGCACAGCGACGTGTCGTACCGCAAGAACCCGAGCCGCTGCTCGCTGCTCTACGCCAAGGAGGTGCCGCACGATGCGGCGGGGATGCCGCTCGGCGACACGGTCTTCGCGAATTGCGTCGCCGCCTACGACGCGCTGCCCGAGGCGATGAAGCGGCGGCTCGCCGGGCTCAAGGCGATCCATCGCTATGCCTCGCGGCGCCGCGTCGCCGACAGCCCGCGCCCCAAGCTGACCCAGGCGCAGCTCGACGAGACGCCCGATGTCGCGCACCCGATCGTCCGCACCCACCCCTTCACCGGACGCAAGGCGATCTACGTGACGGCCGGCGAGTGCGTCGGGGTTGCTCTGGCGGACGGCGGGATCATGCCGGCGGACGAGGCGCTCGACCTCATCGCCGAGCTCGACGCGCATTGCGTGCGGCCGCAATTCCTCTACCGTCACCGCTGGCGGGCCGGGGACCTGGTGATGTGGGACAACGCGACCGCGATGCACCTGGCGATCTGCGACTACGCGCTGCCGCAGCGCCGGTTGATGCACCGGACCACCGTAATCGGCGGCGAACCGTTCTGACCGCAAGTATTTGGTGAGAAGTTCGGGATATTGTTTCAACAAAACTGTCGGCTGGCGAACGTGGTGATTGCCGTAACTTGTCAGCCTATCCACCATCGGGATAGCCAGCGGCGGGTTCCTCTGCTAGGATTCGATCGGGGAAATGTAGTGGCCGAAGCGGGTGGGGCGTGAGGATCGGCGCTTTGGTGCGGGGTCTGGGGATAGTCGCGGCGGCATGGCTCGCGTGCGCGTCGGGCGCGCTGGCGCAGGATACCGATACGACCTCCCTCCAGGCGAAAAAGCAGGCGCTGTTCCAGCAGATGCTGCGCGACCCGGCGAATCTCGACGTCGCCTTCGCCTACGCCGATGTCGCAGCGCAGCTCGGCGATAACGAGGCCGCGGTCGCCGCGCTCGAGCGCATGCTGCTCTTCAACCCGAACCTGCCGCGCGTCGACCTCGAGCTCGGCGCGCTCTATTTCCGCATGGGCTCGTTCGAGGCGGCCGAATCGTATTTCGACAAGGCCAAGAGCTTCAATCCGCCGCCCGAGGTGATGGCGCGGATCGACGATTACCTGGCGCAAATCCACAAATCCGAGCAGCCGAACCAGTTCACCGGCTTCTTCATGATGGGCGCCCAGTACCAGACGGATGCGAACGTCGCGCCGGGCTCGCCGCTGATCTCGTCGCCGATCGGCGACGTGCTGCTCAGCAACCAGTTCGTCAAGCACGACGACGCGAATTTCTTCGCGACCGGTTCGGTGCTCTACAGCTACGACCTCGGCGACCAGGACCGCGACACGATCGAAACCGTCGCCACCGGCTTCGCCAACCACTACCTGCAGTTCAAGCGGCTCGACATCGACCTCGGCGAGGTGACCGTCGGCCCGCGCTTGCGCTACCCCAGCGCCCCGTTCGTCAACGACCTCACCTTCAAGCCCTACGCGATCGTCAACGAGGTCGGGCTCGGCGAAAACCAGTATTTCTGGACCTACGGCGCCGGCCTCGAATTCACCGGCGTGCTGCCCGGCGAGGTCGCCGCCAAGATCTCCTGGGAGTTTCGCGAGAAGAATTTCAGCGACGCGCCGGACCGGCCGCTGTCGCGCGGGCTCAACGGCAACGACAACGTGCTCAGCCTGGTGCTGACCAAGCCGATCACGCCCAACCAGGCGGTGTCGTTCGAGTTCGACTATCTCGATCAGGCGACCCGGCTGACCTACTACGCCAACATGGACTACGCCTTCTCGGGCGGCTACCGGATCCGCTACGACGACCCGACCGGTCTTCTCAAGCTGCCGTGGGAGACGGTCGGCTTCCTCAGCCGCAGCTATGCGGTCTACCAATCGCCTGACCCGTGCTGCGTCACCGGCTATGATGGGTTCGGGCCGACGTTCAGCGACCGCTTCGACCGCCATTGGCGGTTCGGCGTCACCCAGACCTTCCAGGTCGCGCAGAACATGGCGGTCGTGCTGCAGCTGCAGCGCGACATCGTCTCCTCGAACCTGCCGCTCTACGGCTATACCAGCGATTCGGTGCTGATCGGCCCGCAGATCCGGTTCTGACGCGGCTCCCGCCAAAGATCGTCACCGGGCTCGACCCGGCCATCCCCGTTTCGCGTATTTCGCAGATGCCCGGAACAAGTCCGGGCATGACGATGACGGGTGATCGAGCCTCGCCGGGCCTCTACCCCTGGCGCTCGCGCGCCTTGGCGAAGTTGTCGGCGACGAACTCCCAGTTCACCAGGTGGTCTAGGAAGGCCTCGACGAAATCGGCCCGCCGGTTCTGGTAGTCGAGATAATAGGCGTGCTCCCACACGTCGCAGGTGAGGAGCGCCGCCTGGCCGCCCGCGATCGGGTTGACCGCGTTGCCGGTCTTGACGACCTTGAGCCGGCCGGCATCGAGCACGAGCCAGGCCCAGCCGCTGCCGAACTGCGTCGTCGCCGCTTCTTTGAAAGCCGCGGCGAACTTTTCGACACCGCCGAAATCGTGGTCGATCGCCTTCTTCAGGTCGCCCTCGGGCTCGCCCTCGCCCTTCTTGAGGCAGGGCCAGAAGAACTCGTGGTTCCACGCCTGCGCGGCGTTGTTGAAGATCGCCGTCTTCGAATCGTCGTGGTAGGTGGCGACGATCAATTCCTCGAGCGACTGCTCGGCCTCCGGCTTTCCCTCGACGAGCTTGTTGAGCGTGTCCACATAGGTCTTGTGGTGCTTGTCGTGGTGGAATTCGAGCGTCTTCGCCGAAACGAACGGCTCGAGCGCGTCCTTCGGGTAGGGTAGCGGCGGCAGTTTGAAAGCCATTGGCGCGTTCCGTCATCTATTGGCTGAAAGGAATCGCCGGTGCGCGGTCCCTCCCCAGAAACGCAGAGCGCGAACCGGCGTTCCGGATTGTCGCCGGTTGCCGCGCTGGTGCGGCGACATGACCGCGACCGTTTCCAGACCGCGCTGTTCGCGCCGGCACCGGCGCGCGAGGCGCTGTTCGCGCTCTACGCCTTCAATTACGAGATCGCGCGGATACGCGAGAGCGTGCGCGAGCCGATGCTCGGCCGCATCCGCCTGCAATGGTGGCGCGAGGCGATCGAGGCGGCCTATGTCGGCGACCCGCCGCGCCGGCACGACGTGGCCGAGGCGCTTGCCGCGACGATCCGTGCGCGGCACCTGACACGGGCGCATTTCGAGCGGCTGATCGACAGCCGCGAGGGCGACCTCGACGATGCGGCGCCGCCGACCCTCGCCGCGCTCGAAGACTACGCCGAGGCGAGTTCGTCACGGCTCATCCGCCTCGCGCTCGAAGCGCTCGACGCGGCGACGCCGGCGGCGCAGGACGCCGCGACCGAGATCGGCATCGGCTACGCGCTGAGCGGCCTGTTGCGCGCACTGCCGCTGCAGGCGCGCGCCGGCCGCACCATGATCCCGGGCGAAATCGCCGCCGCCGCCGGGCTCTGCGGCGGCGCGGCGCTGCGCCCGGGAGCCGCGCTCAGCCGCGCTGCGGCGGCGATTGCCGGCGCGGCGCGCCGCCGGCTCGCCCTTGGCCGGGACATCGGCCGCGCCGCACCGCGCGCGGCGCTGCCCGCGCTGTTGCCGGCGCGCGTCGCCGAGGCGGCGCTCGGCCGCCTCGAACGGGCCGGGTTCGACCCGTTCGCCGCGGCCGCCGGCGCCGACCCGCTGCAGAGCTGGCGTCTCGCCTGGGCCGCGTGGCGGGGACGGTTCTGACCCGTCCCAGCCACGCAAGGTTCTATCGATTAGTAGAAATGCGCCGCGAACACCATGTCGTAGAGCATCGGGATCGACAGCAGCGTATTGACCCGCGAGGCGAGGCCCGCGGTGCGGCGCGCCGCGTTGACCTCGTCCGGCGTCGCGCTGGTGACGCCCATCACCTTGTTCTGGTTCGGCATGATGATGAACCAGACGTTGAACCACATGATCGTGCCCAGCCACATGCCGATCCCGATCGCGGTGAATTTGTGGTTGTTGTCGCCGATGCCGATCTTGATCGCGTCGAGCAGATAGCCGTTCATCCAGGCGAGGACCAGCCCGAAGCCGAGCGTGAACATCGCGCCCCAGCGGAACCAGAACAGCGCCTCGGGCAGGATGAAGCGGACGATCGCCGGCCGCAGCTCGGCCGGGATTTTCGGCATCGTCGGGGTCTGCGTGAAGTTGAAGTACCAGAGATGCCCGATCCACATGATGCCGCTGATGATGTGTCCCCAGCGGACGAACTGCGTCCACCAGTCGTAGGCTACGAGTTCCATGACCGTCTCCCCCGGCGAGTCAGTGGATGGCGTGGATCACGAGCACATCAATCACCGTCAGCACGAAGCCGGCGAAGATTGTAGCCCAGAGGTTGTTCAGCAGGCTTTCCATCCCCCTCCTCCTCTCGTCGCGAGTCGCTGACCTAGCGGCGGATCGAATCATATCGGGGAGAGTTGCGCCGGGCAAATGCGCGTTTTGCGATGGCACCCCCGTGCGCGGGATGCTCCCCGGCTGCCGATACCGCCGGCGGCGAATTTGCTTTAAGCTGGCGCATGACCCGGCTGACCCTGCGCATCGATTTCGACGACGAGCGCCAGCTCGGCCCCGGCAAGGTCCGGCTCCTCGAACTGATCGATTCGTGCGGCTCGATCTCGGCCGCGGGGCGCCAAATGGGCATGTCGTACCGCCGCGCCTGGCTGCTCGTCGACAACCTCAACCGCTGCTTTCGCGAGCCGCTGGTGGCGGCGCAGGTCGGCGGCGTCAAGGGCGGCGGCGCTGCGCTCACCGCCTTCGGCCGCCGCGTCGTCGCGCATTATCGCGCGATCGAGCGTGCCGCCGAGAGCGCCGGCGCCGCGCATGTCGGGGCGCTCGCCGCCGCGCTCGCCGAAGTCTAGCGTCGGCAATCCCAGTCCGCGCTAGCCGTCCGCGGTGTCGGCGTCGGCGCCGGGAGCGCCGGCGGCGATGCCGGCCAGCGCCTGCCGGTCGAGGGCGATGCTCTTGATCACGGCGTAGACCGGCAGGCCCGGCGCCAGGCCCAGCGTCTCGACCGAGCGCCGGGTGAGCCGCGCGACCAGCGCCTCGCCGGCGCAATCGAGACGCACCTGGACGATCGGCCCGGCATCGGCGGCGATCTCGGCGACGGTTCCCGGCAGCACGTTGAGCGCGCTCAGCTTCTCCGGCGGGACGAGCGCCAGCATCACATCGCGGGCGCGAATGCGCAGCCGCAATTCGGCGCCGGTCGGCAGGTCGAGGCGCGGCACGTGCAGCTCGCCGGCCGCGGCACGCAGCAGGGTCAGCCCGAAAACCGGGTCGTGGCCGGCAACCCGGGTCGCCAGGATCGCCCCGGCCTCGGCGCGGCCGGTCAGCGGAAACAGGTCGAGCCGCGCCATGATCTCGGCGGTCGGGCCGGCCGCCGCCACCTTGCCCTCGGACAGCACGACCAGCGTCGTCGCCAACCGCGCGACCTCGGCGACGACATGGCTGACATAGACGATCGGCACACCGATCTCGTCGCGCAGCCGCTCGATATAGGGCAGGATCTCGGCGCGCCGGCGATCGTCGAGCGAAGACAGCGGCTCGTCCATCACCAAGAGGCGCGGCCGCGCCAGCAGCGCCCGGCCGATCGCGACGCGCTGCTTCTCGCCGCCCGAAAGATTGGCGGGGCGGCGCGCCAGCAGACGGGGAAGCCCGAGGAGCTCCACCACCTGGTCGAATTCGCCGCCGGGCACCGGCTTCGGCGCGAACCAGCGGCCGTAAAGCAGGTTCTGCCGCACGCTGAGATGCGGGAAGAGCCGCCCTTCCTGAAATACATAGCCGATGCGGCGGCGATGCACCGGCACGAAGCGGCGGCTTTCGGTGTCGGTGAGCACCTCGCCGTCGACCGCGACATGGCCGCGCTCGGGCCGATAGAGCCCGGCGATCGCGTTGACCAGCGAGGTCTTGCCGGCGCCGGAGCGGCCGAACAGCACGGTCACCCCGCCCGCGCTCTCGAACGCGGCGTCGAGCGTGAAGCCGCCGAGCCGGTGCGTGACGGCGACGCTCAGCATGTCGCTCAGAGACCGGCGGCGCGGCGGCTGGCGCGCCGGGCGATCGCCTCCGAGGCGAGAAGCGCGGCGGCGGAGATCGCGACCGATACGAGGGTCAGGCGAAACGCGGCCGCGTCGCCGCCCGGCACCTGGAGGAAGGTGTAGATCGCGGTCGGCAGGGTCTGCGTCTCGCCGGGAATGTTCGAGACGAAGGTGATCGTCGCGCCGAATTCGCCGAGCGCGCGCGCGAAGGCGAGGATCATGCCGACCGCGACCCCGGGCAGGATCAGCGGCAGCGTTACGGTCAGCCACACCCAGGCGCGGTTGGCGCCGAGCGTCGCCGCGGCGGCCTCGAGGCGGCGATCGACCGCGTCGATCGACAGCCGCATCGCGCGCACCATCAGCGGCAGCCCCATCACGCCCGCGGCCAGCGCCGCGCCGGTCCAGCGGAAGGCGAAGACGATCCCGAGCCGGTCGGCCAGAAACGCGCCGATCACGCCGCGCCGGCCGAACAGGATGAGCAGGATATAGCCGGTCACCACCGGCGGCATGACGAGCGGCAGATGGACCGCGACGTCGAGCACCGAGCGCCCCCAGAACCGGCCGCGCGCGAGCAGCATCGCGACCGCCAGCCCGACCGGCAGGCTGCCCAGCATCGCGCAGATGCCGACGCGCAGCGACAGCCGGATCGCGGTCAGCTCCTCGGGCGACAGGCCGAGCGGCATCGCGCGGGTCAGCCAGGAGCGCGGCTAGGAGCGCGGGGCGCCGGCGCCGAGCACGGTGAACCCGTAGCGCTCGAACTCCTTATGCGCCGCGGGGCTGCTCAGATAGGCCGCGAAGGCGCGGGCGTCGGGGTTTTTCGAGGATGCGGTGACCGCGATCGGATAGATGATCGGCGGCACGCTCTCGGCGGGAAAATCGGCGACGATCTTGACCTTGGGCTCGATCGCCGCATCGGTGCGATAGACGACGCCGAAGGGCGCCTCGCCGCGCGCCACCAGGAGGAGGCACGCGCGCACATTCTCGGCGGCGGCGACCTGGCCCGCCACCGAATCCCAGACGCCGAGCTTGGTCAGGGCCGCCTTGCCGTATTTGCCGGCCGGCACCGCATTGGGGTCGGCCATCGCCAGCTTGCCGCCGCCGAGTAGCTTGGCCAGTGGGAAACCGGGAGCGATCTCGACCTTGGCAGTGCTGTCGGACGGGGCGATCAGCACCAGGCTGTTGGACAGCAGGTCGTGCCGGGTGTCGGCGGCGATCAGGTTGCGCTGCCCGACGTAGTTCATCCAGTCGAGATCGGCCGAGATGAAAATGTCGGCCGGCGCGCCGGCTTCGATCTGCTTGGCGAGCGCGGAACTCGCGGCATAGGAGACGGTGGCGTGCTTCCCCGTCGCCTTCTGCCAGTCGGCGTCGATCGCGTCGAGCGCGTCCTTGAGGCTCGCGGCGGCGAACACCATGACGTCGGCGGCCTGCGCCGGAGCGGGCGCGCCGAGCCCGATCGCCGCGCCGGCAAGTGCGCCGACGCAGGCGATGAAAATCCTGCGATGCATCTCGGTCCTCCTGCTATTCGACATCGATAGCGACGACATCGCGCACGTTGCGCGCGCCGTGCTTGTCGCCCGGCATCACCAGGCGAAACCCGCCCGCGCCGAGCGCCTCGTCGCCGCGCTGATAGGGGAGCAGCGCCGGCCGCGGCGCCGATCAGCGCCAGGACCAGCGCCCCGGCAGCCGCCAGCCTCAGCGGCCGCAGCTTCATTCGACCGCGACCATCACGTCCGAGGCCTTGATCACCGCGACCGCCTTGTCGCCCGGCTTGAGGCCGAGCTCGTCGACCGCCTCGTTGGTAATCGACGCGGTGACGATCACCCCGTTGCCGATATCGATCCGCACATGCGCCGTCGTCTGACCCTTGCGCACCTCGCGGACCACCCCGGCGATCTGGTTGCGCGCGCTGAGCTTCATCGCGGCCTCCCGGCTTTCGTTGTATCTCATCATAGATAGCGTGACGGCAAACGAGAAGCGCGGCCGCACTGGCACGGCCAAGCGCCGCTCGCTATCGTGGGCGACGCAAGGAGGGAGCGATGGACGACGAATTCGGCATCGCCGGCAAGGTGGCGATCGTCACCGGCGGCGGTGCGCCCGACGACGGTATCGGCAACGGGCGCGCGGCGGCGATCCTGCTGGCGCGTTCGGGCGCCAAGGTGCTGGTCGTCGACATCGCGCCGGAGCCGGCCGAGGCGACTGTGCGGATGATCAAGGCCGAGGGCGGGACCGCGCTTGCGCACGTCGCCGACGTCGCCGACGAGGGCCAGTGCGCGGGCGTCGTCGCGGCGGCGCTCAACGCCTGGGGGCGCCTCGACCTGCTCGACAACAATGTCGGAATCGGCGGGCGCGGCAGCGTCGTGGACACCCCGCTCGAAGTCTGGCGCGACGTCATGCGGGTCAATGTCGACAGCATGTTCTACGTCTCGCGCCATGCGATCCCGGCGATGGTCGAGACCGCCGGCGGCGGCGCGATCGTCAACGTGTCGTCGATCTCGGCGCTGCGCCCGCGCGGCCTCACCGCCTATTCGACCTCGAAGGGGGCGGTGATCGCGCTGACCCGCGCGATGGCGGTGGATCACGGCCCGCAGCAGATCCGGGTCAACTGTGTGGCGCCGGGACCGATCTACACGCCGCGCATGTATACCGGGCAGATGACACCGGCCGGGCGCGAGGCGCGGCGCCAGGCCTCGGTGCTCGGGCGCGAGGGCGTCGGCTGGGACATCGGCCATGCGGTGCGCTTCTTGCTGAGCGAGCAGGCGCGCTACATCACCGGGCAGACCCTCGTCGTCGACGGCGGGGCAACCTTGGTCGGGCCGGCGCGGACCCCGGGCAGCTGAACCGGAGTAGCCGGCATCCCGCTTGTTGCGGAACCTGTGCGACAAATTGACGTTTCCGGCGTGACCAATTCTTCCGAAAGGAACGTCGGGATGTCACGCCTCCTTGCAACCACAGCTTTGATCACGACCCTGGTCGTTGCCGCGGCCGGCGATGTCTATGCGCACGGCGCCGGGGCCGGTGCAGGAGCCGGTGCCGGTGCCGGCGGCGCCGGTGTCGGTGCGGGTGTCGGCGCCGGAACGGGCTCGGGCGGCACCGGCGCAGGCGCCGGCGTCGGCGCGGGAACCGGTGCGGGCGCCGGCGTCGGTGCGGGTGTCGGTGCGGGCACCGGCTCGGGCGGCACCGGTGCGGGCGCCGGGGTCGGCGCGGGCACCGGTGCGGGCACCGGCGCGGGCGCGGGTGTCGGTGCCGGCACGGGCTCGGGCGGCACCGGCGCGGGCGCCGGCGTCGGCGCGGGAACCGGTGGCGCCGGCGCGGCAGGAGGTGTCGGCGCGGGCACGGGCTCCGGCGGCACCGGCGCGGGCGCCGGGGTCGGCGCGGGAACCGGTGCGGGCACCGGCGTCGGCGCGGGTGTCGGGGCCGGAACGGGCGCCGACGGCACGGGCGCGGCGGCCGGCGTCGGCGCGGGTAACGGAGCCGGCACCGGCGCGGACGGCAGCCTCGGCGTCGGGACGGGCGCCGCGGGAACCGGCGCGAACGCCGGCCTCGGCGTCGGCAACGGAGCCGGAACCGGCGGCACCGTCGGCGTCGGGGTCGGCACCGGCACG
>DATJOB010000473.1:0-10189 GCA_035507475.1 Allostellaceae bacterium | reverse complement strand
TGGCAAGCCGTGCCGAGACGCCGATCCTGAGCTCGCCGGTGACCAGCTTGAGCAGCGCCCAGCGGCCGGTCGCATCGAGCCGGTCGAGCCAGCGCGCGAGCCGCGCGCCGACCTCGCCCCGCCCGGCGACGCGCAGGTTCTCGACGATCTCGGACAGCGACAGCGGTTCGCGATGCTCGTCGGCGGGCCCGCCCTCCCGCTCAGGCCAGATCAGCGACACGGTCTCGGCGAGATCGCCGACGAAATCGTAGGACCAGGCGAAGAGCTCCGGGTCGACCCGCGCCATGGCCAGCGCGCGGACCTGGCCGGGCTTGGCGTCGGCGAAGGAGAGCTCGCCGGTCAGCGCCGCCAGCGCCCAGCCGCGCTCGGGATCGTCGGTCGCGGCGAAATATTCGGCCATCAGCCGCAGCTTGCCGTTGCGCGACGGGGAGAAGAGCAGCGCGTCGATCAGCGCGGCAAAGCGGCTCATCGCGCCGCCGCTCTCGGCGCTATGCTTCGACCAAACCGTCGATCCCCCTGCCGTCATCGCGGATATATAAGCATGCCGCACAACCCGACCATCGCTCGTCCCGGCATCGCCGGCGCACCGTGACCCGATCCGCCTTCGCCGCTTCGCGCCTGCCGTTCTTCTATGGCTGGGTGCTGGTCGCCGTCGCGTTTGTGACGATGGCGGTGGGGGTCACCGCGCGCACCGCATTCTCGCTGCTGTTCCCGCCGATCCTCGCCGAGTTCGGCTGGGATCGCGGCGTCACCGCCGGCGCCTTCTCGTTCGGCTTCCTGGTCTCGGCGGTGGTGACGCCGAGCGTCGGCCGCCTGATGGACCGGCGCGGCCCGCTGCTGGTGGTCGAGGCCGGAGTGGTGACGATGGGCGCGGGGCTGCTGCTCGCCACGCTGGCGCAGGCGCCGTGGCAGCTCTATCTGACGCTCGGCGCGCTGGTCGGCGGCGGGGTCAACTGCCTCGCCTATACCGGGCAGTCGCTCTATCTGCCGAACTGGTTCGTGCGGCGCCGCGGCCTAGCGCTCAGCATCGCGTTCTCCGGGGTGGGGATAGGCTCGATCGCGATCCTGCCGTGGCTGCAGGCGCGGATCGAGAGCGCCGGGTGGCGCAGCGGCTGCTGGATGCTCGGGGTGCTGGTGCTCGGACTGCTCGGGCCGCTCAACCTCCTGCTGCGCCACCGGCCGGAAGATAGCGGGCTGCGGCCCGACGGCGCCCCCGCCGGCGCGGCGGACGGCGCGGCGGCCCACGACAACGTCGTCGACCGCGCCTGGGCGGCGGTCGACTGGACGCTGGCGCGGGCGCTGCGCACGCGCCGCTTCTGGTGGGTGGCGGCCGGCTATTTCGGCGCGCTCTTCACCTGGTACGCGGTGCAGGTGCACCAGACGAAATACCTCACCGAGATCGGTTTCTCGCCGGGCGACGCGGCCTGGGCGCTCGGCCTCGTCAGCCTGGTCGCGGTGCCGGGGCAGATCGCGCTCGGCCATCTCTCCGACCGGATCGGCCGCGAATGGGTCTGGGGGATCGGCAATGCCGGGTTTGTCATCTGCTGCCTGACGCTGATCCTGCTCGCCCGCCACCCGACAATGGCGCTCCTCGCGGTGATGGTGGTGGCGCAGGGTACGCTCGGCTACGGCATCACCTCGGTGATGGGCGCGATCTCGATCGAGATCTTCGCCGGGCGCAACGCCGGCAGCATCTTCGGCACGGTCATGCTGTCGGCGATCCTCGGCGGCGCCTCGGGGCCCTGGGTCGCCGGCGTGCTGCACGACCTGACCGGCAGCTACACCCCGGCCTTCTGGATCTGCATCGCGCTCGACGCGATGTCGGCCGCGGCGATCTGGCGGGCGGCGCCGCGCAAGGTGCGCGCGGTCGCGGGACGGATACCGGCCGTGGCGCCGCGCTGACCCTTCACTCCTCGTCGTCGTAACCGGCGAGGGCGAGCGCGCGGGCGCTGAGGCCGATCCCGGCGGCATAGCGGACGAGCGCCTCCTCGCGCCCATGCGTCACCCAGAGCTCGGGCGCACCGACCTCGGCGATCGTCGCGGTCAGCTCGTCCCAATCGGCGTGGTCCGAGACGACAAGCGGCAGCTCGACGCGCGCCGCCTTGGCGCGCTGCTTGACCCGCATCCAACCCGAGGCGAGCGCCGCGACCGGGTCGGGCAGGCGGCGCGACCAGCGGTCGGCCGCGGCGCCCGGCGGCGCCAGCACGATCTCTCCGGCAAGCTCGCTCTTCGCCGCGCCGGTCGCCGGAAGCAGCGGGCCGAGCGCGACGCCGAACCGCTCGTAGAGCTCGCACAGCGCAAAAAGCGCACCGTGCAGATAGAGCGGCCGGTCGTAGCCCGCCTCGCGCAGCAGCCGAACGAGGCGCTGGCACTTGCCGAGCGGGTAGACGCCGACGAGCTGGCAGCGCTCGGGGTAGAGGCGCTGCGAATGCAGAAGCCGGTCGATCTCGTGGCGATCCGGCGGGTGGCGGAACACCGGCAGGCCGAACGTCGCCTCGCTGACGAAGAGGTCGCAGCGTTGCGGCTCGAAGGGCGGACAGGTCGGGTCGCGGCGCCGCTTGTAGTCGCCCGAAACGACGGCGCGGCTGCCGCGGTAGTCGAGCACCGCCTGGGCGCTGCCGAGCACATGGCCGGCCGGGACCAGCGTCACCGCGACCGGGCCGAGCGTCACGGTCTCGCCGTAGCGCGCCGGCTGCAGCGACCCTGCCGCCTCGGCATAGCGCAGCCGCATGATTTCCACCGTCTCCGGCGTCGCCAGCACGTGGCGGTTGCCTGGCCGGGCGTGGTCGCCATGGCCGTGCGTCACCACGGCGCGGTCGACCGGCTGCGTCGGGTCGACAAAGAAATCGCCGGGCTCGCAATAGAGCCCGCGCGACGTGGGGCGAAGCCAGGTCTCGGGATGCAGCGGCGACATCGCTCAGATATGGGCTCGGGTTGCCGGCTTTCTTGCCGGCTTTCTTGCCGGCTTTCCCTGGGGCGACGAAAGCCGGAGCTACCGCGCCGAGATCGGCCGGGCAACGTCCTCGAGCGACTGGCGCTCGGCCTTGACCCCGATCAGCAGCTCGACGACCGCGGCCGCGATCATCAGCGCCGCGCCGACGAGATAACCCGCGAACACGTCGCCGCGCCGGCCGGTGCCGACCAGCGCACCGAAGAGATAAGGCGCCGCGGCGCCGCCGCAGGCGGTGCCGACCGCATAGAAGAAGGCGATCGCCAGCGCCCGCGCCTCCAGCGGAAAGCTCTCGCTGACCGTGAGATAGGCCGCGCTCGCCGCGGCCGAGGCGAAGAAGAAGATCGCCGACCAGCACGCGGTCAGCGCCGCGGCGCCGAGCAGCCCGTCGCGGAACAGCCAGCCGATCACGGTCAAGAGCACGCCCGACATCGCGTAGGTGAAGGCGATCATCGGCTTGCGCCCGAGCGTGTCGAAGAGCGGCCCGAGGGTCAGCGGGCCGACGAAATTGCCGAGCGCGAAGGGCAGGATGTACCAGCCGATCGCCGCCGCCGGCACCTGGTAGAAGCGGCTCAGCACGAGCGCATAGGAGAAGAAGATCGCGTTGTAGAAGAACGCCTGCGCGCCCATCAGCACGAGGCCGAGCCCGGCGCGACGCGGATAGGCCCGCACCACGGCGAGCACGATTTCGAGCATCGAGCGATCGGCGCCGGTGGCGATCCGAATGCGGTTGCGGGGCGGCGGCAGGCGACGGCCCTCGACGCGGCGCTCGATCTCGCCCATCACCGCCTCGGCTTCGCCGAGCCGGTTGTGCAGCATCAGCCAGCGCGGGCTTTCCGGTATCCAGCGGCGCAGCACCAGGATCACCAGGCCGAGCGCGGCGCCGATGCCGAAGGCGGCGCGCCAGCCCCAATCGGGCGGCAGCAGGCCAGGCCGCAGCAGCAGCACCGCACCGAGCGCGCCGAGCGCCGCGCCGATCCAGAAGCTGCCGTTGACCGCGAGGTCGGTGCGGCCGCGGAAGCGCGCCGGGATCAGTTCCTGGATCGCCGAGTTGATCGCCGCGTATTCGCCGCCGATGCCGGCGCCGGTCAGCGCGCGGAACAGCGCGAAGCTCGCGAAGCTCCACGACAGCGCGGTCGCCGCGGTGGCGACGAGATAGAGGCCGAGGGTGATCCAGAACAGCTTGCGCCGGCCGAACCGGTCGGTCAGGTAGCCGAAGACGAAGGCGCCGCCAACCGCACCGATCAGATAGGCGCTGGTGACGAGGCCGATCTCGACCTCGCTGAAGTGCAGCACGGGGCTCTGTTCGAGCGCGCCGGTGATCGATCCGGAGAGCGTGACCTCGAGCCCGTCGAGCACCCAGGTGATGCCGAGCGCGACGACGACCAGCGTATGAAAGCGCGACCAGGGCAGCCGGTCGAGCCGCGCCGGGATATCTGTCTCGATGACGGTGTTTACCTCGTGCATGAAGCGATAACGCCGGGCGTCTCGTCGCTGCGCCGGCGCAACAGGAGAAGTTTCTCCGCCTTGCCCAACCGGGCACGCCGGCCGTCGCGGCCAGGTTCCCCGCCCACCCGCCTTTCCGGTCTCCCGAGATGATGAAGCCGCTGTTCCTTTTGGCGTTGCTGGTGCTGGGCGCGATGCGGCCCGGCCCCGCCCTGGCGCAGGACGCCGCGGCGACCGCGCCGACAAGCCCGCCGGCGCTCACCGCGGCGCAGGCGCGAGAGGCGCTCGCCGTGCTGCAGGACCCGCAGCAGCGCGACCGGCTGATCGCGACGCTGCGCGCGATCGTCGCTTCGGCCCCGGCAAGCGCACCGGCACCCGCCTCGGCGGCCGCAGCTGCGCCGGCCGCACCTGCACCTGCACCGGCCGCGGCGGCGGCCGCGAAGCCGGCGCCCCAGCTGACGCTGAAGCCGAACAGCCTCGGCGCGCAGCTGCTGGTCGCGCTGTCGCATTGGGCGGCGCGGCTCGCCGACGAGGCGACGGCGACACTGCAGACGATGAACAACCTGCCGGAATTGTGGCTGTGGATCGCCGGCGTCCAAGCCGACCCGCAGCAGGCGGCGACGCTGCTGCGCGCCGCCGGCTGGGTGGCCGGGATCGTCGGCTGCGCGCTGTTGCTCGAATTCGTCGCCGGCTGGGCGCTGCGTCGGCCGCGCGACGCGCTGCTCCATCACCTGCCGCCCGGCGAGGACGAGCATATCCGGCTGCTCCGCCTGCTGCCCTTCGCGCTGGTCCGGCTCGGGCTCGCGCTGGTGCCGGTCGCGGTGTTCGCCGCCGCCGGCAACCTGCTCGCCGCGGTCGTCGTCGCGCTCGACGAGCAGACCCGCCTGGTGGTGATCGCCGTCGTCAACGCCTATGCCACGCTGCGCGCGGTGATGTGCACCGCGCGGATGGTGCTGTCGCCGGACGACGCCCGGCTGCGGCTGTGGCGGATCGGCGATGCGGCGGCGCGGTTTCTCGTCGTCTGGCTGCGCCGGCTCGTGGCGATCGCGATCTTCGGCGACGCGCTGATCGAGGTCGCGCTGCTGCTCGGCCTCGATCAGAGCGCGCATGACGGGTTCGACCGGCTGATCGCGCTGGTCCTGGCGATCCTGTTGATCGTCGTGGTGATGCGCTCGCGCCGCGCGGCGGCCGATTACATCCGCGGTAGCGGCGCCTCGCGCTGGCGCGGCTGGTTCGCGCAGGCCTGGCCCTACCTCGCGGTGATCACCATCGTCAGCTTCTGGGTAGGGCTCGCGACCGGGACGCGCGGCGGGCTGTCGGGGCTCTATTTCCCGGGCGTCACGCTGGCGGCGATCATCGGCGCCAGGCTGCTGACGATCCTCACGCTCGGCACCATCGAGCGGCTGCTGTTGCTCGATCCGCAGACCCACGAGACACTGCCCGGTCTCAATCGCCGCATCGCGCGCTACCGCCGGCCGCTCGAGCTGACCGTGTCGACGGTCATCGCGCTGATCGCCATCGTCACCCTGCTGCAGCTCTGGGGCGCGCCCGCCTTCGCCTGGTTCGTCGCCGGCAGCATCGGCCATCACCTGCTGTCGGCGCTGGTGACGATCGCGGTCGCGGTCGTCGCCTCGGTGGCGATCTGGGAGCTCAGCCAGGCGATGCTCGAACGCCGGCTGACCGGCGCCGGCACCGGCCAGCTGCGCTCGGTGCGGCTGCTGACGCTGTTGCCGATGCTGCGCACCGCGCTGCTCGCGACGATCCTCACCGTGGTCGGGCTGACCGCGCTCAGCGAGATCGGCGTCAACATCGCGCCGCTGCTCGCCGGCGCCGGGATCGCCGGCATCGCCATCGGCTTCGGCGCACAGCATCTGGTGCAGGACGTCATCACCGGCGTCTTCGTGCTGTTCGAGAACGCGATCCAGATCGGCGACGGGGTGACCGCGGCGGGACTCTCGGGCACGGTCGAGCAGCTTTCGGTGCGCACGCTGCGGCTGCGCGCCGGCGACGGGTCGGTGCACATCATCCCGTTCAGCTCGGTGACGACGATCACCAACAGCAATCGCGGGATCGGCAACGCCGCGGTCGCGGTCACCGTCGCCTATGACGAGGATACCGACCGGGTCGCCGCGGTGCTCGCCGAGATCGCTGCCGCGATGCGCGCCGAGGACGCCTTCAAGGACCTGATGCTCGCCGATCTGCAGATTTTCGGGGTCGATCAGGTGCGCCCGTGGGGGACCACGATCACCGGGCAGATCCAGTGCACCGACAGCGGCCGCGCGCCGGTGCTGCGCGAATTCAACCGGCGCATGAAACGGCGCTTCGAGGAACTGGGGATCGCACTCGCTGCGCCGCCCGGCGCCACCGCCTGAGCTTTCCGCTTTTCGTCGTCCAGGGGCTTCAGTCCGGCCACGGCGATTGGAACCGTCCTCGACTATTTTGCGAGCGGCAGGCTCAACGGGGTGATCTCGGCGGCCTTGCGGCGCCGATAATCGCGCTGCGGCGCCGCCGCCTCCATGCGCTCCTGCGCCGCGGCGAGCCGGGCCGCCGCGTCGGCCTGGTCGAGAGTCAGCACGCGGCGGTCGGCGACCACCTGGATGCCGTCGACGAACACGTCGCGCACCGCGCGGTCGGCGGCGTGATAGACGAAGCCGCGCAGCGGGTCGCGCGCCGGCTGCATCTGCGGGCAGGCGAGGTCGACCAGTACCAGGTCCGCCTTCTTACCCGGCGCGAGCCGGCCGATGTCGTCGCGCAGCAAGGCGCTCGCCCCGCCAACGGTCGCGGCGTGGAGGAAATCGGCGACATCGACCGAATGGATGTCGCGCGCGGCGATGCGCGCGAAGATCGACGCCTTGCGCATCTCCTCGACGAGGTTGTGCGGGCTGCAATCGGTGCCCATGCCCATCACCGCGCCGGCCCGCAGATAGTCGCCGAAGCTCTCCATCACCTGGCCGTAGCGGGCGAACGGTGTCGGGCAATGGGCGACCGCGGTGCCGCTGTCGCCGAGCAGCCGCAGATCCTCCTTGGTGTGCCAGCGCACCCAGGAATGGGTGTCGAGGAAGAGCGCGTGGCCGAGGATCGTGCCCGGGCCGAGCAGCCCGAGCTTCGCCGCCCATTGGATCGGCGTCACGCCGTGGCGGCGGATCATCTCGCGCACCTCGTTGACGCTTTGCGAGCAATGCGTCGTGAAGGCGAGGTTGCGCTCGCGCGCCGCGGCCCGGCTGTCGCGCAGCAACTCCTCGGTGCAGGTGTCGATCTGCATCGGCGAGACGACGCCGGAGAGCCGGCCGCAGGGATGCGCCAGCGCCTCGTCGATCACCCGCAGCGCCCGGGCGAAGCCGGCGCGGCCGCGCGGCTCATCCCAGTCGTAGCTCGGGCCGAGATCGTTTTCGAGAAACCAGCGCGCCGAGGCGTAGCCGGGCGCGAGAAAGCCGCGCATCCCGCTTTTGGCGAAGAGCTCGGTCCAGCCGTCGAACGGCGCGGAGATGTCGACCAGCGAGGTGACGCCGCAGAGCAGCAGCTCGCAATAGGCGAACTCGGCGCCCGCCGCGCGGGCCTCGTCGTCGGGCGCGGAGAACGCCTGGCCGCGCTCGTAGAGCCCGGTCATGTGCATGTTGGCGACACCGTGCTCCTCGCGGATGCCGCGGTAGAGCGGCTCGTGATGCGGGTGCGAGTGGATGTCGACGAGCCCCGGCATGACCATCAGCCCGCCGCCGTCGATGACGCGGTCGGCCTGCCCGGCGAAGCCCTCGCCGAGAAAGGCGATGCGGTCGCCGGCGAAGGCGAGGTCGACGCCGCGGCGGTAGACGTGGCGGCCGGCGCCCTCGTCCCAGACGATCGCCCAGTCCGCGTTCTTCACCAGCGTCGTCGGCATGGTCGATCCTCTGATGCGTCCTTCCGAGGGGCATTCCCATGCTATAGCGATGCGATGAGAAAAGCCCCGTCATTCCATCCCGCACCCATCCCGGTCTTCGCTGGGCCGGCCTTCGCTGGGCCGGCCTTCGCTGGGCTGGCCTTCGCTGGGGTGGCCTTCGCTGGGGTGGCGGGAGAAATGGCAAAGACCTTGCCTGGCCGGTAAGCCAATGGCGACATCGGGCCCGCGCAACCTGATCACCGACGTGCCCGGCATCCTCGTCGGCCAGGCCGAGGATCGGGAGGCGATCACCGGCGCGACCGTGGTGCTGGCCGCGGCGCCGGCGGTCGCCGCGGTCGATGTGCGGGGCGGCGCGCCGGGTACGCGCGAGACCGAGCTGCTGGGGTCGGCGACGCTGGTCGAGCGGGTCGACGCGATCGTGCTGTCGGGCGGCTCGGCCTTCGGGCTCGACGCGGCGAGCGGCGCGATGGACTGGCTGGCGGCGCAGGGCCGCGGCTTCGCGGTGGGCAAGGCGCGGGTGCCGATCGTCCCGGCGGCGATCCTCTTCGACCTCAATTTTCCCGGCCGCAAGCACTGGACCGGCGAGCCGCCGCATCGCGGGCTCGGGCGCGAGGCCGTCGCCGGGGCCGGCCGCGACTTCGCACTCGGCAATGCCGGCGCCGGGCTTGGTGCCAAGGCGGGCCGCCTCAAGGGTGGGCTGGGCAGCGCCTCGATCGCGCTCGCCGGCGGCCCGACGGTCGGCGCGATCGTCGCGGTCAACGCCTGCGGCAGCACGGTCCGCCCCGATTGCGGGCGGCTGTGGGCTGCCGAGCTGGCGCTCCCTGGCGAGATCCCGCCGCAGCCGGCGATCCCCGAGGCGCCGCTCGATCTCGACGATTTTTCCGCCTGCGGCGACGGGCTGGCCGGCGCCAACACCACGATCGCCGTGGTCGCCACCGACGCCGCGCTCGGCAAGAGCGCCTGCCGCCGCCTCGCGATGATGGCGCAGGACGGGCTGGCGCGGGCGATCCGTCCGGCGCACACGCCGCTCGACGGCGATACGGTCTTCGCGTTGGCGACCGGCAGCGGCGGCGAGGTCGATACCGCGATGCTGACGCGGCTCGGGTCGCTCGCCGCCGATTGCCTGGCGCGCGCCGTGATGCGCGCCATCGTCGCCGCCGACAGCCTCGGCGGCTATCCCGGGTGGCGGCAGCGTTACGGCGGCGGCTGAACGAGGCTAGGCGGCGGTGCGCGGCGCTTCGAGCGGGCAGGGCGCGAGAACGCGCTCGGGCGGGAAGGTCACGCTGACCTCGGTGCCGATGCCGAGCCTGCTCGTCAGCGCCAGCTGGCCGCCATGCATCTCCATGATCGCCTTGACCAGCGGCAAGCCGAGCCCGGTGCCCTGGTGCTGCCGGCTGAGCGACGAATCGACCTGCTCGAACGGCTTCAGCACCCGGTCGAGGTCTTCCTCGGGAATGCCGATCCCGGTATCGGCGACCGCGATCGTCACGCCGGTGCCGGGGTCCCAGCGGGCGGAGATGCTGACGCTGCCGCCCGGCGGCGTGAACTTGACCGCGTTGGTGATCAGGTTGAGCAGGACCTGCTTGGTCTTGCGCTCGTCGGCGCAGAGTGGCGGCACGTCGTCGGGCAGGTCGACGCGCTCGCTAAGCCCGGCGGCGACCAGGCGGCCGGCGATCAGCTGGCCGACCGAGCGCATCACGTCGCGCAGGTCGAAGATGTCCTCGCTGAGGTCGATCTTGCCGGCCTCGGCCTTCGACAGGTCGAGGATATCGTTGATAATCTGCAGGAGGTGAGTGCCGCTGGCGTGGATATCGCCGACATACGAGCGGTACTGCTCGTTGCCGAGCGCGCCGGCCACCTCGCGCAGCATCATCTCGGAGAAGCCGATGATCGCGTTGAGCGGCGTGCGCAGCTCGTGG
>DATJOB010000472.1:0-7788 GCA_035507475.1 Allostellaceae bacterium | reverse complement strand
GTGTTGATGGTCTCCTTGAGCTGGAGGATCTCACCCGAGACGTTGACCGTGATCTTCTTCGACAGGTCGCCATTGGCGATCGCAGTCGACACCTCGGCGATGTTGCGCACCTGCGCCGTCAGGTTGCCGGCCATCGAGTTGACGTTGTCGGTCAGGTCCTTCCAGGTGCCGGCGACGCCGGGCACCTGCGCCTGGCCGCCCAGCCGCCCTTCGGTGCCCACCTCGCGCGCGACGCGCGTCACCTCGGAAGCGAAGGCGTTGAGCTGGTCCACCATCGTGTTGATGGTGTCCTTCAATTCGAGGATCTCGCCGCGCACGTCGACGGTGATCTTGCGGCTGAGGTCGCCGCGCGCCACCGCGGTGGTGACCTGGGCGATGTTGCGCACCTGAGCGGTCAGGTTGCCGCACATCGCGTTGACCGAGTCGGTCAGGTCCTTCCAGGTGCCGGCGACGCCCGGCACGATCGCCTGGCCGCCGAGCTTGCCTTCGGTGCCGACCTCGCGCGCGACGCGCGTCACCTCCGAGGCGAACGAGCGCAGCTGATCGACCATCGTGTTGATCGCTTCCTTGAGCTGCAGGATCTCGCCGCGCACGTCGACCGTGATCTTCTTCGACAGGTCGCCGTTGGCGACCGCGATCGTGACCTCGGCGATATTGCGCACCTGGGCGGTCAGGTTGTTGGCCATCTGGTTGACGCTCTCGGTCAGGTCGCGCCACACGCCCGACACCTTGCGGACCTGCGCCTGCCCGCCGAGCTTGCCGTCGGTGCCGACCTCGCGCGCGACGCGCGTCACCTCCGAGGTGAACACCGAAAGCTGCTCGATCATCGTGTTGACGATCGTCGCCAGGCGCAGGAACTCGCCCTTCAGCGGCCGGCCGTCGACATCGAGCGGCACGGTGCGCAGCAGATCGCCACGCGCTACCGCCGCGATCGCCTCGGTGACCGCGGTCGTCGGCCACAGCAAATCGTCGATCAGCCCGTTGACCGAGGCCTCCATCTGCGCCCATGCGCCGCTCGTCACCGCGAACTTGACCCGATGGCGCCGCTTGCCCTCGCGGCCCACCGCCTGCCCGACATATTCGAGCTGCTGCGCCATGCGCTCGTTGGCGGCGACGATCTCGTTGAATGCATCGGCGATGCGGCCGTTGAGCCCGGCGCGGTCGGCGGGCAGGCGCACGCTGAAGTCGCCGGAGCGCACCGCCTGCAGCGCCCGCAGCATCTGGCGCAGATCGTCGGCATAGGGCGGATCGGCCACATCGTCCGGGCCGTGCTCGCCATTGTATTGGGCGGGGGAAACGGGCTCGGCTTCGGTCTCGAGATAGACTTCGGCAAGACCGTCGGCTGTGGGCTCCATGATACCCCCCAATGGCGTTACGCTCGCGCGGCCGCAAGGACACATCGCGCCAAATCGCTAACAGACCAGATTCAGGGAGGTTCCGCGCCGGGAAATTTTTTTATTTGGCCGACGGAAGGTCGGGGGGCCCGAACGGCAGGCGGAGCCTATAGGAGGGCCACGCCGCAAGCAATCCCGGAACCGCGGCGCCGATCCGGGGTTGATCGGTCATCCTGGATGACGGCAGTTCCACCACCGTGGCCTCGCATCTCACCGAACGTTGCAAAACCTGCGACGGCACCGGACGGGTACCGCGCCCGCGCCGCCGGCTGCCCAACGGCGAGCCCGACCGTTTCGACACCATCGACTGGCCGGAGATGATTTGCGATACCTGCGCGGGAACGGGCGAGATCGAGGTCGCTACCGGTTCGATCCGCGAGCCGGCCATACGCTAACCCCCGGTCGCGCCAAGCACCTGCCGCGACGGCCAGTGCCGGCAGCGGCGACACAGCGTGTGCCCTCGAGCGGAAATCCGGCGATTTGGCTGCAACCTTGCACGCGTTCGGTCATTGACGAGGCGATGGCGCTGCAACTTCGCGACCCCGAAACGGCCCCGGCCATTGCGGAGCGTCCGCCGGAAGCGGAGGACGGGCTTCCGGTTCCGCAACGCTATTGGGCCATGCTCACGGTCGGGCTGGCCATCGTCATGGCGGTGCTCGACACCTCGATCGCCAACGTCGCCCTGCCGACCATCGCGCAGGACATGAACGCCGGGCCGGCGGCGGCGATCTGGATCGTCAATGCCTACCAGCTCGCCGTCACGATGACGCTGCTGCCGCTCGCCTCGCTCGGCGACATCTATGAGTACCGGCGGGTCTACCGCGTCGGTCTTGCGGTGTTCACACTGGCCTCGCTGTGCTGCGCACTGTCGCATTCGCTGATCGCGCTGACCGCGGCGCGGGTTCTGCAGGGGCTCGGCGCCGCCGGGATTCTCAGCGTCAACACCGCGCTCGTCCGCTTCATCTACCCTCGGGCCCAGCTCGGGCGGGCGATCGGGATCAACGCGGTCACCGTGTCGATCGCCGCGGCGATCGGGCCGACCGTCGCGGCGATGATCCTTTCGGTCGCGTCGTGGGAGTGGCTCTTCGCGATCAACGTGCCGATCGGCCTCTTCGCCCTCGTCGGCAGCCGCGCGCTACCGGTGACGCCGCGCGGCAAGCATCGGTTCGACATCATCGGCGCGGCGCTGAGCGCGAGCACGTTCGGGCTCATCATCGCGACAATCGACGGGGTGGCGCACCACCAGCCGGTTGCGCTGATCGCGGGTGAGGCGGCGGTCGCGCTGGCGGTCGGCAGTGCGCTCGTCTGGCGCGAGACGCACCAGGCCTGGCCGATGCTGCCGATCGACCTGTTGCGCATCCGCATCTTCTCGCTGTCGGTGGCGACCTCGGTCTGCTCGTTCGTGGCGCAGATGCTCGCCTATGTATCGCTGCCCTTCTACCTGCAACGCAATCTCGGCCTCTCGCCGGTCGCAACCGGCCTGTTGATGACGCCGTGGCCGCTGATGACCGCGGTGGTCGCGCCGATCGCCGGCCGGCTCGCCGACCGCTACCCCGCGGGGATCCTCGGCGGCATCGGGCTCGCCGTTTTCGGCGCCGGGATCGGTTGCCTCGCGCTCTTGCCGTCGCATCCCGGCGCGGCCGACATCGCCTGGCGCATGGCGGTCTGCGGCGCGGGTTTCGGCCTTTTCCAATCGCCCAACAACCGGGCGATCGTCGGCGCGGCACCGCGCGAGCGCAGCGGCGGGGCGAGCGGGATGATCGGCACCGCGCGCCTGCTCGGCCAGACGGTCGGCGCCGCACTCGTCGCGCTGCTGTTCGGCCTCTCGGGCGGCGCGGCGACGAAACTGTCGCTGGCAGTGGCGACCGGGATCGCGCTCGTCGCCGCCGCGGTCAGCTCGTTGCGCCTCGCCGCGCCGGGCGGGCGGCAGCCGGGGCGGCTCGTCGCAATGCGCCCGCCCGAGACCTCGCGCAAGGCCGATTGACGGCGGCCGCTACGAGCGCAGGTGGCAGGCGACCCAGTGGCCGGCGCCGGTCTCCTTCAGCTCGGGCTTGACCGTGCTGCACAGCGGCAGCTCGCGGATCGGGCAGCGCGTATGGAAATGGCAGCCCGAAGGCGGATGGATCGGGTTGGGGATCTCGCCTTCGAGGTTGATCCGCTTGCGTTTGACCGTCGGGTCCGGGGTCGGCACCGCCGACAGCAGCGCTTCGGTGTAGGGGTGCAGCGGGTTGCGGTAGAGCTCGTCCGACGGCGCCAGCTCGACGATGCGCCCGAGATACATCACCGCGACGCGGGTCGAGATGTGCTGCACCACCGCAAGGTCGTGGGCGATGAACAGATAGGCGAGGCGGAACTCCTCCTGGAGGTCGGCGAGCAGGTTGACGATCTGCGCCTGGATCGAGACGTCGAGCGCCGAGACCGGCTCGTCGCAGACGATCAGCTTCGGCGACACCGCAAGCGCGCGGGCGATGCCGATGCGTTGGCGTTGCCCGCCCGAGAACTCGTGCGGATAGCGCCGCATGTGATCGGCGTTGAGGCCGACGAGGTCGAGCAGCTCGACGATGCGGTCCTCGAATTCGCCGCGCGTCCGCGCGAGTTTGTGGATGGTCAGCGCTTCCCCGATGATCGCGGCGATCGTCATCCGCGGATTGAGCGAGGCGTAGGGGTCCTGGAAGATGATCTGCATGTCGCGGCGAATGCCGGCGAGGTCCTTGCCTTGCAGCTGCGTGACGCTGCGGCCTTCGAGCCAGATTTCCCCCGCGCTCGGCTCGATCAGCCGCAGGACGCAGCGGCCGGTCGTCGACTTGCCGCAACCCGACTCGCCGACGAGGCCCAACGTCTCGCCGGGGGCGATCTCGAAGCTGATGTCGTCGACCGCATGAACCTCGTCGCCGGCGCCGGCGAGAAACCCGCCCCGCGCCGGAAAATTCTTCACCAGATGGCTGACGCGGAGCAGCGGCTCGGCCATCGTGCGCCCCGTCAATAAAGCGTGCAGGCGACCTTGTGGTCGCCTTCGACCGCGCGCAGCGGAGGCATCTCGGCGGTACAGGCCGCGCTGGCGAACGCGCAGCGCGGCGCAAAGCGGCAGCCGGGCGGCGGGTGCAACAGGCTCGGCACGGTGCCGGCGATCGCCTCGAGCCGCCGCTTGCGGCCGTTCGCCGTATTTTCGAGCCGGGGAATCGAGCGGATCAGACCCTGCGTGTAGGGGTGCAGCGGATGCGCGAAGAGCGCCTCGACCGGCGCCTCCTCGACGACCTTGCCGGCATACATCACCGCGACCCGCTGCGCCGTCTCGGCGACAACGCCCATCGCATGGGTGATCAGCATGATCGCCATGCCGAAGCGCGCCTTCATCTCGCCGAGGAGATCGAGGATCTGCGCCTGGATCGTCACGTCGAGCGCGGTCGTCGGCTCGTCGGCGATCAGCAGCTCGGGGCTGCAGGCGAGCGCCATCGCGATCATCACGCGCTGGCGCATGCCGCCCGAGAGCTGGTGCGGGTAGTCGCGCACCCGCCGCTCGGGCGCCGGCACGTGGACGAGGCGCAGCATCTCGATCGCCCGGTCCATCGCCTCGCGGCGGTTAACGTCCTGGTGCCGGCGGATCACCTCGGCGATCTGCTCGCCAACGGTATAGACCGGGTTCAGCGAGGTCATCGGCTCCTGGAAGACGATCGCGATCTCGCGGCTGCGGATGTGCTGCATCTCGCTCGGGCCGAGCGGGACGAGATCGCGCCCCTTCCACAGGATCTTGCCGTCGACGATCCGGCCGGGCGGCATCGCGATCAGCTTGAGCACGGTCATCGCGGTGACCGTCTTGCCGCAACCGCTTTCGCCGACGACGCTCAGCGTCTCGCCGCGCGCGACCGCGAGGTCGACGCCGTCGACCGCGCGGACCATCCCGTCATCGGTCTTGAAGTGCGTCTTCAGCCCGCGGATTTCCAAAAGTGCTTCGGCCACGCTGGAGGCTCCGGCGCTCAGATGACGCGGCGCGGATCGAGCGCGTCGCGCAGCCCGTCGCCGATATAGTTGATCGACATGACCGTGATGAAGATCGCGCCGCCGGCGAACAGCGCCCAGTGCGGCGCGACATCGAGATAGTCCTTGGCGTCGTACAGGATGCGGCCCCAGCTCGGGATGTCGGGCGGGAAGCCGAGGCCGAGAAACGACAGCGTCGATTCGGCGATGATCGCATTCGCCACTTCGAGCGTCCCGGCGACGATCACCGGACCCACCGCGTTGGGCAGGATGTGATATGCCACCTGACGCAGCGTCGAGGCGCCGAGGGCGCGCGCCGCCTCGACGAACTCCTTCTCGCGCAGCGAGAAGAACTGCGCCCGCACCAGCCGGGCGATCGACATCCAGCGAAACCCGCCGATCACCGCGACGATCAGCACGAAGGTGCCGACTTCGGCGCCGACGAGTTTGCGCAGCGTCGCCTGGAACAGGTAGATGATCAGCAAGAGAAGCGGCAGCTGCGGCAGCGACAGGAAGAGGTCGCACAGCCACATCAGCGCCATGTCGATGCTGCCGCGCGCGGTGCCGGCGACCGCGCCGACGAAGACGCCGACGATGACCGCGACCAGCATCGCTGCGACGCCTACGGTCAGCGAGATGCGGCCGCCGTAGATCATCCGCGACAGCAGGTCCTGGCCGAGGTCGTCCGTGCCGAGCGGGTGCGCCAGCGTCGGCCCCTGCTGCATCGCGGCGAAATCGATCGCATTGATCGGCACCGGCCAGAGCAGCGGCCCGAGCAGCAGCACGAGCACCATCAGCGACAGCACGCCGGCGCTGACCAGCGCCAGGCGGTGCCGCCGGAAGCGACGCCACGCCTCGCGCCCGAGCGAGGCGGGACGCCGGCGCACCGCGACCGGGCCCAGCGCGATCTCGCCGGCCTCAGCGATAGGCGATGCGGGGGTCGAGCCAGCCATACAGCAGGTCCGCGATCAGATTGAACAGGATGACGAGGCAGGCGAAGACGAAGGTCACCCCCATGATGACCGGCGTGTCGTTGGCGAGTATCGCGCTGATCAGCAGCGAGCCGATGCCCGGGACACGGAAGATCTGCTCGGTGATGATCGCGCCGCCGAAAACGATCGGCATCTGCAGCGCCACCAGCGTCACCACCGGGATCAGCGCGTTGCGTACGACATGCTTGAGGATGACGACCCGCTCGGCGAGTCCTTTGGCTCGCGCCGTCGTGACGTAATCGAGGCGCACGACATCGAGCACCGAGGCGCGCACGAACCGCGTCCAGGCCGCGCCCTGAAACAGCCCGAGCACCGCGACCGGCATGATCGCCTGCCGCAAATAGGCCCAATAGAGCGGCACCCCGCTGCCGCCGATATCGGTGCGGTAGACGAAAGGCAGCCAATGCAGCGTGACGCTGAACAACAGGATGAAGACGAGCCCGGTGAAGAATGTCGGCAGCGAGAAGCCGATCAGCGCCACGCTGCTCGCCACCTGGTCGAAAAACGAATACGGCCGCACCCCGGCATAGACGCCGACCGGGACGGCGATCATCAGCGCCAGGATTTGCGAGGCGCCGATCACCGCGAGCGTCGTCGGCAGTCGCTGCAGGATCAGCGTGCTCACGTCGATCCGGCTGGCGAACGAGAACCCCCAGTCGCCGTGCAACATCGCCGCCAGCCAGTGGAAGTAGCGCAGATAGATCGGGTCATCGAGGCCGAACTTGGCGCGCAGCGCCGCAGCGACCGAGGGCGGGATCGACGGGTCCGTCGCCAGGTCGGAGAACGGGTCGCCAGGCGCCAGCGCCAGGACGCCGAACAGCACCACGCTGATGCCGAGGAGGCTCGGCACGGCGAGGAGCAGGCGCCTGACGAGATAGCGGAACACTAGCGCCCGGCGCCGCGCAAGGCGGGCCGCCCGCCGCGACGGACGGCCCGGTCGAGGCTGTCCGCCTCAGCTGGCATCGGCGTACCAGTCGTGCAGTTCGCCGACATAGCTGTCCCAGCCCGACAGCCGCACGTGCAGCTTCGACGACACCGCCGCCACGCTCGGTCGGTAGACCACCGGGATGACGACGACGTTCTTGATCACCAGGTCGTTCATCTTGATGAACAGCGCCGCGCGCTTGACCGGGTCGGTCTCGTGCTCGGACTGATGGTAGAGCGCGTCATACTCGTCGCTGCGCCAGCGGGTGATGTTGCGGCCCTGCCATTTGTTGTCCTTGCTGGCGACCTCGCTGGTGAGGAATTGCCGCATGAAGTCGCCGGGGTCGGGCTGCGTCATCGTCGTCGTGAACATCTGCAGGTCGGTGTAGAACTTGGTGTAGGTGTCGGGGTTGCCGACATCCGACGAGAAATAGACCGAGGCCGGCACCGCCTTGATCTCGATGTCGATGCCCGCCTTCTGGCAGGCCTGCTTGACGATCTCC
>DATJOB010000471.1:0-5876 GCA_035507475.1 Allostellaceae bacterium | reverse complement strand
GGCGATGCGGTGTCGACCGCGATCTGGCTTGGCGAGCTGGTCGGTCAGATCGCCGCGCTGACCAGCACCGCGGCGCCGGCGACCTCCGCGACGCCGCCGGCCGGCTCGACGACCGCGCCGGCGAGCTCCTCCGCGTCGCCCGCTACCTGAAGCCGCAGCGCCGCGCTTGCCGCTTGATCGTCGCCGCCCGCCTCGGCATCGTGCCGCGACGGGGAGAGGCGGGGCCGATGCGGTTTCACGCGATCATCGCGCTCGCGCTCGCAGCGCTCGTGGCGGGCTGCGGGGGCGGCGGCTGGTTCGGTGGCAAGAGCAGGCCACAGGGCGCCGTCGCCGCCGATGCGCCGCAGGAGATTTCGAAGCCGATCGGCCCGCATCTCGTGGCGCGCTGCCCGGTGCCGATCGCCTATGACGATGCGACGCTGAAGAAGATCCAGGATGCGCTCGAGGCGCTGCCCAAGGACAACGTGCTGCACCGCGTGATGAACGACTACGAGGCCGAGCGCGACAACCTGCGCATGTGCCAATAGGCCCGCGCGGGCGAGCAACGCGTCCGCGCCGGCTTGAACCCCATCCGTGACGAGTCTATGACCGGGGCGCAGGAGGAAACGCGCCTCGCATGAAACGTGCCTTTGTCTTTCCCGGCCAGGGGTCGCAGCAGCCCGGCATGGGCCGCGACCTCTACGAGGCCTTTCCGGCCGCCCGGCTGCTGTTCGAAGAGATCGACGACGCGCTGTCGCAGCACCTCTCGCGGCTGATGTTCGAGGGGCCGGAAAGCGAGCTTACCCTCACCGAGAATGCCCAGCCGGCCCTGCTCGCGGCGAGCCTGGCGGTGATCCGCGTGCTCGAGGCCGAGGGCGGGTTCGACATCGCCGACCGCGTCGCCTATGTCGCCGGCCATTCGCTCGGCGAATATTCGGCGCACGCCGCGGCCGGCACCTTCTCGGTCGCCGACGCGGCGCGACTCGTCAAACGGCGCGGCCAGGCGATGCAGAAGGCGGTGCCGGTCGGCGAGGGCGCGATGGCGGCCCTGCTCGGCCTCGACATCGAGGCGGCGCGCAAGGTCGCCGCCGGGACGGCGGGATACGGCATCTGCGTCGTCGCCAACGACAACTGCCCGGGGCAGATCGTGGTCAGCGGCCATACCGCGGCGGTCCAGCGCGCGGTCGAGCTTGCCGCCGGGGAAGGCGCCCGCCGCTCGATCATGCTGCCGGTTAGCGCGCCGTTCCATTGCCCGCTGATGGCCCCGGCCGCCGAGGTCATGGACGAGGCGCTGCGCGCGGTCGCGCTGGCGCGGCCGCGCGTGCCGGTCGTCTCCAACGTCACCACCGAGCCGGTCAGCGAGCCGCGCGAGATCCGCGAGCTCCTGGTCGAGCAGGTGATCCGCATGGTGCGTTGGCGCGAGACGGTGCTGTTCTTCAAGGAGCGCGAGGTCGAGGAGGTCGTCGAGATCGGCGCCGGCCGGGTGCTGACGGGTCTCGTCAGGCGGATCGACCGCGAGCTGCCGGCGCTTTCGGTCGGCACGGCGGCCGAGGCCGACGCGCTGATGAAGCGGCTCTAGATGTTCGAGCTCGGTGGCAAGACAGCGCTCGTCACCGGCGCCTCGGGCGGGATCGGCGGCGCGATCGCCCGCGCGTTGCACCGCCAGGGAGCGACGGTGGCGCTCGCCGGGACGCGCGAGGCGGCGCTCGCGGCGCTTGCCGGCGAGCTCGGCGAGCGGGCGCACAGCTTTGTCGCCGATCTGGGATCGCCCGAAGCGCCCGAGCGGCTGGTCAAGGAAGTCGAGGCCGCGCTCGGCCAGGTCGACATCCTCGTCAACAATGCCGGCATCACCCGCGACGGGCTCGCCATGCGGATGCGCGACGAGGACTGGCAGGCTGTGCTCGACGTCAACCTCACCGCCGCCTTCCGCCTGATCCGTGCGGCGCTGCGCGGCATGCTGCGGCGGCGCGCCGGGCGGATCATCTGCATCACCTCGGTCAGCGGCGTTGCCGGCAATGCCGGCCAGGCCAATTACGCCGCCTCGAAGGCGGCGATGATCGGCATGGCGAAATCGATCGCCGCCGAGGTCGCGGCACGCGGGATCACGGTCAACTGCATCGCCCCCGGGCTCATCACCACGGCGATGACCGACAAGCTCAACGACGAGCAGCGCGCACGCCTGCTCGCGGCGATCCCGATGGACCGCTTCGGGACGCCGGACGAGATCGCCGCCGCCGCGGTCTATCTGGCCAGCGCCGAGGCGGCCTATGTCAGCGGCCAGACGCTCCATGTCAACGGCGGCATGGTCATGGTATGATCGCCGCCGCCGCGCGGGGTCCGGCGGATTGGCAGGCCCGCCGAATTCGTGTTATGTGACGCGGCGCCTGCAACGCGGCCGCGATGGCGACAACAGGCTGATCCTCCAAATCGGATACCCGCGCCGCGCTGAGTCGACAGCACCTGCCAGCCAGCCATTGAGGGACAGAGGAATGAGTGACGTCGCCGAGCGAGTGAAGAAGATCGTCGTCGAGCATCTCGGCGTCGACGAGACGAAGGTGACCGAAAACGCGAGCTTCATTGACGATCTCGGCGCCGACAGCCTCGACACGGTCGAGCTGGTCATGGCGTTCGAGGAAGAGTTCGGCTGCGAGATTCCCGACGACGCCGCAGAAAAGATCGTGACCGTCAAGGACGCGGTGAGCTTTATCGAGACGCACGGCTGAGCGTGCCCGCCAACCTGTCGGCATCGGTTGCGTAGCATGAGGCGCGTCGTCGTCACTGGAATGGGGCTCGTGACGCCGCTGGGGCTCGGCGTCGAGCGCGTTTGGCAGAAGCTGATCAACGGCGAGTCGGGGATCGGCGCCATCCAGTCCTTCGACGTCTCCGACCTGCCGGCGCGGATCGCCGCACAAGTGCCGCGCGGCGACCGCGAGTCCGGCCTGTTCAATGCCGACGACTGGGTCCCGCCCAAGGATCAGCGGCGGATGGACCAGTTCATCGTCTATGCGATGGCCGCGGCGGCGATGGCGGTGGAGGATGCCGGCTGGACGCCGGAGGACGAGGAGAGCCTCGAACGCACCGGCTGCATGATCGGCTCGGGTATCGGCGGGCTGCCCGGCATCACCGAAGGCGCGATCACGCTGCAGGAGCGCGGCCCGCGCCGGCTGACGCCGTTCTTCATCCCGGCAAACCTGATCAACCTCGCCTCGGGCAACGTCTCGATCAAATACGGCTTCAAGGGGCCGAACCACGCGGTGGTGACCGCCTGCTCGACCGGCGCGCATGCGATCGGCGACGCGGCGCGCATCATCATGCTCGACGACGCCGACGTGATGGTGTGCGGCGGTGCCGAGGCGGCCGTGTGCCGGCTGGGCCTCGCCGGGTTCGCTTCGGCGCGCGCGCTGTCGACCGCGTTCAACGACGACCCACCGCGCGCCTCGCGGCCGTGGGACCAGGATCGCGACGGCTTTGTGATGGGCGAGGGCGCGGGCATCCTCGTGCTCGAGGAATATGAGCACGCCCGGCAGCGCGGCGCCCGGATCTACGCCGAGGTCATCGGCTACGGCATGTCCGGCGACGCCTATCACCTGACGGCGCCCGCCGAGGATGGCAACGGCGCCTTCCGCTCGATGCGCAACGCGCTGCGCCGGGCGCAGATCGCGCCCGAAAAGATCGACTACATCAACGCGCACGGGACCTCGACCCCGCTCGGCGACGAGATCGAGCTGGGCGCGGTGAAGCGGCTCTTCGGCGATCACGCCTACACCCTCTCGATGTCCTCGACCAAATCGGCGATCGGGCATCTGCTCGGCGCCGCCGGCACCGTCGAGGCGATCTTCTCGATCCTGGCGATGCGCGACGGGGTGGTGCCGCCGACGCTAAACCTCGAGAACCCGTCGCCCTCGTGCGACATCGACCTCGTCGCGCGAAGCGCGAAGGAGCGCCGGGTCGATTACGTGCTGTCCAACTCGTTCGGTTTCGGCGGCACGAACGCCTCGTTGATCTTCAGCCGCCCCGACCGCGCCGGGTAGGCGCGACGCAACCGGCGCCGCCGCGACATGTGGGCGTTCCTGCGGATGCTGCTCGGCTGTTTCATCACGGCGGTGCTGATCGTCGCCGCCGGCGCCGCGATCGGCTACTGGACCTATCGCGACGTGACCGATCCGGGGCCGCTCGCCCAGGCGCACATCGTCGTCATCCCGGCGCATACCGGGATCGCCGGCATCTCGGACCTGCTCGCCGACGAGGGCGTGATCCGCCACACCCTGACCTTCAAGGCGGCGGCCGAGCTCACCGGCCGCGCCGGCGCGCTGAAAGCCGGCGAATACGACTTTCCCGCCGCCGCGAGCGCGGTCCAGGTGATGGACATCATCGCCAGCGGCAAGACCGTCAAGCACCGGCTGACCGTGCGCGAGGGCCTGACGAGCCCGCAGGTCGTCGCGCTGGTGCGCGATGCGCCGCTGCTGACCGGCGAGACCGGAGCCGTGCCGCCCGAGGGGTCGCTGCTCCCCGAAACCTATGTCTACAGCCTCGGCGACAGCCGCGAGGGCATGATCGAGCGGATGCGCCAGGCGATGCAGGAGGCGCTCGCCGCCGCCTGGGCCGAGCGCCGTCCCGACCTGCTGCTCGCCAGCCCGCAGGATGCGCTGACCCTCGCATCGCTGCTCGAAAAGGAAGCCAGCCGCGACGAGGAGCGCGCGCATATCGCCGCCGTCTTCCTCAACCGCCTGCGGCTTGGCATGCGGCTCCAGTCGGACCCGACCGTGCTGTTCGCGCTGAGCGACGGCGGCACGCAAAAGCTCGACCGGCCGCTGACCCATGCCGACCTCGCCGTCGATTCGCCCTACAACACCTACATGGTGCGCGGCTTGCCGCCGGGGCCTATCTGCAACCCGGGCAAGGCGGCGCTGCGCGATGCGGTGCAGCCGGAGCATAGCGACGACCTGTATTTCGTCGCCGACGGATCGGGCGGCCACGTCTTCGCCAGGACGCTGGTCGAGCAGAACCGCAACATCGTCACCTATCTGCACGCCCCGCCCTTCGACATCGAGCCGGTGCCGCTCAACCCGCCGCCGCTCGTCGTCATGCCGACCCCGGCCAAACCGGCCTCGACCAAGCAGGCCGCGCAGATCCCGCCGTCGCACTGCCGGGCGAGCCCCGGCCATCGCTGCGTCGTGCATTGAGCCGGGCCGCGATGGGCCTCGCCAGCATGACCGGCTTCGCCCGCGCCGCGGGCGAGGCCTCCGGCATTTCCTGGGTCTGGGAGCTGAAGAGCGTCAACGCGCGCGGGTTCGATCTGCGGCTGCGCCTGCCCCCCGGCTACGACGCGCTCGAAGCGCCGCTGCGGGCGGCGGTCGGCACCCGGCTGCGCCGCGGCACCGTGTCCGCCAGCCTCAGCGTCACCCGGCTGGCGCCGCCGGCGATCCGCATCAACCGCGACATCCTCGACGGCGTGCTGGCGCTGCTCGCCGAGCTGACCACGAAGGTCGAGGCGGCGCCGCCGCGTCTCGACGGCCTGCTCGGCCTGCGCGGGGTGATCGAGACGGTCGACGACGAGCCCGACGCGGTGATCGAGGCGCGTGGCGCCGCGCTGGCGGAAAGCTGGGGCGTGGCGCTCGAGCGGCTGGCCGCGGCGCGGACCGAGGAGGGGGCGCGGCTCGGCGCGGTGCTGTCAGCCCATCTCGCCGAGCTCGCCGAGCTGGTCGCCGCCGCGTCCGGCTGCGCCGCCGCGCAGCCGGAGGCGCTGCGCGCGCGACTGCAGCAGTCGCTGGCCGCGCTCACCGACGCGGTGCCGGCGATCTCCGCCGAGCGCCTTGCCCAGGAGCTGGCGCTGCTGGTGTCGCGCGGCGATGTACGCGAGGAGCTCGACCGGCTGCGCGCGCATCTCGCCCAGGCGG
>DATJOB010000470.1:0-5871 GCA_035507475.1 Allostellaceae bacterium | reverse complement strand
TCTTCACGGTCTGCGACCAAGCTGCCGGTGAGGTCTGCCCGATCTGGCCGGGGAATCCGATCACCGCGCATTGGGGTGTGCCGGACCCGGCTGTCGTCGAGGGCACCGAGGCACAGCGTGTCCAGGCATTCCGGGACGCATATCGGCAGCTTGAGGCCCGCATCAAACTGTTCGTCGCCTTGCCGATCGACAAGCTCGATCGGATGGCCATCAGACGTGAGGTCGAGCAGATCGGCCACATAGGTTCTTCGCAGGAGGTCTGAGTTGAGTACCATTTCGGAGGCCCGGCCTCGCGTTGCGCGACCGGCATTGGGGACGTTCGAGCGCTATCTGACCCTCTGGGTCGGCCTCTGCATCGTCGCCGGCATCATGCTCGGCCGGCTGCTGCCGGGGCCGTTTCAGGCGCTCGGGCGGATGACCGTCGCGCAGGTCAATATCCCGGTCGCACTGCTGATCTGGCTGATGATCGTCCCGATGCTGCTGAAGGTCGATTTCGGCGCGCTGCACCGGGTCGCCGAGCAATGGCGCGGCATCGCGGTGACAGTAGGGATCAACTGGCTGGTCAAGCCGTTCAGCATGGCCCTGCTCGGCTGGCTGTTCGTCGGGTGGCTGTTCCGCCCGTGGCTGCCGCCCGGACAGATCGACAGCTATATCGCCGGACTGATCCTGCTCGCCGCGGCACCGTGCACGGCGATGGTCTTCGTATGGTCGAACCTGACCGACGGCGAGCCCAATTTCACGCTGACCCAGGTGGCGCTCAACGACACGATCATGGTGTTCGCCTTTGCGCCGATTGTCGGGCTGCTGCTCGGGCTCTCGTCGATCACGGTGCCGTGGGAGACGCTGTTTCTGTCGGTCGTGCTCTATATCGTTGTCCCGGTGATCGCGGCACAGCTATGGCGCCGTTCGCTGCTTGCGGCGGGCGGCGCGGCCGCGTTGGCGGCAACGCTGCGCCGCTTGCAGCCGATCTCGTTGCTGGCGCTGCTGACGACGCTGGTCCTGCTGTTCGGCTTTCAGGGCGAGCAGATCGTCGCACAGCCGCTCGTGATCGTGCTGCTGGCGATCCCGATCGTCATCCAAGTCTACGTGAATGCGGGGCTCGCCTATTGGCTCAACCGGGCGCTCGGCGTGCCACACAATGTCGCCTGTCCGTCCGCCCTCATCGGCGCGTCGAACTTCTTTGAGCTTGCCGTGGCGGCGGCGATCGCGTTGTTCGGCTTCCAGTCGGGCGCCGCCTTGGCGACGGTCGTCGGCGTGCTCGTCGAGGTGCCGGTGATGCTCTCGGTCGTGCGGATCGTGTTGCGGACGAGCGTCTGGTATCGGGCGGCGTAGCGAAGCCCGGCGGGCCGGCGCTCACTTCTTGTGCTTCTCGATGTTCCACAGGAAGGCGATCGGCGCGTCGACGAGGCCGGTGAGGTAGGAGCGAAAGGCTGCGCGCGCCTTGTACTGGCCGAGCGGCACGAACGGCACGGTCTCGAAGGCGCGCGCCTGCATCTGCGCCGCGATCTCGCGCCGCGCGGCGGCGTCGCCGGCCTCGAACCATGCCGCGCGCAGCGCCTCGAGCTTGGGGTCGTCGGCCCAGCCCGGCAGCACGCCCTTCGCGCCCGGTGCGCGCAGCACGCGCGTCGTCGCCGGGTTGAGCATGTCGTAGGCGGCAAAGGCGGTGACGAACACGTTCCAGCCGCCCTGGTCGACCGGGTCCTTTGAATAGATGCGCTTGATGACGGTGCCCCATTCCGTGCTCGCGACATCGACGTTGAGGCCGAGCCGCTTCAGCATGTCGGCGGTGACCAGCGCCTCGGCATGGAGCTGCGGGATGTCGGCCGGGTCGAGCAGCACGACGCGCTCGCCCTTGTAGCCGGCTTCGGCGACGAGCTTTTTCGCCTTGTCGTAGTCGCGCGGCCCGGCAAGCGCCTCCGCGCCGCGGGTCTCGACATCGCCCAGGCAGGCATAGACCGAATAGCAGGTGCGCCAGTTCTCCGGGTCGCCGGCCATCGCCGCCATGTAATCCGACTGGTTGACGACCTGCAGCACCGCCTGGCGCATCTTGACGTTGTCGAAGGGCGGCTGCAGCCAGTTGAAGCGCATCACGCCGATGAACCCCGGTGAATCCTTGATCGTGACGTCGGGGTCGGCGCGCATCTGCGCGACATAGTCGTTGGACAGGTTCTCCCAGGCGTCGACCTCGCCGTCCTTGAGCGCCTGCAGCGCGGTCACCGCGTCGGGGATGTAGACCCACTCGACGCGGTCGACCTTGGCGACCTTGCCGCCGGCCGCGCCGTCGGGCGGCTCGGCGCGCGGCACGTAGTCCGGGTTCTTGGCGAAGACCACCTGGTGGCCGGGCTGCCATTCGCTCATCACCATCTTGAACGGGCCCGAGCCGGTCGGGTCCTTGGTCTGGGCGAAGGCGTCGGTCTTGGCGAGCCGCTCGGGCATGATGAACGGGGTCGGCGAGGTCAGCGTCGCCAGCGCGTCGATCACCGGGAAGCGCCGCTTCAGCGTGATGCGGAAGCGCCGCTCGTCGAGCGCCTCGATCGCGCTCGCCGCGTCGAGCAGCGCCTGGCCGTAGGAGTCGTTGCGCTGGCCCCAGCGCTTCAGCGAGGCGACCGCGTCGGCCGCGCCGACCTTTTGCCCGTCATGGAAGCGCAGCCCGTCGCGCAGCGCGAAGTCCCAGGTTAGGCCGTCGTCGCTCGCCTTCCAGCTCTCCACCATCTGCGGATGCGGCTGGTACTCGTGGTCGAGCGCGAACAGCGTGTCGTAGACCATGTAGCCGTAGTTGCGGGTGATGTAGACGCCCGAGAAATAGGGATCGATGATCGTCAGGTCGGCATGCGGCACGAAGCGCAGCACCGTGCCGCTGTCGGCCCGCGCCGGCGCCGCGAGGACCGGCAGAGCGAGGACGAGGGCGAGGACGAGGGCGGCGCAGCGGCGGACGAGCATCGGCGGCTTCCCGGGCTAGTAGGTGGCGAAAGCGGCCTGGATCGCGCCGATGTCGCGCGTCGCGGCGAGCATCAGCATCAGCAGGATGCGCGCCTTCTGCGGCGAGAAATCCTCGCCGGCGACGATCCCGGTCTCCCGCAGCCTGCGGCGCGGCGCGACCCGGCCGCTCGCCGCGCGGCTGCACTGCACGACGACGATGCCGGCTTTCGCCGCCGCGATGAGCGCCTCCTGCTGCGCCGGCGTCGGGCTGCCCGGCGCGAACCCGGCCGAGACGATGCCCTGCGCCCCGGCGCCGATCGCCGCGTCGATCAGCGCCGTATCGGCGCCGCCATAGGAGAGCACGATGTCGACGCGCGGCAGCGAGGCGAGATCGCGCGCGGCGAATTCGGTGTCCGGCATGTGCGCCTTCAGCGGCGCCCGGTAGAAATGCACGCCGTCGCCGTCGACATGGCCGAGCGCGCCGAAATCGAGGCTGCGGAAGGTCTGCAGCCGGTAGGTCGAGGTCTTGACCACGTCGCGCGCCGGGTGGATCTCGTCGTTGAGCACCGCGAGCACGCCCATGCCGCGCGATGCGGGCGAGCCGGCGACGCGCAGCGCGTTGACGAGGTTCATCCCGGCATCGGTGCCGAGCGCGCTGGCCGGGCGCTGCGCGCCGACCATCACCACCGGCTGCGGCGTGGCGAGCGTCAGGTTGAGGAAGAACCCGGTCTCTTCGAGCGTCGCGGTGCCGTGCGGGATCACGAACCCGGCGATCGTCGGGTCGTTCTCGGCGGTACGGTGGATGATGCGGCGCAGTGCGAGCCAGTCCTCGGGCCCGAGCGCGGTGCTGCCGACCTCCTTGTAGGCGATCGGCAGCGGGTCGGCGACGCGCCGCGTTTCGGGAAACCTGTCGAGCAGCGCGGCGGGCGTCAGCTTCTGGCCGAAATCGGGATAGTCGAGCACGTCGAGCGGCCCGGCGCCGAGCGAGGAGATCGTGCCGCCGGTGCCGATGACCGCGATGCGGGGAAGATCGGGCATCGTCGCTTCTCGTGGTTGGTCATCCCCGGGATTGACCCCGGGATCTCATAGCAGCGGCATGAGATGGCCGGGTCAAGCCCGGCCCACGAAACATGGTTGGCCGGGTGAAGCCCGGCCCAAGGGGACATGGATGGCCGGGTCAAGCCCGGCCGTGACCAGTGCAACGATTACGCCAGCCAGCGCTTGCGGCGCTTGTAGTGCTTGGCGCCGTGGTAGGACTTGCGCGCGCCGGTCTCGTTGAGCCCGAGATAGAACTCCTTGATGTCGGAGTTCTGGCGCAGCGTCTCGGCCGGGCCTTCGAGCACGATGCGGCCGTTTTCCATGACATAGCCGTGATCGGCGATATCGAGCGCCAGCGCCGCGTTCTGCTCGACCAGCAGGACGCTCAGCCCCTGCTCGTCCTTGAGACGGCGGATGACCCCGAAAATCTCCTCGATAATCAGCGGCGCGAGGCCGAGCGAGGGTTCGTCGAGCAGGATGACCTTGGGCTCCGACATCAGCGCCCGGCCGATCACCAGCATTTGCTGCTCGCCGCCCGAGAGGTAGCCGGCCGGCTGGTGGCGGCGCTCGCGCAGCACCTTGAACGAGCCGTAGGCGCGTTCGATGCCGCGCCGCACCGCGGTAAAATCGGTGCGGCTATGCGCGCCGACGATCAGGTTCTCCTCGACCGTCAGGTTCTCGAAGACGCGGCGCCCCTCGAACACCTGGACGACGCCGCGGCGCACCACCTCGTGCGGCTGCAGCCGGTCGATGCGCGCGCCGGCGAGCTCGACATTGCCCTTGGTGACCTCGCCGCGCTCGGTCCGCAGGAGGCCCGAGATCGCCTTCAGCGTCGTCGTCTTGCCGGCGCCGTTGGCGCCGAGGAGGGTGGTGATCTTGCCCTCCTCGGCGGTCAGCGACACGCCGCGCAGCACCAGGATGACGCCGTCGTAGACGACCTCGATGTTGTTCAGCGCCAGCATCACGCCACCTTTGGCCCTCCCTCCCCGCCCCGCGGGGCGAAGAGGGAGATGACCGAGCGAACCGTTACTCGGCGGTCTTCACCTGCTGCTCGACGACCTCGCGATAGGGGTGGATCCAGTCGGTCGCCGCGACGAACTTGCCGCCCTTGACCGAGAAGATCCGCACCCAGCCGCCGCCCTCGTGGTCGGTCGCGGTGACGTGCAGCGGCGGGACCAGGCCGCCGAGGGTGAAGTCCTTGATCTGCTCCATCCCCGCCTTGACCTGCTCGGTCGTCGGCTTCTGCCCGCCGCTGATCTTGAGCGCGTTCTTCAGCGCCTCGACCTGGATCGCCGCCTGCAGGAGGCCGCGGTTATAGACGACGGTGTCGTCCATCTCCTTCGGCGGGGCCTTGCCGTCCTTCTTGTACATCGCCTTGATGTCCTGGCGGACCGGGTAGTCGTCGCCGGCGCCGGCGAACTGGATCGTGTTGTAGCCCTCGGCGACGCCCCAGCCGCCGGCGGCGTTGATGTCGGCCTCAGCCGACGCCCACACCAGCCCCACCGTCTTGCTCAGCGGGAAGCCGGCGCCCTTCAGCCCCTTGATGAGCACCGAGGGCGAGCGGCCAAAGAGATGGGCAATGATGAAGTCGGGCCGGTAGCGCTGGGTGATGTCGATGATCTGCGCGCCCAGCTCGACCCCCGGCGGCGGCACCGCGAAGGTCCGCATGTCGAAGCCTTCGCTCTTCTGCAGCGTCTCGATGATCGGCAGCGGTTCCTTGCCGGCGGGATTGTCGTAATAGACATAGGCGATCTTCTTGCCTTTGAGATCGCCGCCGAGCTGGTCCTTGGCGAACTTGATCGCCGCGGCGCCCTGCGACCAATAAGTCGCCGCCACAGGGAAGAGATAGGGGAAGCGAGACCCGTCCGCCGCCGCCGAAATGCCAAAGCCCGGCGAGGTCGTGGGAATCTTGTC
>DATJOB010000469.1:0-13068 GCA_035507475.1 Allostellaceae bacterium | reverse complement strand
TGCACGTGCAGCACCGGATCGGTGAGGCTGACCTCGAGCAGGCGCGCGATCTCCTGATCGGCGCGCGCGATGCCGACATTGTGGACGCTGCGGTGCTGCAACAGCCCCAGCGCCTCCCACAAGACGTGATGCACCGGCCGGCGCAGCGCTCGCCGCGTCAGGACCGACGCCAGGTCGGCCGGCAGCCAGGAGGCGACGACCGACAGCGGCGCACCGTCGAGCTGGTGGACGCGCACGAGCCGGCACAGTGGAGTGCCGGCCGCGACCCCAAAGAACGCGGCGACCCGCGGCGGCGCCGGCGCCAAATGCAGTTCGACGATGCGGGCGCGCGTGCCGAGCGCGGCGTGCAGCGGGTCGCCGGACGAGCTGACCGGCTCCGGCTTCGCCGCGGCGCCGATGAACCTGGTGCCGACGCCTCGCCGGCTCTGCAGCCAGCGCTGCTGCTTCAGCACGCCCAGCGCCTGCCGGATCGTCGTCCGGCTGACGCCGAACTCGGCGCATAGCGCCTTTTCGGTCGGCAACCGCTGCTCGGTCGCCTCGTCCGAGCGCGCCCGCATAAGCAGCACCTGCGCGATCTGGTGATAGAGCGGAACAGCGGCGTTGAACTGCGGGGTCATTTGTATTGATGTAGGTATATTCAATCAAACCGTAGGACCCGGACCCTCGCCTTGTCAACCGGCTGCGGCACGCCCCGGCCGAGCGGCGTGCGCCAGGGGGTCAGGCCGGCGCACACAGGCGTTACGGCGCCAGATAGGTCGCCTCATAGGCGCGCGACAGGCGCCGCGTGACGCGGCCCGGAATGGCCGCGCCGAGCGCGCGGCCATCGACCGAGCGCACCGGCGTCAGGCCGCCGAACGTCCCGGTAACGAAGGCCTCGTCGGCGTTGTAGACCTCGGCGAGCGTGAAGTCCGCCTGGCGGCATGCGATGCCTTCATCCGCGCAAAGCTCGATGAGCTTGGCGCGGGTGATGCCGTTGAAACAGAACCGCCCGGTCGAGGTGACGACCGCACCGTCGCGCACGATGAAGAAGTTGGTCGAATTGCAGCTCGACACGAAGCCGAGCGGGTCGAGCATCAGCGCTTCGTGCGCGTCGGCGGCGATCGCCTGCAGCAGCGCCTGGATGAGGTTCAGGCGGCTGTGCGAGTTGAGCCGCATGTCGAACATGTCGGGCCCGCTGCAGCGGTAGGTCGAGGTCGCCAGCTTGAGGCCGGTTCGCTTGAGCTGCGGATCGGGAACCTTGTATTCCGCGGTGATCGCGATCGTCGGCTTGCCGAGCGCATTGCGCGGGTCCTGATGCACGGTGGTCTTCTCGCCGCGCGTCACCATCAGGCGGAGATGGCCGCCATCGTGCATCCGGTTGGCGGCGACGACCTCGTCGAGCGCGGAACGCATTTGCGCGGCGCTGAGCCCGATATCGATGGCGATGGTGCGGGCGCCGTCGTAAAGCCGGCGCAAATGTTCGTCGACCAGCACCAGCCGGCCGTGGCTAAGCCGGATGCCCTCCCACACCCCGTCGCCGAGACCGAACCCGGCATCGAAGATCGAAACCACCGCCTCGGCGCGGGGCACGAGCCGTCCGTTGAGCCAGATCAGGAGGTTTTGATTGCGTGGGTCCTCGGCGGCGGTCTGCGCGCCCTTGGTCTCGGTCATTGGCCTGTCCTTCGCTGTACCGCGTAGCCGCCCCGGGATGCGGAGCGTCTCGGGAATGACATAGCAGCGAATTTGCCGGTCGTGACGGCCGCTCCGGCGCGCCGCCGCGCTTGCCAAGCGTGGGGCCGGTGCCGATCTGTGCCGCGGCTGCCGGGCTCCGCCCTCGGCTAGTCCGCGATCTTGGCCAAAACCTCTGCGATCCGCGCGATGCCGCGCTCGATCTCCGCGACCGGCGCGTTGAAGACCAGCCGAAGATGGCCTTCTCCCGTCGCGCCGAAGGCCGCGCCGGGGGTCGTCGCGACGCCGCCCGACTCGAGCAGATGGCCGCACAATTCCTCCGAGGATCGCCGGTAGGCGCTGAAATCGGGGAAGGCGAAATAGGCGCCTTCCGGTAGCGCGCAGGTCACGCCGGGAATGCCGCGCAGCCCGCGAACCATCGCGTCGCGCTGGTCCTGATAGCGTCGCACCACGTCGTCGATCGGCCGGTCGCCCTGCGCCGTCGTCCCGCGCAGCACCGCGGCCGCGCCGGCCTGCGCGAACGATGCCGGGCAGCCGACCGACCAGGCATGGACCGCGAGCACCGCCTCGATCAGCTCCGGCGCGGCGACCACCCAGCCGACGCGCCAGCCGAACATGTTGTAGATCTTGCTGACGGTCTGCACCGTGACCGTGCGCTGCCGCATGCCATCGAGCGAGGCGAGACTGATGTGCTGCCGCCCGTCATAGACGAAGTTCTCGTAAGCTTCGTCGACCAGGACGAGGAGATTGCACGCGCAGGCGAGCTCCGCGATCTGCAGCAGTTCGGCGCGGGTGAGGACGACGCCCGTCGGGTTGGCCGGATTGCACAGGATCAGCAGTTTCGTCCTCGGCGTCAGATATTCGCGCAGAACGGCGATCCGTAGACGGTAGCCGTCGGGATCGAGCGGCACGAGGACCGGCGTCGCGCCGGCGAGCTGCACCATCGGCCGGAAGCCGTGCCAGGCCGGGTCTGCGACCAGCACCTCGTCGCCGGGCCCGACAAGGGCCTGCATCGTCGCGAAAACCCCCTCCATGCCGCCGCTCGAAACGACGATCTCCCGCTCCGGGTCGGCGACGATGCCGTTGTCGCGCTGCAGCTTCGCCGCGATGGCGTCGCGCAGCTCCGCCAGGCCTCGCGCATCGGTATAGCCCGCCGCGCTCTCGCTCTGCAGCATGGCGACCGCCGCGGCCTTCGCCTGTTGCGGCGTGTCGCCGCGCGAGCCGAAATTGATGATGTCGCGCCCTTGCCGGCGCATCTCCGCGACGCGCTCCATGACGCCGCGCGAGAAAGGCGGCGCGATCCCGCGCACCCGTGACGCGGCGAGGGGGCTCAGCCTGGCGGCGGAATCTGCCGGCGATCTATGCGAGGTCGACATCGCGCACGACGATCGACAGGCCGCTATCGACCTGGAAGTTCCTGACCTCGTTGCGCCACAGATTGGCGATCTCGACATAGCCGATCCACACGCCCGGGCAATCGCGCACCAGGATCGCCTGCATCTTTCCGTAAATCTTCTTCAGCGCCTCGCGATCGACGGTGCGATAGCTCTCCGCGACGAGCGCCGAGAGCGTCTCGTCGACATAGCCCGAGGATTTCGACTGCACCTGTCCGGGCGTGTAGTAGGAGACGATCTGCAATGTCGGGTCGCCCGCGCCCATGTTCGGAAAGAAGGACGCGGTGTGCGAGCCATCGATCGTGCGGCCGAGCACCGCCGCCACTTCCAGGAATTTCAGGTTGACCTTGACCCCGACCGCGGCGAGCTGCGACTGGATGACGATCGCGGCGTCGCGCACGTCGATCAGATAGGGCTGCGCCGGGACGTTCATGTCGAACTCTGCGCCGTTCGGGTATTTCGACTCGGCGATCAGCGCCTTGGCCTTCGCGGGATCGTAGTGGATGCCGCTCGCGACCTCCTTGTCGAACCACCAGCTGCTCGCCGGCGCCAGCACCGTCGTCGGCTCGATCATGCCGTAGAAAACGTCCTTGGCGAGCAGGTCGCGGTCGATCGCGAAGGCGACCCCGCGGCGAAAATTGATGTCGTCGAACGGCGGCTTGGCGGTGTTGAGCTCCATGAACAGGCTGCAGCCGAGACTGACTTTGCTGGCCCCGGAAATTCCCGGCATCTTCTTGACGTTGAGGTAGTCCTTGGGCGGCGGCGCGCTGATTATCTTGGCCTGGTCGGTCATCAGATAGGCGACGCGGACCGAATCCTCCGGAACGGTCTTGATGATCAGCCGGTCCCAGTGGGGCAGGCCCTTCTGCCAATAGTTCGGGTTGCGCTTGAACGAGACAAAATCGTTCTGCTGCCACTCGACGAAGATGCCCGGGCCGGTGCCCACCCCGATCGGCGTCAGCCGAAAATAATCGTCGCCATGCTGTTCCCGCGAGCCTTTCGGGAAAATGCCCATGAACTTGGTCATGTAGTAAAGCCAAGGGCTGTACGGCTGGTGCAAATCGAACCGCACCCGGGTCGGGCTTTCGACCGTGATCGACTTGATCGGAAGCCATATCGACCGGCGGATCGCCTTGTTTTTCGGGTCGAGAACGTAGTCGTAGCTGTATTTCACGTCCTCGGCGGTGAACTTGGCGCCATTCTGGAAATAGACGTCGTCTCGCAGGTCGAATGAGTAGGTCAGCTTGTCGTCCGAGATCGTCGGCATCGCCGCTGCGAGCTGGGGCCGCAGTTCGCCGTTGACGTCGTTCTCGATCAGGTTTTCGAACATCACGAGCGTCGCGGCCATCGCATCGTGGTTCGTCTGGTTCATCGGGTCGAAGGTTTGCGGGTTGTTGGGGATCGCGACGGTCAGCGTCTTGTCGGCGCCGAGCGCGAGCCCCGGATCGAGCAGCATGGCGGTGGCGAGCCCGCCGGCTCCCATCGCGCTCCCCGTTATCAGCCGCCGGCGCGTCAGCATGGGTTGCCCGTCCATCGTCTCCCCCTCTGCCTCAGGTCGGCGGCCGCATCATCACGCAATGGACCCTCGAAGCCGTCCAATTTTCAATTTGGATTGGCGCGATCAGATTTATTTATAGGCTGATGGCGCCCCCGGCCGCGAGCGCCGCGGCGGCGACCTCGCCGGAAGGAGCTGTGCCGTGCTCGATCTGCGCAATCTGGAGACTTTCGTGCGCGTGGCCCGGCTCGGCGGGTTCGGCGCCGCCGCGCTCAAGCTCAACACGACGCAGCCGGCGATCTCGGCGCGGATCGCGCTGCTCGAGCGCGATCTCGGAACCCGGCTCTTCGAGCGCAAGCCTCGCGCCATCGCGCTAACCGCCAAAGGCCTTGAACTGCTCGATTATGCCGAGCGGATGCTGTCGTTGCGGGCCGACATCCTGCGCGCGGTCGGCGATCCGGCATCGCTGAAGGGGGTGCTGCGCCTCGGCGTGCCGGAGACGATCGTGCACACCTGGCTCGCCGATCTCGCCGAGCGGATCAACGCGATCTATCCCTCGGTCGCCCTCGATATCGAGGTCGATGCGGTCGACGATCTCCACGCGGCTCTCGTTTCCGACAATCTCGACATCGCGGTCCTGTTCGGCCCGGTCATCGACCCGAGGCTGAAAAGCGCACCGCTATGCTCCTATCCGCTGATGTGGTTTGCCAGCACCAAGCTCGATCTGCCGCAGCCGCGCCCGAGCCTCGCGGATGTCGCGCGCTGGCCGATCATCACATTCCGCCGGCAGTCCGCACCGTATCTCGCGCTGCGCCGCCACCTCGCCAAATCCGGACTGCCCGACGCGCGGCTGTTCGGGAGTTCGTCGATCGCCGCGATCGTGCGCATGGCGCTCGACGGCGTCGGCCCCTGCGTCCTGCCCAAGGTCGTCGTCGAGCGCGAGCTGCGTGCCGGCACGCTGCGGCTCCTCGACATCCCGCACGAGCTGCCGCCGATCACCTTCGACGTCAGCTATATGCCGAAGCCCGACAGCTACCTGGCCGCGGCGGTCGCCGAGCTGACGCTGGCCGCGGCGAGCGACTATGGCGAGGGCGAATGACGGATCAAAATCTTCTATCGGCCGCATCCAAATAAAGAATTAGACCCGCCGTCGGTATATGCCCAACAAGGGGCGCGTCGCCGCTGACATCCGGGTCGAGATGCCGCCAATGCCGCCTGCCCCTGCCGGAGCCTTCCGGGTCGGAATCGATATCGGCGGCACCTTTACGGACATCGTGCTGCTCGGCGCCGACGGCGCCATGCTGACGAAGAAAGTCTCGTCGACCCCCGACGATTACAGCCGCGGCATCGTCCTCGGTCTCCGGGCGCTGTTCGACGAGCATCAGATTCGTCCCGCCGAGGTCGTCGACGTCGTCCACGCGACGACGGTTGCGGCCAATACGGTATTGGAGCATCGCAGCGTCCGCACCGGCCTCATCACCACCGAGGGCTTTCGCGACGTGCTGGAGTTCCGTCGCGTCCGGGTCCCCGAACTTTACAACCTCGATTATGTGAAGCCGCCGCCGCTGGTCCCGCGACAGCTGCGCGTCGAAGTGCGCGAGCGGATGGGACCGGACGGCGAGATCCGCGTCGCGCTCGACGAGGCGTCGGTGGTGGCGGCGGCCGAGCGGCTGGCCCGGGCCGAGGTGCAGGCGGTCGCGGTCTGTCTGCTGCACGCCTATGCCAATCCGCTTCACGAACGCCGCATCAAGGAACTGCTGCGCGACCGCCTCCCCGGCGACGTGTTCGTCAGCTGTTCGCACGAGATACTGCCGGAAATCCGCGAGTACGAGCGCACCAGCACGACCGTCATCAACGCCTTTCTCGGCCCCGTCGTGATCCGCTACCTGTCCGCGCTGCGCGCCCGCCTGGAAGAGATGGGCGTCGCTCGCTCGTTTCATGTCATGCAGTCGGGCGGCGGGCAGATGAGCGTCGCTTCGGCCATCGCCAAGCCTGCCTACCTGATCGAATCGGGCCCCGCGGCCGGCGTCATCGCGGCCTCGCGCCTCGCCGGGCAGGCCGGGTTTCGCGACGTCATCACGCTCGACATGGGGGGGACCACCGCGAAGACGGCGATCGTCGAGGGAGGCATTCCGACCAAGACCGGCGAATACGAGATCGGCGCCGGCATCAACCTGTCGAGCAGGCTGGTCAAGGGCGCCGGCTACGCGATCAAGCTGCCGTTTATCGACGTGTCGGAAATCGGTGCCGGCGGCGGCAGCCGCGTCTGGTTCGACAAGGGCGGCTTGTTGAAGGTCGGGCCGCAGAGCGCCGCCTCGGTGCCGGGGCCGGTCTGCTACGGGAAGGGCGGCGACCAGGCGACGCTGACCGACGCGCTTCTCGCCCTGGGCTATCTCAATCCGCATTATCTCGTGGGCGGCACCTTGCGGTTGCAGCCGGAGGCGGCCTTGCAGGCGGTTCGCCGCCAGGTCTGCGAACCGCTGAACCGGCCGCTCGAAGAGGGCGCCTTCGGGGTGCTTGCGGTGGCGGTCGCCAACATGGTGCGCGCCGTCAAATCGGTCTCGACCTATCGCGGCCGCGATCCGCGCGATTATGCGCTCGTCGCGTTCGGCGGCAACGGGCCGGTCGTCGCCGGGGCAATCGCGCGCGAGCTGGCGATGAAGGAGGTGCTGATCCCGCGCCATCCAGGCGTGCTGAGCGCGGTCGGCCTGTTGATCGCCGACCACGAACAGGAACTCGTGAAGGCGCTGCCGCGCGCGATGGAAACGGTCGACCTCGACGAAGTGTCGACGGCCTTTGCGGCGCTCGGCGACACGGCCATCGCGACACTCGTTGCCGAGGGATTTGCGCGAGAGCGGATCGTCGTCCGCCGGCAGGCCGACCTGCGCTATGTCGGCCAGGCCTTCGAGCTGACGATCCCGGTCGACGCCGCCGCGCCGCCGCGCCGCGAGCGCATCGTTGCGCGCTTCCACGAGGAGCACCGGCAGACCTACGGCCACATGGCGGAGAGCGAGCCGGTCGAGCTGGTCAATCTGCGGATTGTCGCCAGCGTGGCAAGCGAAGCGTCCGGCATGCGGCCCGGCCGCGCCGAGAGGCCGGGCGCCTCGGTCGGCGGTGGCGAGCGGCTGGCCTATTTCGGGCCGGAGTTTGGCTCGCTCCCGACGCCGATACTCGGCCGTGGCGACCTGCTCGACCGCGAGGTCGCCGGGCCGCTGATCGTCGAGGAATACGACGCCACCTGCGTCGTGCCGCCGGGCGCCGTCGCCCGCGTCGATGCCGACCTCAACCTGCTGATCACACAGGATCCGTGACGCATGGCCGAGCCGCTCGACCCGATCACCCTCGAAATCGTGCAAAACGCGCTCAGCACGATCGCCGACGAGCTGGCCCTCGTGATCATGCGTTCGGCCTATTCCAATATCGTGCGCGACGCGATGGATTATTCGACCGCGGTTTGCGACCACGCCGGTCGGACCGTCGCGCAGGGGCTGACCAGCCCGGTGCATCTGGGCTCGTTCCCCGACGCGATGCGCCGGCTGGTCGAGCTGCACGGCGGCACGATGGCGCCCGGCGATATCTTCATCTTTAACGACCCGTACGGCTCGGGCGGGATGCACCTACCGGATTTCTACGTGATCAAGCCGGTCTTCATGGACGGCCGTGTCGAGGGGTACGTCGCCACGCTCGCGCATCAATGCGATGTCGGCGGCATCGCGCCGGGCGGCATGGCCGTCTATGCCGTCGAAATATTCCAGGAGGGGTTCCGCATCCCGATCCTCAAGCTGCATGAGGCCGGCCGGCCGAACGAGGCGATCTTTCGCCTCATCGAGAAGAATACCCGCATGCCGGTTCAGGTGCTGGGCGACATCCGCGCGCAGCTCGCCGCCTGCACGATCGGCGAGCGGGCGCTGCTCAAGCTGATCGAGCGCTACGGCCCGGCCGCGTTCCGCCGCTACACCGCGGAGCTGCATGACTATGCCGAGCGCCTGATCCGCGCAGAGATCGCTGCGCTGCCGGACGGGACTTACATCTTCGAGGATGCGCTCGACGGGCTCGGCGAGAACCCCGAGCCGATCCGCTTCCGGGCGAACCTGACGATCGCCGGCGATCATATAACGATCGACTGGTCGGGCACCTCGCCGCAGGTAAGGGCGGCGATCAACGGCCCGATGCCGACCACGAAGGCGATGTCGTACCTTGCCGTGCGCTGTGCGATCGGCGGTGCGATCCCGAATTGCGAAGGGTATATGCGCGCAATCACCGTCACCGCGCCGCCGGGCTCGATCGTCAACCCGGTCGAGCCGGCCGCCTGCGGCGCGCGCGGCATCATCTGCTTTCGCATGTACGACACGCTGCTCGGCGCCTTCGCGCAGGTCATTCCCGACCGCATCCCGGCGGCCAACGAGGGCGGCGCGTCGTCCCCCAACATCTCCGGCCGCGACCGCGACAACAAGCCGTTCATGGTGTCGGGCGGGCTGCTCGGCTGCTGGGGCGGCAGCGCCCGGCGCGACGGCCAGGAGGGTGTCTCCAACCCCGCGGCCAACCTCGGCAACACGCCGGTCGAGCTGCTCGAGGCGCGGCAGCCGGTCGAGGTGACGTGCTATTCCTTCGTCGAGAATTCGGGAGGTCCCGGCCGCTCACGCGGCGGCGCCGCCTTGATATACGGCTATCGCCTGCTGGCCGATGAGGCGGTGCTGATCATGCGCTCGGATCGCCGGGCGATCCTGCCCTACGGGCTGGCCGGCGGTCTTCCCGGCACGCCGTCATGGAATCTGCTGAACCCCGGCCCGCAACAGCGGGCGCTGCCGGTCTGTCCGATGGAGCGGGTGACGCTGCGGCGCGGCGACATCTTCCTGCATATCCAGGCGGGCGGCGGCGGCTGGGGCGATCCGCTCGAACGCGATCCCGAAAAGGTGCTGCTCGACATCCGCAATGAGCTGATCACCCAAGCCTACGCGGCCGACGTGTACGGCGTCGTCGTCGTGGGAGACCGGCTCGACCTCGCGGCGACGCAAGCCGCCCGCGCCGCATTGCGCGCCCGCGGCGGCCCCGGTGACGCCTATCTGAGGCATTTCCACGACTCGGTCGGCATCGAGCCTGCTTGAGCCCGGTTTCGGCCGCGCCGCGCGCTCCCACGCCCGCCGCGGCGATGGAGGCAAAAACGGCCGGCGGCGTCGGACGCGCTTTTCAAGGGATCTGGGTGCCCTCGGCCGACACGGCTCTTTGCACCGCGGGGCGGGCGAGCATGCGGCGTCGATGATCGAGAATGCCCGGCAGTTTGGCGGTATCGACGCCGTCGCCTTCAAGCCAGGTCCCGATGGTGAACAGGTATGGGTCGCAGATCGTGTACTGCTCGCCCATCACCCACGGACCCTTCAGGAATTTGTCTTCGATCAGGCCGGCGCACTCGGTCATCGTCTGGGAAACCTTGCGCTTCATCGCCTCGATCGCGGCGGGATCGTCGGCCCATCGTGCCCCCCGCCTGCCGTGCGCGTGCGCGACGTGAACCGTCGCACAGAGATAGCTGTTGAACTCCTGCACTTGCGCCAGGCCAAACGGATCGGTCAGCGGCGCGAGCTCGGCCGCCGGGAAATGCTGCGCCACGAAGAGCAGCAGACCGGGCGTTTCGGTGAGTGCGCCCCGTTCCGTCACCAGCGCGGGAACCCGCCCCTTCGGATTTATCGCGAGATATTCCGGGCCCCGTTGGGCCTGGGAGCCGAAGTCGACGCGCACCGCCTCGTAGGCCGCGCCGGCCTCCTCCAGCGCGATGTGCGTCGCAAGCGCGCAGGTTCCCGGTGCGTAATAGAGCTTGAACATGGCGCCGCCCTCTCCTCGATCGCGGTTCGCGGGTCCTCCGCCCGACCTTCGACCGGTGAGATAGCCCGATCCGGGCGCCATGTCACAGGTTCTGATGCGGATCGCCGATAAGGCGATGCCGGCGTGGAACTGGGCCCGCAGCAGTGCCCGGCCGCGCTGGCCACTTGACAACCCTCTCCCTGATCATTGCATCCTAGTTGCATACAAATTGTATACGGAGCGAATTGCGATGCGCCCGTCTTTGAACCGCCGCGATTTTCTGCGGCATACCGGGTTTGGCGCCGCGGCTCTCGGCGGCGCGTTCGGTCTCACCCCGAGAACGGCGGCAGCCGCCGAGAAGACCCTCACGATCGCGATCCCGAACAATGCGGGCACGCTCGATCCGATGAACCAGATCAATCACGACGCCATGGCCGCGACGCACATGGTCTTCGAGAACCTGATGGTGACCGATCAGGATGGCGAGCTTCATCCGCAACTCGCCGCGGCGCCGCCGAAGATCTCGGACGACAAGCTGACCTACTGGTTCGATCTGCGCGACGACGTCGCGTTTCAGAATGGCGACAAGTTCACGGCGGAAGACGTCAAATACAGCTACGAATACATACTCGATCCGGCGCATAAGGGGGTTCGCCGCGGCGTGTGGACTCCGATCCGCGCCATCACGGCAGAGAGTCCCACCCGGGTGCGCTTCGAGCTGAGCCAGCCCTACCGCCCCCTGCTCGACTACATGACGAAGTTCATGGGCATCTTCCCCAAGGGCTCGCGCGAGAAGCACGGTGACGATTACTTTCGCCTGACGCCGATCGGCGTGGGCACCGGCCCCGGCATCTTCGTAGAGTGGCAGCAGAACGACTTTATCGGGTTCAAGCGCAACCCGAATTACTGGCGCAAAGGGTTGCCGCACTGGGACCGCCTGGTGATGCGCACGGTGCCGGAGGACGCGGTCCGCGTCGCCTACTTGATGACCGACCAGGCGCAGATCATCAGCGCGCCGGCGCCAAAGGACTTCGTCCGCCTGAAGACCGTGCAAGGGATCACCGGCGCGAGCCGTCCCGGCCTCGGCTGCATCCTCATGATCGAGATGAACAACAAGAAACCGCCCTTTGACGACCCGAACTTCCGCAAGGCGGTGGCCTTTGCGATCGATCGCGACGGCATCGCGAAAAACGTCTTCTACGGCATGCTCGACGCGTCGACCGTGCCGGCGCCGCCGTCGAGCTGGTGGTACGACAAGGCCGCCGCGGCGACGCTCGGCTACGACAAGGAAAAGGCGCGTGCATTTCTCGCGAAGTCGAAATACGCGAACGCGGCCGAATTCGATATGAACGTGCCGGCGCAACCCTATCTGATGGATGTGCGCGACGCCGCGGTGGTGATCCAGGCGCAACTCGCCGAGATCGGCATCAAGGCGAACCTGAAATTCCTCGAACCGGTGCAGGTCATCCAGTCGAACATCAATGGGACCCACACCGCCTCGCTCTTCCCCAACATGGGGCCGAGCGACCCGACCTACCTGATCCAGGTGTTCTACACGCCCGACCAGGTGCAGTCGAAATCGTCCGGCTACAGCAACCCCGCCTTGAGCGAAGCGGTGAAGGAGAGCTTCGCTCACAACAGCCGCGACGAGCTGAAGCCGATCTATGCGAAGATCCAGCAGGTCCTGGCCGAGGATTCGCCCAACGTCTGGCTCGGCTTTCCGCACGTCGCCAATCTCTGGCGCAACGAGGTCAAGGGCTTCAAGGTGAATACCGGGCTGACCATGCTCGTGGGCGACGTCGACATCGCGTGATCGCGTAGCGACGATGTGGTTCATCGCCCGCCGCCTCGCGTTTTCCGCCCTCGTGCTGTGGGCGGTCAGCGCGGCGCTGTTCGCGCTCGTCCATCTGGTGCCGGTATCGCCGGCCCGGATCGTGCTCGGCATCGATGCGACCCCGGCCCAGATCGCCGAGTTCGAACACGACCACGGCCTCGACCGGCCGATCGCCGCGCAGTATGCCGCCTGGCTGGGGGCGGCGTTGCGGGGCGATTTCGGCCGCTCCTACGTCACCAATCTGCCGGTCGGCGGCCAGCTCGCGCAGGACCTGCCGGTGACCGTCGAGATCGTCACGATCGGTTTCGCGTTCGCGGTCCTGGCCGCATTGCCGCTCGGGCTGGTCTCGGCGTTCTGGAAGGAGACCGCGATCGACCACCTCGCTCGCGGGTTCGCGGTGGTCGGCGTGTCGGTTCCCGGTTTCTGGCTCGGGCTGATGCTGATCGCCTGGGGAGCGGTCGGGCTCGGCTGGTTTCCGCCGGGCGGGTACGTCCCGCCTTCGGCCGGGCTCGCGCCGCATCTGCGGTCGATCGCGCTGCCGGCCTTTGCGCTGGGCATCTACTATGTCGCGATCCTCAGCCGGATGACCCGCGCCAGCATGGTCGACGTGCTCGGCCAGGACTACATCCGCACGGCTCGCGCGCTTGGTCTGCGGCGCCGGCGCATCGTCGTCTACGTGCTGAAGAACGGGCTGGCGCCCGTGGTCAGTCTGGCCGCGATGTCCTACGGCTACATGTTCGGCTGGGCGCTCATCATCGAGCAGGTGTTCAACATCGCCGGGTTGTCGCGCGCCCTGCTCAACGCGATCTTCTCGCGCGATTTCGTGACCGTGCAGGCGATCGTGATGATCATCACGATCATCTTCATCCTCGCCAACCTGG
>DATJOB010000468.1:0-8612 GCA_035507475.1 Allostellaceae bacterium | reverse complement strand
GACGATCTCGATCGCCGGCGCGAGTGCCTTGGCTGCGACGGCAATACCTGAAATCAGCCCGCCGCCGCCGATCGGTGCGACGAGCGTGTCGAGATCGGGCTTGTCGGCGAGGATTTCGAGGCCGATCGTGCCCTGGCCGGCGATCACCGCCGCGTCGTCATAGGGATGCACCGGCACGAGCCCCTTGTCGCGCGCCAGTGCCTCGGCGGCCTCGCGTGCCGCGATGAGGTTGTCGCCTTGCAGCACCACGGTCGCGCCGAGGCTTTCGGTGCGGTCGATCTTGGTGAACGGCGTGCCTTCCGGCATCACGATCAGCGCCGGGACGCCGAGCCGCCTCGCGTGGTAGGCGACGCCCTGCGCATGGTTGCCGGCCGACATTGCGACGATCCCTGCGCCGCGCTCGTTGGCGTTGAGCGTCAACAGCTTGTTGAGCGCGCCGCGTTCCTTGAACGAGCCGGTCGGGTGCTGCGTCTCGAGCTTGAGCCAGACCTCGCAGCCGGCGCTCTCGCCGAGCACCGGCGCCGGCACCAGCGGCGTCGCAGCGACCGCTCCGGCGATCGCCGCGTGGGCGCGGCGGACGTCGTCGATGGTGACCGGCAATGCGCTCATCGGGCGGGCGCCAGGGTCAGCGTCGCGGCGGCCGTCGCCTCGCCCGGCACGAGCCAGTCGAAGGCGCGCCAGCGCGACAGCAGGTCGGCGTAATGCGAGGACATCGCATTGCCCGATTGGCCGGGCGCGATCATCATGCGCGACGCGGCCGGGGCGGCGAGGTCGGTGACCATCCGCAAGCCGGCGCCGAAACGCTGCTGGAACGGCGCGGCATCGTCGCGGATCAGGCTCGGCCCGCGGTTGAGGGTGTCGTAGCCCCCGGGCGTCGGGATCGACACCTTGAACCAGTCGCGCAGCAGCGGCAGCCGCTCGAACACGGCATTGGGGAAATAGGCGATGTGCGCGCGGCCCCACTGCCAGCGCGCCATCTCGGGCCCGTAGTCGCGGCGCAGTTCGGCGAGCGCCGCGTCGAGCGCGGCGGCGAGGCGGGTTTCGCAGGTCTCGCGGCCGGGGGTCCTCGGGTCGGCGCACCAGTCGGGCCGCTGGGTCAGCACCGCCTCCATCACGCGCGGCCGCAGATCCCAGTAATCGGCGGCGGCCTCGCCGAGCCGGGCGACCAGGACCGAACGCGCGAACTGGCGCAGCCACGCGGTGAAGAGCAGCGGCTCGACCTTGTCCGCATCCATGCGGAAATCCCAGTTCTGCAGCCGCTCGACGGCTTCGCGCGCGGCGTCGGACGAGGGCACGATGCGGGTCATCAACGGCACCAGGCGCTGCGCCATCAGCGACAGCGTGTCGGCCTGCATCGCCGCGCTCGTCTGCGGCGTCTGCCGCGGCGTCTCGGCGAGCAGCGCCTCGATCCGCTCGGCGCGGTAGGGCAGGTCCCAGTCGCGGCTGATGAAATAGGGGTAGCTGTCCGGCACGATCTTGTTGTTGGCGCTGGCGAAGTGGCCGCTCGCCGGGTTCGTGCCCTGCGGCAGCTGATCGAACGGGATGAAGCCGTCCCAGTCGTAATCCCCGGTCCAGCCCGGCACCGGCAGCCAGCCGTCGCCCTTCTTGCGGATCGGGATGCGGCCGGCGGCGATAAAGCCGATCGTCCCCGCACCGTCGGCATAGACGACGTTCAGCGGCGGCCCGACGAGGTTGCGCAGCGCGTCGCGGAAGCTCGGCCAGTCGGTCGCGCGGTCGATGTTCCACAGCGCCTCGGCGCCGCGGTCGTCGTCGTCGAGAAACGTCGTTTGCAGCGCCAGCACGTAGCCTTGGTCGAGCGTCCCTTGGGGCAGCATGTCGCTGATCACCGGGCCGTGGCGCGTGGCGCGCACGGTCAGCGTGACCGGCGCGGCGCCGCGCACCTCGATGGTTTCCTGCCGCGTCCGGAACGGGATGCTGCCGTCGGCCACCATGTAGTGCGCGTCGTTGGCGGGATCGAGCTTCTCGATGAACAGGTCCTCGATGTCGGCGGTCGTCATCGCGAACCCCCAGGCGATGCGCTCGTTGTGGCCGACGACGACCAGCGGCGAGCCCGCCACGGTGCCGCCGACGATCTCGTGCTCGGGGGTCTTGAGCCGGGCGAGATACCAGAAACCGGGCGCCGAAAAGCCGAGATGCGGATCGTTGGCGAGGAGCGGCTTGCCGCTCGCCGAGTGCGCACCGTCGACGACCCAGTTGTTCGACGCGTAATGCGGACCGAGCCCCGGCGGCAGCGCGTCGTAGAGCTGCGCGAAGGGCAGGCGGCGATAGAGCGGCGCCAGTGCCGCCAGCGTGCGCGGCGCGTCCTTGGGGTAATCGGGATAGAGGAACTCCATGTCCGCGGCCGAGACGGTCTGCGCCATCCGTGCGCGCAACAGCTCGCCGCGGTAGTTGCCGCCGAGCTCGAAATCCATCAGCTTGCCCCAGGCAAGCGTGTCCGCCGGCCGCCACGGTTCGGGCCGGAAGCGCAGCACGAGAAACTCCAGCGGCAGCAGCCGGCGGCCCGCGACATAGGCGTTGACGCCGGCGGCATAAGCCTCGATCCCGCGCCGCACCGGCGCGGCGAGATGCGGCAGCGCCGCGGCGGCGGCCCGGTAGAGGCCGAGCACGCGCATCTGCTTATCGACCGCCACGGCGCCTTCGCCAAACACCTCGGCGAGCCGGCCGGCGGCGTAGCGCCGCTGCAGCTCCATCTGGAACAGCCGGTCCTGGGCATGGGCAAAGCCGAGCCCGAAGGCGAGGTCCTCGTCATCGCCGGCGGTGATCGTCGGCACGCCGTCGGCGTCGCGCGCGATCGTCACCGGACCGTGCAGCCCAGCCACCGTCAGCCGGCCGGCGACCTGCGGCAGCGACAGCACCAGCGCGCCATAGGCACCGCCCGCGACCAGCATCACGATAGCGCCGAGCACGACCAGCAGCCGGCCCGCCAGCCGCCACCCCCGGCCGCGCCGGCGTGCTGCGCGGTTGGCGCTGCGCAAGCGGCGATCCGGCGGGCGAGCGACGCGCCGCTCACATCCCCAGTTCGCGCAGGATTTTCGCGCGGTCGGCGTCGAGGTCGGGCGCCGGCTCGCGGGTCGGCGGGTCGGCGAACGCCGAGAGCTTCATCGGGTTGCCGGCAAGCCTGAGCCCCCCGGTGACCGGATCCTCGACCTCGATCAGCATGTTGCGTGCCTCGACCTGGGGGTGGGCGAGGGCCTGCGCGACATTGTTGACCGGACCGCAGGGCAGCCCGGCGGCTTCGAGCACGCCGAGCCAGTGGTCGCGCGTATTCGTCGCGAGAATGGCGTCGATCTCGGCCTTGAGCCGTTGCTGATGCCGGTTGCGCAGCGGGTTGGTCTTGTAGTTCGGGTTTTCGGCCAGCTCGGGATGGCCGAGCGCCTCGGTCAGCTTGACCCACAGCCCGTCATTGCCGGCGGCGATGATGATGTCGCCGTCCTGCGCTTTGAAGGCCTCGAACGGCGTGATCGAGGGATGCCGCGCGCCCAGCGGCCCGGGGATTTCGCCCGAGGTGGTGTAGCGCATGATCGCGTTTTCGAGGAGCGCCAGCTGGCAATCGAACAGTGCGACATCGACCTTGGTCGCCTCGCCGGTGCGCTCGCGGTGGAGCAGCGCCGCATTCAGGGCGATCGTGGTGTAGAGGCCGCCGGCGAGGTCGCCGACCGAGGTGCCGATGCGCGGCGAGGGTTCGCCGGGATGCCCGGTGATGCTCATGATCCCGCCCAGCCCCTGCACCACCATGTCGTAGGAGGGGTAGTGCGAATAGGGGCCGGTGTGACCGAAGCCCGAGGCGGCGGCGTAGATCAGCCGCGGATAGCGCGGGTGCAGCGTCTCCCAGCCGTAGCCGAGCCGCTCCATCGTCCCCGGGCGGAAGTTCTCGACCAGCGCGTCGGCCTTGTCCAAGAGCCGCTCGAATATCTCGCGGTCGCCGGCGGCCTTGAGGTCGAGCGCGATCGACTCCTTGCCGCGGTTCACCGAGGCGAAATAGGTCGATTTGCCGTTGACGAAGGGTCCGTAATGGCGCGCGTCGTCGCCGGTCTTCGGGGTCTCGACCTTGATCACCCGGGCGCCCAGCTCGGCGAGCAGCAGCGTGCAGTACGGCCCTGCCAGGATGCGGGACAGGTCGACGACGGTGATGCCCGAGAGCGGGCCCGGCTGTGCCATTCTGCGTCCTTTCGCGGCGTGGTGCGCCGCTGAATAGCGCAGAGCGCCGGCGCCCGCAATCGGCCTACCGCGCCGGCGCAGGCTTGTCGTACCAGCCTTTGCCGTGCGCCTGGTCGATCGCGTCGAGCAGGCGCGCGTCGACGCCGAGCTGGCGCAGCCGCTCGGTACCGACGGTCACGATGTCGCCGCATGCCTTGACCACATGCGGCAGGTTCCCGGGCATCAGCGCGATGCCGTCGCCCGCGGCATCCGGCCACAGCATGAAGGCGAGCCCGTCCGGCCAATGGGTCAGCACATCGGCGCATTGCGGGTCGGACATCGTCCCCGGCCGGTAGAGCTGCGTGAGCGCGGCCGACACGACGAGCCCCTCGCCCGGCGAATTGTAATCCGCCGTCTTGTCGATCAGCCCGCGCGGCAGCAGCGTCTTCAAGTCGACCGCGGCCCCGCTGGCGAGATCGTAGACGAGCGGGGTCGTGCTCCAGTCGGGGTAGGCCCCGCCGCAATACCAGGAACGCGTCTCGGTGACGCTGAAGTAGAGCGGCCCCTGCATCGTCACGTCGACGCTGCGCGAGAAGTCGCTGTGCCGCTTGCCCATCGCCCGGCAATCCGCGGCCGCATCCCGCGCACTGGCGTCGGCGACGGCGAGCGCCTTGTTGACGAGCCGCGCGGCGGCATCGCCGCGCCCGGCGACCAGGCGCGGCAGCGCGAAGACCTTGGGCGCGAGCGGCGGCAGCCGCAACAGGCGGAGCGGCGGCGCGCCGGTCGGGACCGGCGCCGCTGCGGCCGACGCGCAGAACGCCAGCGACAGAAGAAGCGCGCGCAGCGCCATCGGGTAAACGCCGGTCATCGATCCGCCCCGCTCGCCGTTGCCGATCCGACAGTGCATGAATCCGGCAAAACGGGTAAGCTGAATGGCGGCCGGCGGGTGCCATAGGGGTCTTTGATGTTGCGGCGCAGCGACGAGATCGCCGAGGGCGAAGCCCGGCGAACCAATGCGTCGATGGGGCTGATCGTCATCCTGGTGCTGGCGATCGCCGGCGTGCTGCTGGTGCGCGAACTGCGCGAGAAATCGCTGATCGAGGATTGCCTGATGCAGGGCCGGCGCAATTGCGTGCCGATCGAGATCCCGACCCGCCATCCCGATTGAGCGCGGCGATGAGCGGGACACCGGCCGGGCAGCACACCTTCGCCTGTATCGACGGGCATACCTGCGGCAACCCGGTGCGCCTGGTGATCGGCGGCGGGCCGCTGCTCGCCGGCGCGACGATGAGCGAGCGGCGGCAGGATTTCATCGCGCGGTTCGACTGGGTGCGCCGCTCGCTGATGTTCGAGCCGCGCGGCCACGACGCGATGTCGGGCGCCATCCTCTACCCGCCGCTGCGTGAGGATTGCGACATTGCGATCCTCTACATCGAGACGACCGGCTGCCTGCCGATCTGCGGCCACGGGACGATCGGCAGCGTCACCTTCGCGCTCGAGCACGGCCTGGTGACGCCGCGCGCGGAGGGCGTCGTGGCGCTCGACGCGCCCGCCGGGCGGGTCACCGCGAGCTTTACGCGCGACGGCCCGCATATCGACAGCGTGCGCCTGCGCAACGTGCCGAGCTACCTGGCGCTGGCCGAGGTGCCCATCGCGGTCGAGGGGCTCGGCGAACTGGTGGTCGACATCGCCTATGGCGGCAATTTCTACGCGATCGTCGACCGCCAGAAGAATTTCCCCGGCCTGGAAGACGTATCGGTCGACTGGCTGCTGCGCTGGAGCCCGATCCTGCGTCGCCGCGCCAACGAGGCGGCTGCGGTCGTCCATCCGGACGACCCGACGATCCGCGGCGTCAGCCACGTGCAGTGGACCGGCGCGCCGCGCGACAGGCGCGCCCATGGCCGCAACGCGGTGTTCTACGGCGACCGGGCGATCGACCGCTCGCCGTGCGGCACCGGCACCTCGGCGCGGATGGCGCAGCTCGCCGCCAAGGGGCGGCTCGCCGTCGGCGACGAATTCATCCACGAGAGCGTCATCGGCACGCTGTTCGACGGGCGGGTGGAGGGCGCGGCGCGGGTCGGCAATCACCCGGCGATCGTGCCGAGCGTCGCCGGCTGGGCCCGGATGCATGGGCTCAACACGATCTTCGTCGATCGCCGCGACCCGCTCTGGGCCGGGTTCTCGCTCGGTTAACCTCCGTCACGGCGGGGTTCGACCCGGCCATTCCATGCCCGTTGGGCCGGGCACGACCCGGCCATCTCGATCCGCGGGTCAAGCCCGCGGATGACGATCGGGCGAGATCAGCGGTGCGCCGCGTTGTAGCGGGCGAGGATGTCCGGACCGGGGCAGAGCGCCGTTTCGCCGAGCGCGTTGAGCGGCTCCTCGACCGTGTCGAGGAAGTGGTGGAGGTCGCCGTGGTCCTGCTCGAGATAGAGCAGCCCCGTCACCACCTCGCCCAGCGCGTGCCGCTGGTTGAGGTAGGTCATCGCCGAGATGCGGTCATGCGGGTCGTAGTCGGGCGCCAGCTTGCGCAGGCGCAGCACCGACCCGTCGTGCTGGACCACGGTTTCCACCGTCCCCGGCGCGTAGTCCGCGGTGATCTCCTCGCGCCCGACCATGAAGTCGAGCCGGTTGACCGCCTCGTTGTGGCCGCGGACGTATTCGTAGCTCTTGGTCGATTCCGGGTTGTTGTTGAACGCGACGCAGGGCGAGACGACATCGATGAACGCGGCGCCCTCGTGCTCGATCGCGCCCTTGATGAGCGGCACGAGCTGGTGCTTGTCGCCCGAGAAGCTGCGCGCGACGTAGCTGGCGCCGAGCTGCAGCGCGAGGCCGATCATGTCGATCGGCGAATCGGTGTTGGCCGGCCCCTTGCGCGTCTTCGAGCCCTTGTCGGCGGTCGCCGAGAACTGTCCCTTGGTCAGCCCGTACACGCCGTTGTTCTCGACGATGTAGACCATGTTGACGCCGCGCCGGATGCAATGCGCGAACTGGCCGAGCCCGATCGAGGCGCTGTCGCCGTCGCCGGAGACGCCGAGATAGATCAGGTCGCGGTTGGCGAGGTTGGCGCCGGTCAGCACCGAGGGCATGCGGCCGTGCACGCTGTTGAAGCCGTGCGACTTGCCGAGGAAGTAGGTCGGCGTCTTCGACGAGCAGCCGATGCCCGACAGCTTGGCGATGCGGTGCGGCTCGAGGGCCAGCTCGAAGCAGGCCTGGATGATCGCGGCACTGATCGAATCGTGGCCGCAACCGGCGCATAGCGTCGAGATCGAGCCTTCGTAGTCCCGCCGCGTATAGCCGAGCCGGTTGGTCGGCAGCTGCGGGTGGTGGAGCTTGGGCTTGGTGATGTAGGTCATAAGCTGCGGGCCTTCCGCAACGGGGCGAGGGTGACGACCGCGAGCATGTCGGCGATCGCCTTGACGATGAAGCGGGCGGTGATCGGCGTGCCGTCGTAGTGCAGGATCGGCACGAGCTTTGCCGGATCGATCTCGAGCTCGCTCGTCAGCAGCGTGCGCATCTGCGCGTCGCGGTTCTGCTCGACGACGAAGACGCGCTCGTGATCGGCGATGAAGTCGGCGACCTCGTCGGCGAACGGGAAGCCGCGCAGGCGCATCGCGTCGAGGTGCAGGCCGCGCCCCTCCAGCGCCTCGAAGGCCTCCTCCATCGCCACGGTCGTCGAGCCGAAATAGAGCACGCCGAACTTGGTCGGCTCATGCGCCGGCCGCCGCTCGGGCTGCGGCACCAGGCGCTTCGCGGTGTCGAACTTGTGCAACAGGCGCTGCATGTTGTCGACGTAGTCGTGGCCCTCTTCGCTGTAGCGCGCGTAGCGGTCCTTGCTGGTGCCGCGGGTGAAGAACGCGCCCCGCCGCGGGTGCGTCCCGGGCAGCGTGCGGTAGGGGATGCCGTCGCCGTCGACATCGAGGTAGCGGCCGAAATCGACCCCCGCCTCGAGTTCCTCGTAGGTCATGACCTTGCCGCGGTCGTATTGCCGCGCCGGGTCCCATTCGAGCGGCGGCACCAGCCAATCGTTCATGCCGATGTCGAGGTCGAGCATCACGAAGATCGGGGTCTGCAGCCGGTCGGCGAGATCGAGCGCGTCGGCCGCCATGGTGAACGCCTCGTGCGGATCCTTCGGGAAGATCAGCACGTGCTTGGTGTCGCCGTGCGAGGCATAGGCGGCGGAGAGGATGTCGGCCTGCTGGGTGCGCGTCGGCATGCCGGTCGAAGGCCCGGCGCGCTGCACGTCGAAGACCACCGCGGGGATCTCGGCGAAGTAGGCCAGCCCGAGGAATTCCTGCATCAGCGAGATGCCGGGACCCGAGGTCGTGGTGAAAGCGCGGGCGCCGTTCCAGGCGGCGCCGATCACCATGCCGATCGAGGCCAGCTCGTCCTCGGCCTGGATGATCGCGAATTTGTGCTGCTTGGTCTCCGGGTCGCGCCGGTAGCGGTGGCAA
>DATJOB010000467.1:0-9450 GCA_035507475.1 Allostellaceae bacterium | reverse complement strand
CGAAGATATGCTCCTGCATATAGCGGTCGATCGATTGCCCGGACACCGCTTCGACGATGCGGCCGACCCAGTCGATGTTGATGCCGTATTCCCAGCGCTCGCCGGGGTCGAACATCAGCGGCAGGCGCATCGCGGCGAGCTTGCCGCTGCTCATCTGCGGCATGCCGCTCGCGGCGACGTAGCGCTCCTGGACGGGGTTCCACTGCTCGTAGCAGAAGCCGGCGGTGTGGGTCATCAGGTGGCGCAGCGTGATGGGCCGCTTCGCCGGCCGCAGCACCGGCCGTCCCGCGGCGTCGAATCCGGTCAGCACCTGCGGCGCATTGAGCGCCGGGTCGATCTCCGGGAGCGGACCGTCGAGCGTCAGCCTGCCGCGCTCGACGAGCTGCATCGCGGCGACGCAGGTGATCGCCTTGGTCATCGAGGCGAGGCGGAAGACCGTGTCGAGCGTCATCGGCGCGCCGCCGCCCAACCGCCGCACGCCGAACGCGCCGGCGTAGAGCGGCCGCTCGGCGCTCGCCGCCATCGCGACCACGCCGGGAACGACGCCCGATGCGGCGGCGCCGCGCAGCGCGTCGTCGATCTCCGCGGCGGCGGGCATCAGCTTTCCCGCCGGATATTGCCGCTCTGCGCCGGGATGCCGGTCTGCTCGTAGCAGACCCGGGCGAGCGCGGCGACGCCTTCGCGGATCTCCTCCTTCGTGGTCAGCGCGAAGCAGAGCCGCAGGCGCGAGCGCGAATCGGCGCCCTCGACCGCCCATTCGGGGCCGGGGTTGAGCGCGATCCCGGCATCGGCCGCGGGCCTGACGAGCTTCATGATGTCGATCTCGTCGGGCAGCTTCATCCACAGGAAGATGCCGCCTTTCGGCACCCACGGCTCGACCGCGGTGCCGAATTCGCGCTCCACCGCCTCGACCATCGCGGCGAGCTTCTCTTGGAGGGTCTCCGACAGCTCGTCGACATGCTCGCCGAAATTCTGCGAGAAGTACTCGGCGACCACCATCTGCTCGAGCGCGCCGCAGCCGCTGTCCGGGCGGCAGGCGATCATCCGGCTCATGAACTCCCAGTCCGCGATCGCGTAGCCGAGCCGCAGCGCCGGCGACAGCGTCTTCGAGAACGAGCCGATGTGAACGACATTCGCCGGGTCGAGCGAATAGATCGCCGGCGGCGCCTTCGTGCCGCCCCAGATCAGGTCGGCATAGCATTCGTCCTCGAAGATCGGCACGCCGTATTCGCGCGCGACGGCGACCAGATGGCGCCGGCGGTCGAGCGGCATGATGCTGCCGGTCGGGTTCTGGATGGTGGGGATCGTGTAGATGTATTTCGGCGTGACCCCGCGGCGCTTGAGGTCGGCGAGGATGTTGGCGAGCGCGTCGATCTTGATGCCGTCCTCGTCGAGCGGCGCGCCGACGATCTTCTGCCCCTCGCGCTTCAGCTTGGTGATCGCGCCGCCATAGGAGAATTCCTCGAGGATCACCGTGTCGCCCGGCTCGAGCAGCACGGCGTTGACCAGATCGATGCCCTGGCCCGAGCCGGCGGTGATCAGGATGTCGTCGGTCGAGCAGTCGATGCCGCGCAACGCCGCCTTGCGCTTGACGAAGCCGCGCAGCCCGAGATGCCCCTGGTTGCCCTGCGCTGCGGTATACATCGCGAGCTTCGGGCCCTCCTTGCGCAGCGCGCTGGCGGTCGCCTCGATCAGCCCCTCGACCGGGATCAGCGTCGGGTCGTTGTGCCCACCGATGAAATTGTATTTCGGGTAGCCGGCGAAGCGCACCGCCGGGGCGGGCAGGTTCTTGGCGAACAAGTTGGCGTAGGCAAAGCCGCTCATCGCTCCATCCTTCGAGCTATTGCTTCCGATCTCAGCCTGCGGCTGCGGCGGTGCCGAGCCGGGTTCCGCGGTAGCGGCCGAACCAGATCGGCTCCCACCACCAGCGATTGTCGAGATACCAGCGCACCGTCTTGCGCAGCCCGGTCTCGAACGTCTCCTGCGGCCGCCAGCCGAGCTCGCGCTGCAGCTTCGTCGCGTCCATCGCATAGCGCCGGTCGTGCGCCGGGCGGTCCTCGACGAAGGTGATCAGCCGCTCGTGCGGCCGATGCGGCGAGCGCGGCAGCATCTCGTCGAGCAGCGCGCAGATCTGGCGGACGACGACGATGTTGGTGCGCTCGCCGTCGCACCCGACATTGTAGCTGGCGCCCGGCTTTCCCTTGGTGAGGATCGCGTGAAGCGCGCGCGCATGGTCGTCGACATGGAGCCAGTCGCGTATGTTCTCGCCCTTGCCGTAGACCGGGATCGGCTCGCCGTGCAGCGCCTTGAGGATGGCGAGCGGGATGAGCTTCTCGGGGAAGTGGAAGGGCCCGTAATTGTTCGAGCAGTTGCTGATCACCGCCGGCAGCCCGAAGGTCTCGTGCCTGGCGCGCACCAGATGGTCGGACGCGGCCTTCGATGCGGCGTAAGGCGAGTTCGGCTTGTAGCGGCTCGTCTCGGTGAACCTGCCGCGGGCGCCCAGCGCGCCGAACACCTCGTCGGTCGAGACGTGGTGGAAGCGAAACTGGCGCGCCGCGGCCGCCGGCAGCTTCTCCCAATAGCCGCGCGCCGCGCTCAGCATCGCGAAGGTGCCGTCGATGTTGGTGCGGATGAAATCGTCCGGTCCGTCGATCGAGCGGTCGACATGTGACTCGGCGGCGAGGTGCAGCACCGCGGCGGGCGCGAAGTCGTCGATCAGCGTGGCGATCGCCTGGCGGTCGCAGATGTCGGCGCGCTCGAAGCGATAATGCGGATGGTTCTCGAGGGCGCGCAGCGAGGCGAGGTTGGCGGCGTAGGTCAGCTTGTCGACATTGAGCACCGTCGCCCCGAGTTCGCCGACGAACAGCCGGCATACCGCCGAGCCGATAAACCCGGCGCCCCCGGTGACCAAGATTTTCATCGCATCCCCTCGGCCCGCGCGCCGTCCCGCGACGCGCAAAATTAGGCAGACCGCGCGGCAAGACGCAACCGCCGACGCGGCGGCCGGAAGCCGCACAACCGGCGGGCGTTTTTGTTGGACAAACGCGCAGCCCGGCGGCGAGATTGGCCGCGGGGTTGGCGGAGCGTGTCGGGAGCGTGTCGATGGACACTCCGGTCGCGGTATGCCTTGGCATCGCCTCTTGGAAGCGTCGCCGAATCGGCGATTTCCTGGCGACCGGGGGCGCGCGCCCGGTCTTCCGCCGCACCGCCGGCAGCGCCGTCCGGGCCGCGGCTTCGCGCGGCGGCGCGCTTGCCGTCTGGGCGTCGCGGGAGCCGCCGGAGCTGGCGGCACTGGCGCGCGAGCGAGGCGTCGCGCTGGTTCGTCTCGAGGACGGCTTCCTGCGCTCGGTCGGGCTCGGCTCCGATTTCTGGCCGGGCCTGTCGATCGTCGTCGACCGCGCCGGCATCCATGTCGACCCGAGCCGCGACAGCGATCTCGAGCGCCTGCTGCGCGACGGCAGCTTCGATGCGGCGCTGCTGGCACGGGCGCGCCGGCTCGTCGACCGTCTCATCGCCGAGGGGGTGACCAAATACAACCTGGCAGGCCGCACGCCGCGCATCGCCTGGCCGGCCGGCCGGCGACGCCTGCTCGTGCCCGGTCAGGTCGAGGACGATCTGTCGGTGCGGCTCGGCGGCGGTGCGGTGCGCGGCAATCTCGATCTCCTGGCGCGGGTCCGGGCGGCCAACCCGGACGCCTTCATCCTCTACAAGCCGCATCCCGACGTGGTCGCCGGCCATCGGCGGGGCGCGCTGCGCGAGAGCGAGATCCGCCGCCATGCCGACGGCGTGCTGCGCGACGCCCCGATCGCCGCGCTGTTCGGCCAGATCGACGAGCTGCACACGCTGACCTCGCTCGCCGGGTTCGAGGCATTGCTGCGGCGCGTGCCGGTTACGGTCTACGGGCGGCCGTTCTACGCCGGCTGGGGGCTGACGCACGACGTCGCGCCATGCGACCGCGGCCGGCGGCTCACGCTCGACGAGCTGGCGGCGGGCGCGCTGATCCTCTATCCGCGCTATCTCGACCCGATGACCCGACGCCGTTGCGAACCCGAGACGGTGCTCGAGCGGCTGGCGCAGCCCGCGCTGTGGCGCCCGGGTCCGGTCATCCGCCTGCGCCGCCTGCAAGGCCGGCTGGTCGAGGCGCTGCGCGCCGGGCCGGCGCTCGCGTGGCCGTCCGCGTCGCGCTGATCACCGGGGCGTCGAGCGGGCTGGGTGCCGCGCTCGCCGGCCTCTATGCGGCGCCGGGAGTGATGCTCGGTCTCATCGCCCGCGACCGCCCGCGCCTCGACGCGGTCGCCGCGGCGTGCCGCGCCCGCGGCGCCGTCGTCGTCGCCGAGGCGATCGACATCGCCGGCGAGCGCGAGCGGCTGGCCGCGTGGCTCGCGGCGTTCGACGCTGCGCATCCGGTCGAGCTGGTGATCGCCAATGCCGGCGTTTCCGCCGGCCCGGCGCTGGGCAGCGTCGTCGAGCCGGTCGAGCTCACCGCGCATCAGGTCGCGGTCAACCTGCTCGGCGCGGTCGGCACGGTCGTCCCGCTGCTGCCGGCGATGGTGGCGCGCCGGCGCGGCCGGGTGGCGCTGATCGCCTCGCTCGCCGCCTATCGCGGCCTGCCCTACAGTCCGGGTTATTGCGCCAGCAAGGCCGGGCTGCGCGCCTGGGGCGAGGCGCTGCGCCCGCTGTGCGAGCCGCACGGCGTCGGCGTCACCGTCGTCTGCCCGGGCTTCTTCGCCTCGCCGATGACCGCGCGCTGGGCCGGGCCGACGCCGCTGCTGGCGAGCACCGAGCGCGCCGCGCGGATCGTCAAGCGCGGCATCGACCGCGGCCGCCGCCGGGTCGGCTTTCCCTGGCCGCTCACGGTGGGCTTGCGTCTCTGCGATGCGCTGCCGGCGGCGCTCGGCGACCGCATCGTCCGTCGCTTCCGCTTCGCCATCCGCCCGGCATGAGCCTCCATTCTGCCGCCGCACTGGCGCTCGCGGCGGCGGGCTGGATCGCGCCTCGCCGCGTCGCCGGCGCGCGGTTCGCGACAGCCCCGGCGATGCTGCTCGATGCGGCGCCGCTGAGCGTCGTCGCGGCGGTGCTGTTTGTCGCGAGCGGCCGGCCGCTCCTCGCCGGGGCGATCGCCTTCGCGCTTGGCGCCGGCTTTGCCTTCGCCGACCGCACGGTGCGCGCCACGCTGCGCGAGCCTGTCGTGTTCTCGGCGCTGGCGGAGCTGCCGCAAATCTTCACCCACCCGCATCTCTACCTGCCGTTCGCCGGCACGGCGACGGTGCTGTCGGCGAGCGCCGGTGCGGTGCTGGCGCCGATCGCACTGCTGATCGCCGAGCCGCCCACCGCGACGCCGCGTCCGCTCGGCGCCGCGCTGGCGCTCGCGGGCGTCGTCGCTCTGCTGTGGCGGGTCGGCCGCGAACCGTGGCTCGCGCCAGTCGCCCGCGCGCTGCGCCGGCTGCGGCCGAGCGGCGAACCCTTCGCCGACGCGTCGCGGCTCGGGCCGGTGGCGATGCTGATCGTCCACGGCGTCGTGGCGCGGGCCGAGCGGCCGGCGCGGCAGGCCCGGCTGGCGCCGCTTCCGGGCCGTCCGCCGCGCCTCGGACCATGCGCGCCGCCAGCTCTGCGGCCGCGCCCGGTCGTCCTCGTCCAGTGCGAGTCGTTCTTCGATGCGCGGCGCGCGCTGCCGACGCTGCCGCGCGGGCTGCTGAGCGGCTACGACGCGGCGTGCGCTGCCGGCGAGCACGGCCGGCTCGCGGTCCCGGCCTGGGGCGCCAACACGATGCGCGCCGAGTTCGCCGTGCTGACCGGGCTGCCCGAGGCGGCGCTCGGCTACGACCGCTTCAACCCCTACCACGCGCTGGCGCGCGTTCCGCTCGCTTCGCAGGTGCGGCGGCTGCGCGCCGCCGGCTACCGGACGCTCTGCCTGCATCCGTTCGATCGCGGCTTCTTCCGCCGCGACCGGGCGCTGGCGGCGCTGGGGTTCGACGAGTTCCTCGGCCGGGAGACGCTCGGCGGGGCGCGGAGGCCGCCCTATATGAGCGACCCCGCGCTGGCGGACTGCATCCTGCGCAGCCTCGACCGCGGCGACCCGCGGGTTTTCGTCTTCGCGATCACCATGGGCAATCACGGACCCTGGCCGAAAGACCGCGGCTGGGAGACATATCTCGCCGGTTTGCAACAATCCGACGAGATGCTGCGGCGGCTGCTCGAAGGATTGCGGCGGCGCGGCGACGACGCTCTGCTCGGCTTCTACGGCGACCATCTGCCGAGCCTGCCGGCGCGCTTCGCGGCGCTTGGCTTCGACGATTGGCGCAGCGACTACGTGGTCTGGTCGGCGGCGGGCATGGCGCCGCGCCGGCGCGATTTGACTGCGGACGAATTCGGCCGCGCCTTCGCCGATCTGGCGCTGGCACCCGAGCCGGCGGACGCCGCCGTTGTCGCGGCGCTGCCCCCGGCCTAGCATCGGCGGCGGACCGGGAGGATCGAGCCGATGGAGATGGAGAACCGCACCGTCATCGTCACCGGCGGTGCGTCGGGAATCGGGCGCGCGACGGCGCTGCTCCTCGCGCGCGAAGGGGCGCGCGTCTTCATCGGCGACATCGACGAGGCAGGCGGCCGCGCCGCGGCGGAGACCGCGGGGGGCGGCAGCGAATTCTTTCCGCTCGATCTGCAGCAACCGGCCTCGGTCGCCGATTTCGCCGCTTCGGTCCACCGACGGGTCGAGCGCGTCGACGGCCTCGTCAACGGCGCCGGCTGGGACCGCATTCAGCCTTTCATCGAGAATCCGCCCGAGATGTGGGAGGACCTCATCGCCATCAACCTGCTGGGCGCGGTGCGGCTGACCCGCGCGGTGCTGCCGCCGATGATCGCCGCGCAGGCCGGCAAGATCGTCAACATTTCGAGCGATGCCGGCCGCGTCGGCAGCACCGGCGAGACCGTCTACGCCGCCGCCAAGGGCGGCCTCATCGCGTTCACCAAGTCGCTGGCGCGCGAGATGGCGCGTTACCGGCTCAACGTCAATTGCGTGTGCCCGGGGCCGACCGACACGCCGCTCTTCCAACGCCAGCCCGAGCGCATGAGGGAGGCGCTGACCCGCGCCATCCCGTTCCGCCGCATCGCCCAGCCCGAGGACGTCGCCGAGGCGGTGATGTTTTTCCTCGGGCCGCGCTCCGATTACGTCACCGGCCAGGTGCTGAGCGTGAGCGGCGGATTGACGATGGTCGGGTGAGCACCGATCTTCAAGGCACCGGGGGAGCCTGGAACAAGGGGATTGCCATGTCGATGCGCTACGCACCCGCCCTGTTCGCCGCATTGCTGCTGACCGGCGCTGCTGCCGGCGCCTTCGCGCAGACGCCGCGCGAGGAGTCGCCCGAGCAGAACGTCAAGGCGAGCCAGCAGTACCAGCAGCTGGTGTGCACCAACAAGGCGTTCCGCGCCAACCGGATCGCCAAGGAATGCGGCCCGCTGCAGGGCTCGCAGTTCTATGATTCCTGCGTCGCCTCGTTCAATTGCGACAATCAGCCGAGCGCCGCCGACTGGCGCAAGGCGCCGCCCTCGGAAACCACCCGATAGGAGCCCCTCATGGCAACCCCCGCTCCCGGCTGGGCAAGGAAGCCCGAGCACCGGGTCGATCTGCACCCCGACTCGCGCCGCATCCGCGTCACCTTTGCCGGCGCGGTGATCGCCGACAGCAGCGCGACGCTGCGCTGCGAGGAGACCGGCCACGGGCCGGTGCACTACATCCCGGCAAAGGACATGCGGCTCGACCTGCTGAGCAAGACCGAGCACACCAGCTACTGCCCGTTCAAGGGAAACGCCTCGTACTGGACGGTCAAGGTCGACGGCAAGTCGTCCGAGAACGCCGTCTGGGGCTACGAGACCCCTTACGACGAGACCGCCTCGCTCGCCGGGCACTACGCATTCTACGGGAACCGGGTCGATTCGATCGAGATCGCCTGAGATGAGCGCATTGATGCAGAACTGGCTGGTCCGCAAGCCCGCGGTCGCCACGAAGGGCGGCGTCGTGGCGTCGCAGAACGGCGTCGCCGCCGAGATCGGCGCCGGCATTCTCGCCGCCGGCGGGACGGCGGTCGACGCGGTGGTCGCGACCGCCTTCGCGCTCGCGGTCCGCGAGCCGTGGAACAGCGGGCTCGGCGGGATCGGCTTCATGGTGGTGCATCCGGCCGGCGCCGGCCGCGCCGAGGTCGTCGATTTCGGCCCGGTCGCGCCGCACGGGCTCGATCCGGCGCTGTTCCCGCTGACCGACGAGGTGACGACCGATCTCTTCACCTGGGCGCGGGTCGTCGACGACCGAAACGTGCACGGGCCGCTGTCCTTCATGGTGCCGAGCACGGTGCGCGGCTATGCCCGCGCGGTCGAGCGCTTCGGCCGGCTGCCGTGGCGCGAGCTGGTCGCGCCGGCGGTCGCGCTGGCCAAGGAAGGGCTGCCGGTCGACTGGTATGTGACGCTGCGCGTCGCCAATCATGCCGCCGAGCTGCGCCGCTACGACGAGAGCCGGCGCGTCTACCTGCCCGATGGCCTGCCGCCGGCGGCGCCGGCGATCGGCGCCGCCCCGGTGCTGGCGCTCGGCCGCCTGGGCGAGACGCTGGGCCGGCTGGCCGAATGCGGGCCGGAGGATTTCTACACCGGCGAGATCGCCCGCGCGCTCGTCGCCGATGTCGCCGCCGCGGGCGGGGTGCTCGGCGCGGCTGACCTCGCCGATTGCCGCCCGCGTATCGTGCCGACGCTCGACCTCCCCTATCGCGGCTATACCTTCCAGGCGGCGCGCGGGCTGAGCGCGGCGCCGACACTCGCCGACGTGCTCGACCGGCTCGACGGCAAGAGCTTCCCGAAACGCCCGGACGCGACCTATTTCGAGGCGGTGGCCGAGGCGCTGCAGCAGGCCTACGGTGCGCGTCTCGAAACCCTCGGCGACACCGAGCCGCCGGCCGAGAGCTGCACCACCCATATCACCGCGGTCGACCGCGAAGGCGGGATCGCGGCGCTGACCACGACGCTGCTGTCGACCTTCGGCAGCCGCTACGTGCTGCCGCAGACCGGCATCCTGATGAACAACGGCGTGATGTGGTTCGACCCGGTGCCGGGACGCCCGAACTCGATCGGACCGGGCAAGCGCGCGCTCACCAATATGTGCCCGCTGATCGTCGCGCGCGACGGCCGGCCGCGGCTCGGCATCGGCGCCTCGGGCGGCCGCCGCATCCTCGCGGCGGTGCTGCAGCTGGCGAGCTTCGTCGTCGATTTCGGCATGACACCCGACGAGGCGGCGCATCACCCGCGGATCGACGTCAGCGGCGCGGAGGGGGTGGCGATCGACCGCCGGCTGCCCGAGGCGGTGATCGACCGGCTGACGAACCGGCACGGCGCCGAGATCGTCGAGCACACGGTGTGGCCGGCGCGCTTCGCCTGTCCGAACCTGGTGGTGCGCGGCGAAGACGGGGTCAA
>DATJOB010000466.1:0-6946 GCA_035507475.1 Allostellaceae bacterium | reverse complement strand
CGCTTGCCGGAAAACTGGGTGCTGCGCTCGGCGCGTCGCGCGCGGCCGTCGATTCGGGCTACGCGGCGAACGATCTGCAAGTCGGGCAAACCGGCAAGATCGTCGCGCCGGAACTGTATGTCGCCGTCGGCATCTCGGGCGCCATCCAGCACCTCGCCGGCATGAAGGACTCCAAGGTCATCGTCGCCATCAACAAGGACGAGGAAGCGCCGATCTTCCAAGTCGCCGATTACGGCCTCGTCGCCGATCTGTTCAAGGTGCTGCCCGAGCTCGACGCCGAGCTCGCCAAGCGCAATTCGTGAGCGGCCCGGCCGGCATGGCGCTCAGCCGCATCGGCGTCGTCGGCGCCGGGCAGATGGGGCGCGGCATCGCGCATGTCTGCGCACTCGCCGGGCTCGATGTCGTGCTGACCGACATCAACCCCGACATCCTGGCGCGCGGTGTCGAGACGATCGACGCCAATCTCGGTCGCCAGGTGGCGCGCGGCCGGATCAAGGAGGCGGAGAAGGCGGCGGCGTTCGCGCGCATCCGCCCGGCCGCCGACTATGCCGGCTTTGCCGATTGCGACATGGTGATCGAGGCCGCGACCGAGAAGGAGGAGGTGAAGCGCGAGGTGTTCCGCCAGCTGGTGCCGCGCCTCAAGCCCGAGGCGCTGATCGCCACCAACACCTCGTCGATCTCGATCACCCGGCTCGCCTCGGCGACCGATCGGCCGGGCAAGTTCATCGGCATGCATTTCATGAACCCGGCGCCGGCGATGAGCCTTGTCGAGCTGATCCGCGGGATCGCGACCGACGAGGCAACCTTCGCCGCGACCCGCGATCTGACCGTGAAGCTCGGCAAGACGCCGGTGGCGGCCGAGGATTTTCCCGCCTTCATCGTCAACCGTATCCTACTGCCGATGATCAACGAGGCGGTCTACACGCTCTACGAGGGGGTCGGCACGGTCGAGGCGATCGACACCGCGATGAAGCTCGGCGCCAACCATCCGATGGGGCCGCTCGAGCTCGCCGATTTCATCGGCCTCGACACCTGCCTCAGCGTGATGCAGGTGCTCTACGAGGGGCTCGCCGATTCGAAGTACCGGCCGTGCCCGCTCCTCGTCAAATATGTCGAGGCCGGCTGGCTCGGCCGCAAGGCCGATCGCGGCTTCTACGACTACCGCGGCGAGAAACCGGTCCCGACCCGCTGATCGCCGCACCGCCCGCGAAAACTTGTCGCCTCCGGGCCATTCGGCTAACAATCCGTCACATTCCTGTGTTAGTCGGGCCCGTGCTACTCGGGATCGACACGAGCAAGATGTGGTGGGTGAATGCTCGATAGCTGCCCGGCCTTGGTGCTCAACGCGGATTTCCGCCCGCTCTCGTATTTTCCGCTGTCGTTGTGGTCGTGGCAGGACGCGGTCAAGGCGGTGTTCCTCGAGCGGGTCTTCATCGTCGACCATTACGACGCCTATGTGCGCAGCCCGTCCCTGGAGATGCGGCTGCCCTCGGTCATCGCGCTCAAGGAATACGTCCAGGCGGCGCGCAACCCGGCCTTCACCCGGTTCAACGTGTTCCTGCGCGACCGCTTTTCGTGCCAGTATTGCGGCGAGCCGTTCCCCTCGCACGACCTGACCTTCGACCATGTGGTGCCGCGCTCGAAGGGCGGGCGCACGGTGTGGGCCAACGTCGTCACCGCCTGCGCTTCGTGCAACCTGTTGAAGGGCAACCGCCTGCCGGCGCAGAGCGGCATGTACCCGCGCCACCGGCCGGTGCAGCCCTCGTCGTTCATGCTGCAGGAGAACGGCCGCGCCTTCCCGCCCAACTACCTGCACGATAGCTGGCGCGACTATCTCTATTGGGATACCGAGCTCGACGCGTCTTAGCCGTGCCCCGGCGAAGGCCGGGATCCACTTTGCCGTTATCCGTGGCGCTGACGGATGGACCCCGACTGTCGTCGGGGAGCGCGTCGATTAAGAACCCGCCATCTCCCCGGCCACGCGCACGCGGACGCGGAGCGCATTGCCCGGCAGGTAGGCCAAGGGCATGTCCTCGATCTCGATCGTCTGCACCGTCGCCGGGTCGGCGCCGGCCGCGGTCGCGCGCGCGACCGCCTGGGCCTCGGCGGCGGAAATTGCCTCGGCGCGGCTCATGTCGCGGTAGATCTGGTCGGTCTCGCCGCTGACCTGGGCGACCGCGGCGCCGACCGCGTTGGCGCAGTCGCCGTGCGCGACGCGGATCACCTCGCCGATCCCGGCCATCCGGTCGGGCGCGAGGAAGGCGCCGCCGCCGACCGCGATCAGCGTCACGTCGCCGGCCTCGGTCTTCATCCGGTCGATCGCGTCTTCGAGCATCGTCTTGGCGAGCGCGAGGACGCCGTCGGCGGTCGCGCGCGGCAGCCCGCCGAGCCGCGTTGCGTCGCCGATCGCGACCGTGCCGGCCTTGACCGCAGCGTCGGTCGCGGTGGCGGTCGCGCCGCCGAACACCAGCGCCTCGCGCGTCAGGCGATAGCCGACGCTCTGCGGGCCGACGCTGAGAGGGTCGGCCCGGACGATGCTGCCGCCGCCCAATCCGATCGAATAGAGGTCGGGCATGCGGAAGAGCGTGCGCACGCCGCCGATCTCGACGACCGAATTGGCCTCGCGCGGGAAGCCGTTCTTGAGCTGCCCGACATCGGAGGAGGTGCCGCCGACATCGACCACCATCGCGTCGCCGAGCCCTGAGAGGAACGCGGCGCCGCGCATTGAGTTGGTCGCGCCCGAGGCGAAGCTCATCACCGGCAGCGCCATCGCGGTCTCGGCTGGCATCACCGTGCCGTCGTTCTGCGTGATGTAGAGCGGCGCGGCGATGCCGCTCCCGGCGATCGCCGCCTTGAACCCGTCGATCGTGATGCGCGCGAGCGGCCCCAGCGCGGCGTTGAGCAGCGCCGCGTTCTCGCGTTCGAGAAGGCCGATGCGCCCCAGCCGGTGCGACAGCGTCACCGCGACGCCGGGGCATTCCGCGGCGAGGATCTCCGCCGCGCGCTCCTCGTGCGACGGGTCGAGCGGCGAGAAGATCGCAGCGATCCCGACCGCGTCGATGCCGGCCTCGCGGATGCGCCGCGCCGCCGCGCGCATCGCCGGTTCGTCGAACGGCATCAGCTCGCGGCCGTCATATTCGTGGCCGCCTTCGAGCATGAAGACCGCGCCCTCGACGAGCGCCGCCAGATCCTCCGGCCAGTCGCAGAACGGCGGCAGCGAGGCGGCCGCCGGAAGGCCGATCCGCAGCGCCGCGATCTTGGCGAGCTGGCGGCGCTGCACCACCGCGTTGATGAAATGCGTCGTGCCGATCACCACGCCGTCGATCCGGCCCCGTGCCACCTCGGGGCGGCGGCGCAGCAGGTCGAGCGCGGCGAGGATGCCGCCGGTCACGTCCTCGGTGGTCGGGCTCTTGACCGCATGAACGACGCGCCCGTCTTCGAGCAGCACCGCATCGGTGTTGGTGCCGCCGACATCGATGCCGATGCGCCTCATCTAGAAAACCAACCCTTTACCGCAAGGTCGCAAAGGATGCGCCAAGGTCGCAAAGGCGCGGTACGGCGCGCAGCGCAAACAGGGACCCTGTCCGAAGGAGCTTTCGGGCTCCGCCGCGCCCGCAAGCCTTCGCGTCCTCTGCGATGCAGCGTTGCTTTTCGTTATTCATCCGAAGACCGAACGGAAGTCGATGTCGTAGCCGAAGGCGCGCGGCCCGACATGGTCGAGCCCCTTGGGCGTCAAGAACACCGGCGGCGCCGGCAGCGCGACGACGCTGGCGCGCATGCCGTAGCGGATCGTCTCGGTGCCGAACGCGTTGCCGGAGACGCTGTCGAGCACGCAGATGAGGTCGGGCGACATCGCGATCGGCGTGCGGCCGGCGCCGTCGACCCGCCAGGCGACCACCCATTCGTTCTGGAACGCGAGTTCGAGGCGCGATCCGCGGTCCTCGTCGAGCCCGTCGATCGCCGCGGTGCCGCGCAGGAAGCCCTCGGTGGTGCGCCGCGCGACATCGACCACCTTGCCGCGGAACAACAGCTTGCCGCGCGCCTCGTCGAGCACCGCGGCGATCGGGTCCTCGTGCCGGCGCTGCGCCTCGCGCACCCGGCGGCCGATGCCGATCGCCTTCGAGGTGGTGAAGTGGATGCCCCACTTCTTGACCTCGGCGCCGGTGCGCGGCGCTTTGCAGGTCGAGGCGATCGAGCCCATCTCGGTGCAGATCTTGCGGCTGACCCGCTCCATCCACTTCCAGGTCGGGACCTCGGTGACGATCGCCTCGAGGCCGCGCGGGTCGTGCAGCGCGCACGGCCAGGGCTTGAGGTCGCCGACCGCGACGCTGGTCATCTGCGCCTCGGGATAGGCGCGGCCCATCGTGTCGGCGTCGACCACCGGGAGCCCGAGATGCGCCGCCGCCATCAGCGGCTGGATCGCGTTGTTGCCGCCGATCTCGAGCGACATGACCGCGCGGAATTTCCAGCCGTGGTAATCCTGCTGCATCTCCACGGCGCGGGCGATGTTGCGGCTGTCGGCAAGCCGCTCCTGCCCCACGAGCGGCGCCCCCATGTTGGAGACGACCGCGACCCAGTCGTCGTCGTCGAGGTCAAAGGGCGACATCAGCCCGACGCGGCGGCCCTCGGCATAGAGGCGGCGCATGTTGAGCAGCCCGAGATACGGGCTGCCGCCGCCGCCCGTGCCGAGGATCCAGGCGCCGACCGCAAGGCTCTCGATGTCGTCGAGGGCGATGTCCTTCATCGCCCGGCGCGGTCGACCTGCATGCGCGCGAGGAACGGCAGCAGCGGGTGGGTGCCGAGCGCGACGATCGCCTTGTGGTCGAGCGCGACGAGCGCCGCGTGCTGCGCTTCGGGCAGCGCGTAGCGCGCGGCATAGGCGGCGCGGTCGGCGAGATACGCGGCGCGCCGGTCGGCGTCGTGCGCCAGGCCGTGCAGCGCCTCGATCAGCCCGACCAGCTCCGGCTTGACCGACGGGTAATGCAGCTCGGCCGGTGCCGGCGGTCCGCCCCACCAGCCGAGCGAGGCGTAGTTGTGGTGCCAGCTCGGGTCGAGCGAGACGATGTCGGGCTTGCGCTCGCCGAGCATCCCGGCGGCCGCCGCCCAGCAGCGCAGCTCGATGTTGCCCGCACGGTCGAGCTCCTCCTCGCTGTAGCCGATCAGCGATTTGAGGTTGCCGGTCGCGAGCCGCGCCAGCGCCGCCTCGTCCCAGGCGAGGTCGGGCTCGGCGTAGCGTTCGGTGCCGGGAAAATGCGACATGCCGCCCGAGGCGACGACCGCGGTGCGCAGCCCGAGCGCGGTCACCGCGCGGCCGATCGCTTCACCGAACGCGTAGCAGCGCTCGGGGGTCGGCTGCGGCGGCAGATAGGCGTTGACCGAGATCGGCAGCACCGGGTCGTCGAGCCCGAGATGGGTGAGCGGGATGCCGATCGCATAGTCGATCTTCATCGTGCTGGTGAACGCCGGATCGAAGCCCTGGCGGTAGAGCGCGCGGACCAGCTCGAGCCCGATCTCGCCGGGCACCCGCCAATGAAACTCGCGGCCGGCGAACTCGCCCTTCGCCTCGCTGCCGACATGCACGGCGAAGGCCGGCGCGCAGCGATGAAAGAACTGCTCGGCGTGGTCGTTGGCGAAGACGATCCATAGGTCGGGTTCGAGCGCCTTGAGCCGGTCGCCGATCTCGCGCGCGAGCGTGCGCACGCGCTCGACCGTGGCGCGGTCCTCGGTGTCGGGCATCGTGAAGAATTGCGGCGCGTGCGGCAGCATCGCCCCGCCGATCACGCTCGTCTGCACCGTGGATGCCATCGTTCCTCCGCCGGCCAGAGTGCGCGGCGGTTGCGCCGGGCGCAAGCCCCGCCGGGCCGGCAGAGCAGCGCTAGGCGGCGGAACCCGGATCGTCGAGCGGCTCGGCCTCGGTGACGCTCACCAGCAGCTCGATCGCGAGCGGCGCATAGAGCGACATGATGTCGCTCGCGAACTGCGCCTCGCCCTCGTCGGCGACCTGGACCAGCACCGCGGTCTCGCCGTTGCGGATGAAGCGCGCGAAGCTTTTCTCGACGTCGCCGAGGATCAGCGGGTCGATCGACAGCGCGGCGAGCTCGGGCCGCGTCGTCTCGGGCACCGGTGCGACCTCGCGCAGCACGGTGAGCGCCATATTGGCTTCGGGCACGCCCTCGGTGCGCAGCCGGTTGCGTGCGTCCTGCGCGTAGCCCTTCGATTCGAATATCCCGACGACGACGATCTGGGCAGCCATGCCGGCCTCCTCGTTGCGCACGCTTCGGCGTGCCCTATCAACGAGGCGGTTCGCGCAAGGTTCAAATCCGCTCGGACAGCCAGATCGCGAGGCGGGCGCCCGTCTTGACGAGGCCGGAGACGAGGTCGTAGGCGGGTGCCAGCCGCGCCTCGTGGGCGAGCGCGGCGTCGCGGTGCGCGAGCTCGTCGGCGCGCGCCTCGCGCACCGTCGCGGCGAGCTCGGGATCGCGCTCGCCGAGGCGCTCCGCCTGGCGCGCGTAATGCTCGTCGATCACCTCCTCGACCGCGACGGTGCAGGCCATCGCCGCGCGCTCGCCGAGGAGCGCGGTCGCCGCGCCCAGCGCATAGCCGGCGACATGCCAGAGCGGCGACAGCGCCGTCGGCCGCACCCGTCGCTCGGCGACGAGCCGGTCGAACTGCGCCAGATGACGGCGCTCCTGCTCGGCCATCTCGCGGATCGCGCCGGCGGCGCGGCCGCGGCGGATCACCGCGAGTTGGCCCGCGTAGATGCGCGTGGCGCCGTATTCGCCGGCCTGGTCGACGCGGATCATCCGCGCCGCGTCGTCGTCCGGGCCGCGATCCCCCGGCAGGTAGGGCGGGCGCGTGCCGCTCATGTCGGCGCCCGACGCGCGCCGGGCCGCGATGCCGCGACCGCACAGAAAACGGCCATCGCCAGCGAGGCGACGAAATTCCA
>DATJOB010000465.1:0-4096 GCA_035507475.1 Allostellaceae bacterium | reverse complement strand
GGAAAATACCGACGAGGTTCACCGGAAGCGTCGATTCGAGATTTGGCTCTGATGGTTATTCACGCAGCAAAGCACGACGAATTTTCTGTGAAAGAAGTCGTTGCGATGATCGCCGCGTTGGCGGCTGAACTGGACCGACGGCTCTAGAGCGTTGATAAGGCACTCACGGTCCATCTTCAGAATGACGCTCGCGGTGCAATCCCCTTAGAAGGAATACGTCATGCGCCAGAAGGACAGCGACGATCTGGTCCGCGTCGGACCCGGCACGGTGATGGGCCAGTTGATGCGCCAGTACTGGCTGCCGGCAGCAATGTCGTCCGAATTGAAGGCCGACGGCGAGCCGATGCGCCTGATGCTGCTCGGCGAGAAGCTGATCGCGTTCCGCGACAGCGCCGGGCGGGTCGGCGTCATGGACCACAAATGCCCGCACCGCTGCGCCTCGCTGTTCCTCGGGCGCAACGAGGAGAACGGGCTGCGCTGCGTCTATCACGGCTGGAAGTTCGACGTGGAGGGCAACTGCGTCGACATGCCGAGCGTGCCGCCGGCGCGCGACTTCAAGCACCTCGTCAAGGCCAAGGCCTACAAGGCGGCCGAGCGCAACGGCCTCGTCTGGGTCTATATGGGCGAGCGCAAGACCGCGCCGCCGCTGCCGCGGATCGAGGCGACGCTGTTGCCCGAGGCCGAGGTGCAGATCCAGTTCGTGCAGCGCGAGTGCAACTGGCTGCAGGCGCTCGAAGGCGACATCGACACCTGCCATTTCGGCTTCCTGCACGGCGGCGGCATCAGCGCCGACATGCTCCCCGACGACGCGCTGCTGCGCCACACCGTGACCAACCGCGCGCCCGACTACCACGTCGCCGACACGCCGACCGGCACGATGTACGCCGCCTACCGCGATGGCGGCCCGGGCGAGACCTACTGGCGCTTTGCCAATTTCATGCTGCCGTTCTGGACCCAGACGCCGCAGGGCAAGTTCGCGACGCATCTGCACAACCGCGCCTGGGTCCCGATGGACGACCATCACACGATGTTCGTCAGCCTCAGGTGGAAGGACGAGCCGGCCTTCGTCACCGACGACAGGGACGGCCGCATGATGCCGGGCTTCAAGCGGGTGTTCGACTACCTGCCGAACACGACCGACTGGCTCGGCCGCTGGCGGCTCAACGGCCGGCCGCAGAACGACTGGCTGATCGACCGAGCGGCGCAGGCGCAGGGCGGCAACTACACCGGGATCGACGGCATCCACCAGCAGGACCAGGCGGTCACCGAGAGCATGGGGCCGATCACCGACCATTTGTTCGAGCATCTCGGCCCCAGCGACATGATGATCATGCGCACCCGCCGCCGCCTGCTCCAGGTGGCGCGCGCGCTGGCCAAGCAGGGCTCGGCGCCGCCGGGAGTCGACGACCCGGACATCATGTACCCGGTGCGCAGCGGCGATTTCGTCAGCGAGGCCGGGCTCGACTGGCGCCAGGCCTACGAGCGCCAGATGGCCGCCTCGGTGCGCCCGCTGCAAGAGGCCGCCGAGTAGCGTCCTGGCGCCCGCCGCTCGCCCGCGGGTCTATTCGGCGGCGAGCCGGGCCGGCGCCGCCGTCGCAGCGGCGATCGCCGCGACGCTCGGCTGCGTCTCCAGGCTGTCGAGCATCTGCCGGAGCCGCGCTGCCGCGGCCGGGGTCAGCGCCCGCCCGGCGCAATCGGCGAACTTGGCGGCGAGCGCGTCCGGCGGCATCGGGTTGTCGGGGCCGCGGCCGAGCGAGGCGCCGACCTTGCGCGCGACGCTCGCGCCGTCGGTGAAGCTCACCCGCACCTCGGTGCCGAGCGCCGCCTCGTTGTCGTCGCGCGCCGCGGGGTGCGGTGTGGCGACGATGCGCGCCATCAGCGCGCGGATTGCGGGGTCGCGATGCGCCTCGCCGGCGAAATCGTCGAGCCGGATGCGGCCCTGCAGCACCGCGCGGGCGAGGCAATATTGCACGCTGAACTTGGCGTCGAGCCCCGATCGCGGGTCCGGCCGGTCGGTATGCGCCAGGCGCCGCGGATGGGTCCGCGTCTCGATCCGGGCGATCCGCTCGACCGGCATCGGATGCTCGGCGCGCAGCGCCAGCAGCGCATCGAGCGCCGGGTGCGTGCTGCCGCAGCACGGGTATTGCTTGATCGCCGGTCCCGGGCGGACGACGTCGTAGGGTTCGCCCCAGCCCGCCAGGATCGCCGCCGCGTCGAAATGCCCCTCGCCGTTGAAGACGTTGAGGAACCCCTGGCCGTGCTCGAGGGCGCCCGGGTTGGCGGTGAAGCCCTCGCGCGCGAGCAGCGCCGCGAAGAGGCCGTTGCGCGCTGCGTGGCCGACATGCAGCGGCTTGGTCATCGTGCCGAAATTGGCCTTGATCCCGCTCGCCAGCGAGGCGGCGACCGCGAGCGCCGTCGCGGTCTGTGCCGGCGTCAGCCGCAGGAGATGGCAACACGCGGCGGCCGCGCCGAACACGCCGAGCGTCGCTGTCGGGTGCCACCCCTTCTCGTAATGGTGGAAATGGACGCCGCGCGCGATACGCGTCTCGGTCTCGAAGCCGGCGACATAGGCGGCGATGAAGGCGCGGCCGTCGCAATCCCACGTCTCGGCGAGCGCGAACAGCGCCGGCACCAGCGGCGCCGAGGGATGGCCGCCGAGCGAGTGGCTGACATCGTCGAAATCGAGCGCATGCGCCGCGGTGCCGTTGACCAGCGCGGCATCGAGCGCGGCGAGGCGCCGCTCGCTGCCGAAGACGAGGCAGGGACCCGGGGCGGCGCCGAGCGTCTGCGCGACGATCCGGGCGCAGGGCTCGCCTGCCCCGGCGAGCGTCACGCCGACCGTGTCGAAGATCCCGATCTTGGCCCATTCGACCGCTTCGGGCGGCAGGTCCTCGTAGCGGATCGCGCCGATCTTCGCGGCGATCTGGTCGATGAGCGTCATGCCTCTCCTCCCGCCGCCCGGGCGCAACGCCTTGAGGGCAATCGTCTGCGGCAACGGCCTTGCGGCTCGTGCGTTGATCTTTGCGCATCATGCCCGTCGCGAAAAGCCTTCCGCTCGCTTCGCCCGGTTCGCGCCGCGCCGCCGGCTGGATGGGTCGCGCCGGCTATGCCGCGCGCGGCGCGATCTACGCCCTCGTCGGCGTCTCGGCGGCGCGCACGACGCTCGACCCGCGCCAGGCGCCGGGCGGGTTCGGCGGGGCGTTGCGGCCGCTGGCGCAGGGTTGGGCGGGCGATGCGCTGATCGTGCTGCTCGCCTTGGGTCTCGCCTGCTTCGCCGGCTGGCTGGCCATCGCCGCGCTCGACCGCCGCGACCATCCGGGGCGCCGCCATTGGCTGCTGGTGGCCGGCATGCTGGGCGACGCGGCGGTCTACATCGCGTTCATGGGCAGCCTGCTCGGCATGGCGCTCGGCTGGACCGGCGGCGGCGAGCACGAGCTGCAATCCTGGGTCGGCCGGTTGGCGACCGGCGCGGCCGGGCGGGTCGCGGTCGGCCTGGCCGGAATCGTCGTCGCGGCCTGCGGCGCCGGGCTCGTCGGCTGGGGCGCGGTCGGCGATGTCGAAGGGCCGCTCGAGCTGCCAAAAGGTGAAAGGCGCCTGGTGCGGCCGGTCGGCCGCTACGGCGCGATCGGCCGCGGCGTCGCAATCGTGCTGGTCGGCGGTTGCCTCGTCCTGGCGATGGTCCACGGCAACCCGCGCGAGGCGCACGAATTGGGCGGGATGCTCAAGGAGGTCCGCGGCCTGCCCGGCGGCGCCGCGGTGACCGGCGCGCTGGCGCTCGCCTTTATCGGGTCGAGCCTATCCGACCTGGTGGTCGCCGGGTTCCGCCGTTTCGACCCGAGCGACCCCGCCGCCGCGCGCCCGCGCCGCGCCGGTCCCCGCCGGCGCGCTAGTCGCCGCCCCGCCGCACGAGGCGGTTGACGAGGACCGGTCCGAGCCGGACCGTCTGCAGGAAGGCGCGGCCGCGGTTCGGACAGATCTCCTCGCGATAGGCATAGGCGGCGCCGATCGCGTCCCAGCCGAACCAGACGACGCCGGACAGCGCCAGGAACAAGAGCCCGAACGGGCTCAGCGGCGCCGTCATCACCGGATTGCCGAA
>DATJOB010000464.1:0-3280 GCA_035507475.1 Allostellaceae bacterium | reverse complement strand
AACCCGAACAACGCCACGCCGACCCCGATCGCCGCCCATTTGAGGGCGCGCGCCAGCTTGGCCGGCTCGGTGTTGACGAACAGATAGACGAGCAGCAGCAGCCCGGCGAGGATCAGGACGCCGCCGAGCAGCGCGAGCATCACTACACGGTCGTCGTTCCCGCGAATGCGGGAATCGAGGTCAAACGATCGGCGCCTGCCCTGGGCCCCCCGCGGGGGCGGGGGTGACGATCAAACGAGCCGCGGGCCCGGCAAAGTTCCGGCATCAGCCGTGCAATTGCGCGGTGAGCAGCCGGATGTCGCCGCCGGTGCGGGCGCCGTAATCGGCGAGCGCGCGATAGCCGCCGGCGGCATAGACCGCGATCGCCGCGAGCAGCTCCTTGAGCCGGTCGGCGCTCGCCTGGTCGAAAGCCAGGTAGGCGCCGCGCGACAGCTTGGCGATCTGCCGGAAGGCGGCGCCGGCGCGCGGGTCGCCGCCCTCGTGGAAGACGAAGACCGGCGTGCCGAGCAGCCCGAGCTCGCCGGCGAGCCGGCATAGCCGGTCGACGCTCTCCTCCATCGCGTCGCCGACAAAGACCAGCGCGCCGACCCGCTCGCGCTTGGTCTCGGCGACCGCGTGCTCCAGCACCCGTTCGATCTGCGTCTCGCCGCCGATGCAGGACACCGCACGCATCGCGCGATGCAGCTCGGCCGCGCTGCGCATCCAGCGGCTCGCCTTGCACTCGTTGAAGCCGCGGTAGAAGACAAGGCGCACGTCGAGCCCGCCCAGAGCGGCGGTCGCCTCGAACATCTCGCCCTGGATGCGGCAGGCGCGGTCCCAGCTCGGCTCGCGGCTGGCGGTGGCGTCGAGCGCGAAGATCAGCCGGCCGCGTCCCGATGCCGGGCGCACGGCGGGGGCGCGGCCGAGATCGGCGAGGAAGGCGTCGACATCGGCATTACGCGAGTGCGCCGGCAGTTTTTTCTCTTCGCTCATCGCCCAGCCTTCCCGACGGTCATTCCCGCGAACGCGGGAAATCGGGGCAACCGCTCGATCCGGGACCCGCGCCTTGGCGGGGGTGACAGTAAAACATGGTCTTCACGCCGGCCTCAGCCAGACCGAGGTGTCGTGGTACACCGCGCCGCCCTGCGGCGGACCGGGTTCGGCACTGGTCAACAGATTGATGCCGACCCCCTCCTCGAAGGCCGCGTTCGGCCACACCCCCTCGACGATCACCACGCGCGGCTGCAACCCGTCGAACGCCTTGGCATGGACGACGACGCTGCCCTTGGCGTTGCCGAGCCGGATGCGCGCCCCGTCGGCGAGGCCGAGCCGCGCCAGCGTGCGCGGATGGACGAGCGCGGTCGGCCGTCCCTCGCGGGCGATGCCCGAAGGCGTGTTGTTGAAGCTGGTGTTGAGGAAGGATCGCGACGGCGCCGGCACCAGGCGAAACGGACGCTCCGGGTCGCGGTCGTCGATATTGGCGACGTGGTCGGGGAATTCGGCGAGCGCGCCGAGCTCGCGCTCGTGCATCGGCCCGCGCATGGCGCGCCAATCGGCGCGGAAATGGAATTTCTTGTCGAGATGGCCGAACCCGTCGAGAAAATGCGCGGTCTCGAAGGGCGGGGCGCAATCGAGCCAGGTGCCCTCGACGAACTCGTCGGCGCTCGGCAGCCCGCTCATCCGCAGCGTCTCCTCGATGATCTCGAAGGCGCTCATCGCAAAGCCGCGATGCCGCGCGCCGAGCCGTGCCGCGAGCGCGCACTGCACCGCGTGGTTCGAGCGGCATTCGCCGAGCGGCGGCACGACCGCGCGGTGCAGCTGCAGGAAACTGTGCGCGCCGGCGGTGTAGATGTCGTCATGCTCGAGGAACGTCGTCGCCGGCAGCACGACATCGGCCATCGCCGCGGTCTCGGTCATGAACTGCTCGTGCACGCAGACAAAGAGATCGTCGCGCGCGAAGCCGCGATGGACGAGGCCGGACTCCGGCGAGACCACCATCGGGTTGGTATTCTGGATCAGCAGCGCGTCGACCGGCGGCCCGTCGCCGAGATCGTATTTGTCGCCGGTCAGGATCGCGCCGATCCGGCACTGGTCGAGGATGCGCGTCGCATGGTCGATGACATCGGTGCCCTCGATGAGGCGCCGGTCGAGGCGGAAAAGCCCGTGGTTCGACTGCAGCGCGCCGCCGCCTTCGTACTGCCACGCGCCAGTCACCACCGGCAGGCAGGTGACCGCGAAGAGGTTGGCGGCGCCGTTGCGCGACCGCGAGAACCCGTAGCCGATGCGCAGATAGGCGCGTTTGGTCTGCCCGTAGAGCCGGGCGAAGGCGGTGATCTCGTCGGCGCCGAGGCCGGTGATCGCCGCAGCCCATGCCGGCCCGCGATCTTCGAGATGCGCTTCGAGCCCGGCCGGATCGTCGGCATAGCGCGCGAGATAGGCGCGGTCGGCATAGCCCTCCTTGAACAGCACGTGCATCACCGCGCAGGCGAGCGCGCCGTCGGTGCCGGGCAGCGGCGCCAGGTGCAGATCGGCGATCTCGGCGGTGCCGGTGCGGTAGGGATCGACGACGGCGAGCTTGGCGCCGCGTTCCTTGCGCGCCTTGGCAATGTGGGTCATCACGTTGACCTGGGTCGAGACCGGGTTGCCGCCCCACACGACGATCAGGTCCGACTGCGCCATCTCGCGCCCGTCGACGCCGCGCTTGACGCCCGCGCCGACCAGCCAGCCGGCGTCGGTCAAGGCGTTGCAGATGGTCGAGTGCTGCCGCGAATAGCGCATCGCGTGGCGCAGCCGCTGCAGCCCGTCGCGCTGCACCAGACCCATCGTGCCCGAATAGTAATGCGGCCACACCGCCTCGCTGCCGTGGCGCTGCGCCGCCCGGGTCAGCCCCTCGGCGACGAGGTCGAGCGCGTCGTCCCACGCGATCGGCGCGAACGCCGCATGGCCGACGCCTTTCTCGCCGACCCGGCGCAGCGGCACGGTGAGCCGCTCGGGGTGGTATTGCCGCTCGGCATAGCGCCCGACCTTGGCGCAGACCACGCCGTCGGTGTAGCCCTGTGCCCGGGCGCCGCGAATGCGGCCGACGCGGCCGTCGTCCAGCCGCTCGACCTCGAGCGCGCAGGCGCTCGGGCAGTCGTGCGGGCAGACGCTGAAGACGGTGTCGAGCGGCAAACCATGCTCCCGCGCGGGGTGTGCCGGAGAATATGCCTATTGTGGTACAACGCGCCATGCCCGCCGCCATCGCCGACGCCCGGTCCTCAAGCGCTTCCGCGCCGCGCTCGACGAGCTCTGTGGCGCGCGG
>DATJOB010000463.1:0-8706 GCA_035507475.1 Allostellaceae bacterium | reverse complement strand
TGCTTTGCCGATGCCCGCTTCCTCGACCGCCAATACACCGTATGGGGCCAGGTGGTCGCGGGGATGGAGTTCGTCGACGCGATCAAGAAGGGCAGCGGATCGAGCGGGTCGGTGAGCAACCCCGATCGCATCGTGAAGATGCAGGTGGCCGCCGACGCGACGGCTTGAAGGGTATCCGCATGACATCGAACGATCTCGTCACCGCCGCGAAGGCGGCGGGCCAGGGGTGCCCGTTGCGCCGGCTGCCGCGGATTCCCGCTTGTGTGGGAACAACGACGATAAAAACGGTCCTGACGCGGCTTGTCCTGCTGGTCGTGGCGTTGCTGGCGGCGGGTGGCGCCGCGCGCGCCGCCGACCCCGAGAACATTCTCTATATGGACCTCGCCTTCGGCCGCGTGGTGATCGAGCTGCGCCCCGATCTCGCGCCCAACACCTGCGTGCAGATCAGGAAACTGACGCGCGCCGGGTTCTACGACGGCCTCGCCTTCCACCGCGTGATCGACGGCTTCATGGCGCAGGGCGGCGACCCCAAGGGCGACGGCACCGGCGGTTCCGGCCACCCGCTGCGCGCCGAGTTTTCGAGCGAGCACTTCGTGCGCGGCGTCGTCGGCATGGCGCGCGCTTCCGACCCCAACAGCGCCGACAGCCAGTTCTTCATCATGTATGCCGCGGCGCCGGCGCTCGACGGTAAATACACCATCTTCGGCAAGGTCGTCTCCGGCATGGAATATGTCGACCGGTTGAGGAAGGGCGACCCGGCGCATAACGGCATGGTCGTCAACCCGGACAAGATCGTGAAGATGCAGGTCGCCGCCGACGTCCTCGCGGCCGAGGAAAAGGCCAAGCAGCCGAAGCCGCGCGAGCCGGCCGACCCGACGCTCGGCGAGATGCCGCATCGCTAGGCGGCGGCGGCCCGGCTCGCGCACTCCCCGGCGGCGCGCGGCGGCCGACAACCTCGTCGCGGCCGCGCGACCGCGCCGCGACTGGCGCGCCTCGCTCGCGGTCTACCGCCAGCCGCGCCTCGTCGCCGTCCTGCTGATGGGATTTTCGAGCGGGCTGCCGCTGGCGCTGACCTTCGGCACGCTCTCCTACTGGCTCGCCGAGCTCGGCGTGTCGCTGACCGCGATCGGGCTTTTCGGCCTGGTGCGCGCGTCCTACAGCCTCAAATTCCTCTGGTCGCCGGTGATCGACCGGCTGGCAATCCCGCTGCTGTCCCGGCGGCTCGGCCGCCGCCGCAGCTGGGCGCTGACGATCCAGCTGCTGCTCGCGCTGGCGATCCTCGCGCTCGGCATGACCGACCCGAAGACCGACCCGGCGGCGACCGCGCTCGCCGCGGTGGTCGTCGCCTTCCTGTCGGCGAGCCAGGACATCGTCATCGACGCCTACCGCATCGAGCTGCTGCGGCCCGACGAGCAGGGCGCCGGCGCCGCGGCGACGCAATGGGGCTACCGCTTCGGCATGCTCGCGTCGGGCGCCGGCGCGCTCTATGCCGCGAGCCTCGGCGGCTGGCACCTCGCCTATGCGGCGATGGCGGCGCTGATGAGCGTCGGCATGGTGACGGTGTGGCTGACGCCCGAGCCGGGCGGCATCGCGCCGCCCGAGCTGCTGCCGGGCGACAGCGCTTGGGCGCGCGCCGAGGCGTGGCTCAAGCGGGCGGTGGTGGCGCCGTTTCTCGACATCTTCGCGCGGCTCGGCGGGGCGCAGCTCGGCGCGATCGTCGTCTTCATCGTGCTCTACAAGTTCGGCGACGCGCTCGCCGGCTCGATGGCCAACCCGCTCTATGTCGAGATCGGCTTCACCAAGATCGAGGTCGCGACCGTCGCCAAGGTCTACGGCGTGCTCGCGACGCTGGCCGGCGTCGCGGCGGGCGGGGTGCTGGTGGCGCGGCTCGGCGTGTTCGGCGCGCTGCTCCTCTGCGGCGCGGCGCAGGCGCTCTCCAACCTGATGTACATCGCCCAGCTTTGGGCGGGGCACGACGTGGCGATGCTGGCGCTGACCATCGGCGCCGAGAACCTGACCGGCGGGATGGCATCCTCGGCCTTCGTCGCCTATCTCTCCGACCTGTGCAGCCGCGACTTCACCGCGACGCAGTACGCGCTGCTCTCCTCGCTCGCGACGGTCGGGCTCAACGTGCTCGCCGCCTCGGGCGGCTATCTGGCGCAGACCCTCGGCTGGACGCCGTTCTTCCTCGTCAGCACGACGTTCTGCGCGCCGAGCCTCGTCATCCTCGTCTGGATCATGCGGCGCGCTAGCCGTAGCTCAGCAGCTCCAGCCGGTGCCGCCTGAGCCAGGCGCGCGGCGCCGCGCTGTCGGGGACGAGGCTGGCGACGACCCGCCAGAAGCGTGGGCCGTGGTTCATCTCGACGAGATGCGCGACCTCGTGCGCGATGACGTAGTCGATCACCGGCTCGGGCGCGAGGATCAGCCGCCAGCTGAACGACAGCGCGCCCGACGACGAGCAGCTGCCCCAGCGGCTCTTCGGGTCGCGCACCGCGACCCGCGCGACCCGCCGGCCGAGCCGCTCGGCGAGGCTGCGGGCCCGCGCCGAAAAGTCGCGCCGGGCGAGCGCCACCAGATGGTCGCGCACCCGGCGCGGCAGGTGCGCCGGATCGCCGCGCACGCGGATCTCGCCGCCGACGATCGCGACCGGCGCCGCAGCCGGGTCGGTGACGTGGCGGATGCGGTGCGGCACGCCGAACAGCGGGACGCTGGCGCCGTCGGCGAGACGCCGCGGCGCCGGCAGCGCCGCGATGCGCGCCGCGATCCAGCCGCGATGCGCGGCGACGAAGCCGAGCGCCGCCTCGGCCGAGACGCGGTGCGGCAGCACCAGCTCGACGCCGCGGGCCGCGGCGTCGACGCGCAGCGACAGGCGCCGTGCCCGCGCGCTGACGCGCACCGTCAGCGGCGCGGCGAGCGCCAGCGCGTCGAGGCGCTGCGCGAGGCGGTCGAGCGGCGGCATGTCACAAAAGCTTCCGGCCCGGGTCATGATTTGGCAAGGTAGGCCGCGTCAGATCAGATAGCGCATTTTCAGGGGGGAAGGGGGGGGGCTCATGCAGAAGCTTATCCTGGCGGTCGCGCTCACGCTTGCGGCGGCGACGGGCGCCAAGGCGGACCCGATCGAGCTGCAGTGGTGGCACGCGATGACCTCGGTCAACGGCGACCGGATCAACAAGATCGCGGCCGACTTCAACGCCTCGCAGAGCGACTACAAGGTCGTGCCGGTGTTCAAGGGCTCCTATGCCGAGGCGATGACCGCGGCGATCGCCGCCTATCGCGCCGGCAACGCCCCGGCGATCGTCCAGGTTTTCGAGGTCGGCACCGCGACGATGATGGCGGCGAAGGGCGCGATCAAGCCGGTCTACCAGCTGATGGCCGATGCCGGCGAGAAGTTCGACCCGAGCACCTATCTGCCGGCGGTGACGGCCTATTACAGCACGCCCGACGGCAAGATGCTGTCGCTGCCGTTCAACAGCTCGACTCCGGTCGTCTACTGGAACAAGGACGCGTTCAAGAAGGCCGGGCTCGACCCCGACAAGCCGCCCAAGACCTGGCCCGAGACCTTCGAGGCGGGGAAAAAGCTGCGCGCCGCCGGCCAGCCCTGCGGCTTCACCTCGGCCTGGGTGAGCTGGGTGCAGATCGAGAATTTCAGCGCCTGGCACAACATCCCGATCGGCACCGAGGCGAACGGGCTCGGCGGGCTCGACACCAAGCTCGAGATCAACAACCCGACCGTCGTGCGCCATGTCGCCAACCTCGCCGAAGCCGAGAAAGACAAGAGCTTCGACTATGGCGGGCGCACCACCGAGCCGACCGCGAAGTTCATCTCGGGCGATTGCGGGATGCTGCAGGATTCCTCGGCGAGCTACGGCACGATCAAGCAGGGCGTCAAGTTCGCCTTCGGGGTGACCGAGCTGCCCTATTACCCTGACGTCAAGGGCGCGCCGCAGAACTCGATCATCGGCGGCGCCAGCCTGTGGGTGATCGGCGGCAAGAAAGCCGAGGAATACAAGGGCGTCGCCAAGTTCTTCACCTATCTGTCGAGCGTGCCGGTGCAGGAGAAGTGGCACGAGGACACCGGCTATCTGCCGATCACCAAGGCGGCCTATCAGGCGACCAAGGCGTCGGGCTACTACGAGAAGAACCCGGGGACCGAGGTGGCGCTCCTGCAGATGACCGCGAAGCCGCCGACCGAGAACTCGCGCGGGTTGCGCTTCGGCAACATGGTGCAGATCCGCGACGTGATCGCCGAGGACCTTGAAGGCGCGTTCTCCGGCAAGATGACCGCCAAGGCGGCGCTCGACGATGCGGTCGCCCGCGGCAACGCGCTCCTGCGCCAGTTCCAGAAGAACGTGCAGTAGGTTCGTGCGCGCAGACTCTCACCTGTCTTCGGGCTGCGCCCGAGGCCACCCTCTCCCGCTTGCGGGAGAGGGGCTTTGCGCCGGCGCCGACGGGAAGACCCTCTCCCGCAAGCGGGAGCGGGAGCGGCCCATCGCCTCAGCGATGGGCGGGTGAGGGTTGGATCGCCGCGTCGTCTTCTCCGGCTGGCTGTTGCCGGCGGCGCTGCTGCTGCCGCAGCTGGCGGTGACGGTGATCTTCTTCTTCTGGCCGGCCGGGCAGGCGATCTTCCAGTCGGTCGAGGGCGGCGACGCATTCGGCCTGTCGACGCGGTTTGTCGGATGGGAGAATTTCGCCGCGCTCTTCGCCGACCCCAACTACCTCTTCTCGGTCGCGGAGACTGCGCTGTTCAGCGTCGCGGTGGCGGTGCTGGCGCTGGCGCCGGGATTGCTCTTCGCGGTGATGGCCGACCGCGTGGTGCGCGGCGCAACGTTCTACAAGACCGTGCTGCTCCTGCCCTATGCGATCGCCCCGGCGATCGCCGGCGTGTTGTGGATGTTCCTCTTCAACCCGACGATCGGCGTCGTCGCCGACTGGCTGCGCCGGCTCGGGGTCGACTGGAACTACCTGCTCGACGGCCGTCAGGCGATGCTGCTGGTGATCCTCGCCGCCGCCTGGAAGCAGATCAGCTACAATTTCCTCTTCTTTCTCGCCGGGCTGCAGGCGATCCCGGCCTCGCTGCTCGAAGCCTCGGCGATCGACGGCGCGACGCCGCGCCGGCGGTTCTGGACGATCGTCTTCCCGCTCCTCGCGCCGACCAGCTTCTTCCTCATCGTCGTCAACATCGTCTACGCCTTCTTCGACACGTTCGGCGTCATCCACAACGTCACCCAGGGCGGCCCCGACAAAGCGACCGAGATCCTTGTCTACAAGGTCTGGTACGACGGCATCGTCGGCCTCGACTTCGGCGGCTCGGCGGCGCAATCGGTGGTGCTGATGGCGATCGTCATCGCGCTCACCGCGGTCCAGTTCCGCTTTATCGAGCGGCGGGTGCACTATGCCTAGCGGCCCCTCTTCCCCACCCCGGGCCTTGACGCGGCGGGCCACCGCTGCGTTTGCGCAGGGTCGATCGGGAAGACGTGGATGGCCGGATCGCGCCCGGCCAAGGGCGACAGGAGCCGGGGTTTCCCGATGGTGACCGCGCGGCGCAGCGCCTGGGTCCCGCACGCGATCCTGATCGCCGGGCTCGTCGTCGTGCTGTTTCCGATCTACGTCGCGTTCGTCGCCTCGAGCCACGATTTGTCGGCGATCCTCGAAGCGCCGATGACGCTGCTGCCGGGCAGCCGGCTCGCCGCCAACTACGCCGAGGCGCTCGACGCCGGCACCGCCAAGACGAGCGGCACCCCGGTCAGCTTGATGATGCTCAACAGCCTGGTGATGGCGCTGGTGATCGCCGGCGGCAAGATCGCGATCTCGCTGCCCTCGGCCTATGCCGTCGTGTTCTTCCGCTTCCCGCTGCGCAAGCTCTGCTTCTGGGCGATCTTCGTGACGCTGATGCTGCCGGTCGAGGTGCGCATCATCCCGACCTACCAGATCGCCACCGACATGGGGCTGATCGACCGCTATGCCGGGCTCACCCTGCCGCTCGTCGCCTCGGCGACCGCGACGCTCCTGTTCCGCCAGTTCTTCCTGACCATCCCCGACGAGCTGGTCGAGGCCGCCAAGATCGACGGCGCCGGCCCGTGGACCTTCTTCGTCGACACCGTGATCCCGCTGTCGAAGACCAATATCGCGGCGCTCTTCGTGATCCTCTTCCTCTACGGCTGGAACCAGTATCTCTGGCCGCTGCTGGTCACCAACACACCGTCGATGACGACGATCATCATCGGCATCAGGCAGATGATCGGCAACGGCGACACCCAGACCGAGTGGCAGATCGTGATGGCGACGGCGCTGCTCGCGATCCTGCCGCCGGTCGCGGTGGTGCTGCTGATGCAGCGCTGGTTCGTCAAGGGCCTGGTCGAGAGCGAGAAATGACCGAGCCGACGATCCGGGCGGCGACGGTCGGCGACGCCGCGGAGATCCATGCGCTGCTGCTGCGGCTGGCCGCGGATATCCCGGTCGTCGTCGAGACGCTCGAACAGGAAGAGGCGCTCTATGCCTCGCTCCGCAAGATCCTCGCGTTCGGCCAATCCTGGGTGGCGCTCGCCGGCGATGCGGTCGCCGGGTTCGTCCTGGTCGACAGCGCCGAGGTCGGCCGCCACTGGGGCGAGAACGAGCTCCTCGGCCTGCGTTATGCCGGCGGCGATGCAGTCGCGGCGCTGCTTGCCAAGGTGCTGGAGCGCAACGTGCCGATCACCGCGAGCGTGCGCGACGCCAACCGCAGCGGCCTTGCCGCGCTGCTCGAGCGCCACGGCTTCCGCGAGAGCGAGCGCCGCGTCGGCGAGCGGCGTTTCCGCCACGATCCGTGAGACAGCGCAAATGGCCACAGTGACGCTCGACAATCTGCGCAAATCCTACGGCGAGCGCGAGGTCGTGCACGGCGTCAGCTGCGACATCGCCGACGGCGAGCTGGTGGTCGTGGTCGGTCCCTCGGGCTGCGGGAAGTCGACGCTGTTGCGCATGGTCGCGGGCCTCGAGGACATCAGCGCGGGTTCGGTCGCGATCGACGGCCGCGTCGTCAACGGCGTCGAGCCGAAGGACCGCGACATCGCGATGGTGTTCCAGAACTATGCGCTCTACCCGCATATGAGCGTCTTCGACAACATGGCCTACGGCCTCAAGATGCGCGGCACGGCGCGCGCCGAGATCCGCGTGCGGGTCGACCGCGCCGCCGCGATCCTGCAGCTCGAAGGCCTCCTCGACCGCAAGCCGCGCCAGCTCTCGGGCGGCCAGCGCCAACGCGTTGCGATGGGCCGCGCGATCGTCCGCGATCCCAAGGTCTTCCTGTTCGACGAGCCGCTCTCCAATCTCGACGCCAAGCTGCGCGTCCAGATGCGGGTCGAGATCAGGCGCCTGCAGCAGGAGCTGCGGACCACCTCGCTCTATGTCACGCACGACCAGGTCGAGGCGATGACCCTCGCCGACCGGCTGATCGTGATGAACGCCGGCAACGCCGACCAGATCGGCCCGCCGCTCGAGCTTTACGAGCGCCCGGCGACCGCCTTTGTCGCCGGGTTCATCGGCTCGCCGGCGATGAACCTGGTCGAGGGCCGGCTCGACGCCTCGGGGGTGGTGGTCGGCAACTGCGTGGTGCCGGTGCCGCGCGGCCCGGGCGAGGCGGGCCGCCGGGTGCAGCTCGGCCTGCGCCCGGAACATCTGACGCTGGCGCCCGACGGCCCGCTGCCGGTGACGGTCGAGCTGTTGGAGCGGCTCGGCGCCGACACGATCGTCCATGGCCGGCTCGGCGGCGACGGCGTCCGGCTGACGGCGCGCGCCGCCGGCACGCTCGATCCGTCGCCGGGCGAGGTGCTGCGCTTCGCGGTGCTGCCCGAGCACGTCCACCTGTTCGATCCGACGAGCGGCGCGCGGCTCTGACCGCTATTCCTCGCGGTCGATCAGGTGGATGAACGACCCGGCGACGTTGCCGCGCCGCAGGCCGGCGTCGGGCAGCGCCTGACCGCAGGAATCGGCGACGGCGAAGAGGCGCTCGCCCGGCCCTTCTGCGACGATCGTCGCATAATGGAACTCGTGCCCGCGGAACGCCGCGCCGGCCGGGCCGAGCGGCGTCGCCGCGACGAGCCGTGCGCGGCGGTAGCCGAGATGGCGGCGCGGTGCGGCGAAGCTCGTGGCGAGCGGCAGCAGCCCGGCCATGCGGTGCGCCCTGCCGTCGCGGTCGACGAGCGTGTCGCCGAGCACCATGTAGCCGCCGCACTCGCCGTAGACCGCCGCGCCGCGCGCCGCGGCGTCGCGCAGCCCGGCGAGGAAGCGGCCGCCAGCGGCGAGGCGTCCGGCATGAAGCTCGGGATAGCCGCCCGGGAGGAAGACCGCATCGGCCGCTGGGTCGGGCGGCGCGTCGGCGAGCGGCGAGAAGAAGGACAGCTCGGCGCCCTGCCGCCGCCAGGCGCCGAGCGTCGCCGCATAGGTGAAGCGGAACGCGTCGTCGCACGCGACCGCGATGCATTTGCCGGGCGGCGGCGGTCCGAGCGGCGCCGAGCCGCATGGCGCCGCGCCGGGCGATGTCGTGGCGCTGGCCGATGACGGGCGGGCGAGCGCGAGCCAGCGGTCGATGTCGAGCCCGGCGGCGACGAGCGCCGCGGCGCGCGCGATCGGCGCCTCCGGCGCGCCGGCCTCGTCCGCCGGGACGAGGCCGAGATGCCGCGCGGCGACGCCGAGCTCAGGGTCGCGCGGCAGCGCGCCGAGCACCATGTA
>DATJOB010000462.1:0-3722 GCA_035507475.1 Allostellaceae bacterium | reverse complement strand
GAGCTGCCCCCGGCGGTCGGCCAGTGGCGCGCCGGCGACTACCGCGGCCTGGCGGCGCGGATCGGCCTCGCGGCGACCCAGTTCGTCGCGCCGGCCGTCCTGTTCCTGTTCTTTCAGCCGCCTGCGGCGCGCGGCCCGATCGTCTACGGCAATATCGCGCGCAAGGCCGACTTGCTGTTCTCGGTCTTCGACAACTACAACCGGCCGTTCGACATCGCCTGTTTTGCGTTGTTTGTCGGGCTGCTCGGAGTCCTCGCGGCGCGCCGCCGGCTGTGGGTCGCGCCGCGGCTCGGTGCCGCGCTGGCGATCCTCGTCGTCACCTATCTCGTACTGCCGAGCCAGCTGATGACCGGCGCCGGCGTCGACCGCCGGCTGCCGGTGGCGCTCTTCGCGCTGCTGATCGCCGCGACTGCGCCGATCTTGCCGCGCCGCACCGCGCGGGCCATCGGCGCGGCCGCCGCCGTGATGTTCGTCGCGCGCATGGCGGTGATCGAGCGGGTGTGGCACGAGGCCGACCGGATTTATGCCGCCGATCTTGCGGTGATCGACGCGCTGCCCGAGGGCGCGACGCTCGCCGTCGCCTATCCGCCGCGCGACGTCAATGCGAGCGCGATCTCCCAGCTGCATGTCGCGACCCTGGCGGCGGCGCGGCGTGGCGCCTTCGTGCCGACGGTTTTCGCCTATGCCGGCCAGCAGCCATTGGCGCTGCGGCCTCCGTACGACTCGCTGGCGGCGGCGACATCGCCCGACCGGCTATGGGCCGGCTTTGTCGGTCATGACGCGGCGGCGCGCCGCGCATCGCTGCCGGTGCTGCTACGCTACGATTTTATCGTCCTTGCCGACCGCGAGCCCTTTGCCGCGCCGCGCGATCCCTGCCTCGAACCACGCGCCGCGACGCCGCGCTTTCAGCTTTTCAAAATCCGGGATTCCGAAGATTGCCGCCCGTGATCCAACCCATCGCGTCCTTTACGTGCGGGCGGGGATCCGGGGGTAAGCGTCACCGGCACAAAGCCGGCCAATGCCGGTTGCGCTGCCAGCGCGACAGTTTGAGGTCGGTACGATAGGGCCAGGCCGCCGCCACCTGCCAGCCGCTGTCCGGCTCGCGGCGCAGCAGCGCCGCCTGCCCCGCCGGCAGGCCCAGCAGCCCCGCCGGGGTGCAGGAAACAACCGCGAGCGCGTCACCCGCCGCTGCGGCGCTGTCGAGTGCCGCGCTGTCCGCGGAGCCGAAGCGGGTGATGTCGAGCCCGCGCCTGCGTGGCGGCGCACTCGCGAGGTAGCTGGCGAGCAGATCGCCGACCTCGCCGTTGTCGCCCGGCAGCAGCAATGCGAGCCTGTCGCCGTCCGCGAGGTGCGGCTTGAGCGCGGCGGCGAGATCCCAGACGAGCGGCTGCGGCATCTCGATGTCGAAGCGCAGCCGTTCGGCAAACGCCACCGGTGCCGCCAACGCCAGCAGCACCGCTGCCGCCGCAATCCCGCGCCGCCCGCCCTGGCGCGCCCAGAGCGGCCGCGCCAGATCGCACGCCGCCAGCGCCAGCGACAGCACCAAAATCAGCGACAGATGCGTGTTGTAGCGGAAATAGGAATGCGCCTCGACCGCCATCTCGGCCGAGAAATGCGCGATATAGGTCGCGACGAGAAACCCGTTATAGAGCACGAAAGCGGCGGCGTTGAACCCGAGAAGCCGCGTCGTCCGCGTCCAGCCCTCCCGGCGCAGCAGGATCGCCAGCAGCACGAACGCGGTGACTTCCGCCGCGAAATAGATGGGCTTCTCGGCAATCGACCCAACGATGCCCTCAAACGTCGCCGGCAATCGCGCCCAGTTCCATTCGTTAAGCGGCAGGGGCTCCAGTTCGGCGACGCCGGCATGCGCGACAAACCAGCGCCAAACCAGATACAGGAGCGCCGCCGGCACCAGCACCAGCGCCGTTTCCGCGACCGCTCGCCGCCCGTTGCCGCGGCGCTCGGCGAGCGCGACGACAACCGCCGCGCCCGCCACCGCCAGCACCAGTCCGATCCCCGATTGCTTGGTGTTGATCATCGCCGCCAGGATCAGCGCCAGCGCGAACTGGCGGCGGCGCCCCTCTTGCACCTCGATAAAGAGGCAGGCTGCGAGCAGCGCCGTCACCGCCAATGCGGTCTCGCCATAGGCCGAGAAATGAAAGCGCGGCACAAAGCCGGGGTCGAACAGCGTCACCAGCAACAGGCCGAGCGCGGTCGTTCCCCAGGACGGCGTCGAACCCGGTCGCGCAAGGAAGCGCGCGATCGCCAGCCCGCCGACCAGCCGCAGCATCACGTTGACCAGCGACATCCCCGCCGCCGGGTAGTCGCGCCAGACGAGCGAGCCGAGAAACGCAAGGAATTGCGTGTCGTAGGGTGCCGCGGGGAGATAGGAATGGCTCGGCGGCAGCGCTGCCGTGGGCAGCCGCCCGTAGTCGACGAGGTAGTCGGCGTTGGGCAGCAGGTTGAGAAACGTGTCGACCTGCGACGGCCGCACGCCCGCCATCACCACCCAGAGCGGCAGGCTCACCAGCAGCAACCGGCCGAGCGCGACCGCATCGTCGCGGCCGAGCCGGCGCGACGGCGCGAGCAGCGCCGCCAACGCCGCGACGACCGCGGCAACTGCCGGGAGGCGCAGACTTAGGGGCACGAAAACCGCCCATGCGGTCAGCACGAGACACAAGGCGCCCCAGCCGGCGCCGATGCGGTATTCCGCGGCAGCGCGGCGGCCGACAACCGCGCCGCCGAGGAGCAACAGCACGGCGCCGACGCCCCAGGTGACGACGACGGCAAGGAGACCTGTGGTTCCGGGAAGATAAAGCGCCATCAAGGGCTACGGCTTGCCGCCGGTCGGTGCCGCGGCGTCCTCCTTGAGCTCCAGCCGCTCGATATTGGTGCGGGCGTCGCTAGCGGCGGTGCTGCCGGGTGCCAACTCGGAGACCCGCACCCAGTCGCGCCGCGCGCCGTCGAGATCGCCCTTGAGCCGCAGGATGTCGCCGCGTTCGAGCAGCGCCTCGACCGAATTGGGCGCCAACGCGACGGCCTTGTCGGCATCGATGAGGGCGATCTCGAGCTTCCCCAACTCGCGGTTGGCGGAGGCGCGGTACACCAGCGCATCGACCCGGTTGGGGTCAGCCTTGAGCACCCGGTCGAGATCGCCGACCGCCTTGTCATACCAACCCTCGCTGCCCGCCGCCTCGGCGCGGTCGACGAGAATGTCCGGGTCGTTCGGCAGGATGTTGAGCGCCGCGCTGTCGGCGGCGTAGGCGCGCGCCGCGTCGCCGCCGAGCAGCCAGGCCTGCGCCGCCTGGTCGAGCACCTCGGCGCGCAGCGAATCCGGCGCGTGGTCCATCGCCTTGGCCAGCGCTTCGAGCCGCGCCGCGCCCTCCTTGAACTGCTTCAGCCCGACGAGCGCGACGGCATAGCAATGGTCGGCGGGATGCGCCCCGCCGCGCCCTTGCCAATGCTCGGCGAGGTCGCGCGCCGCACCGGGATCGGTCGTCGTAAGTTTCATGCAGCGCTCGTACATCGCCTCGTCGGCGGCGGCCGATTTCGGCGGCGCCGTCGTGCCGGCGGGAGCGCGCTGCGATGGCGTGTAGGGTGGAGGCGCCGGCTTGGGTCGCGGCGCGGCCGACATGGGCGGCCCGTCCTGCTCGGCGGCCCCCGCCGCGTCGGCCGGCAACGGCGCAAGCGCGACGGACAAGAGCCCTAAAAAAGCCAGCAAC
>DATJOB010000461.1:0-14485 GCA_035507475.1 Allostellaceae bacterium | reverse complement strand
TGGCGCAGAAACCATTCGAACCCGCGTTCGGCGGCCCGATTGAACCGGCCCTGGTGACCCTCGTGCTCGCTCTTGAGGAACAGCGAGCACATCACCGGGGTCAGCGTCAGCGAGATGAAGGCCGAGCCCATCACCGCGATCGTCACGGTGACCGCGAACTCGCGGAACAGGCGGCCGATGATGCCGCCCATGAACAGCAGTGGGATGAACACCGCGATCAGCGAGAAGGTGATCGAGATGATCGTAATGCCGATCTGTCCGGCCCCCTTGAGCGCCGCCTCGAACGGCCGGTCGCCCTCCTCGATGTAGCGCACGATGTTCTCGATCATCACGATCGCGTCGTCGACCACGAACCCGACCGAGATCGTCAGCGCCATCAGCGAGATGTTGTCGAGGCTGTAGCCGAGCGGATACATCATGCCGAAGGTCGCCAGGATCGACAGCGGCACCGCGACGCTCGGGATCACCGTCGCCCATAGCGTGCGCAAGAAGAGGAAGATGACGACGACGACCAGCGCGACGGTCAGCATCATCGTGAACTGCACGTCGTGCACCGCGGCGCGCACGACGAGCGAGCGGTCGGACACCAGCTCGACATGGATCGACGGCGGGAACGACCGCAGGATATGCGGGATCATCGCCTGGATCGTGTCGACCAGCTGATTGGTGTTGGCGCCGGCCTGGCGCTGGATCGCCAGCCCTTCCGCCGGGCGCTCGAAGAACCAGGCGCCGGCGCGCAGGTTCTGCTTCGCGTCGATCGCGGTGCCGATATCCTTGACCCGCACCGGGGCGCCGTTGCGATAGGCGACGATGACGTTGCTAAACGATTTGGCGTTGAACAGCTGATCGTTGGTGTCGAGCGTATAGGTCTGGCGCGCGTTTTCGAGCGTGCCCTTTGGCCGGTCGAGGGTGGTCGCGATCAGTGCGGCGCGCACGTCCTCGAAGCCGAGGCCGCGGGTCGCCAGCGCACCGGGGTTGATCTGGACGCGCGCCGCATAGGGCTGCTGGCCGAAGATGCGCGCCTCGGAGACGCCGGGCACCGTCGACAGCTTCTGCGCCAGGATCGTGTAGGCGTAATCGTCGACCCGGTAGATCGGCAGCGCGTCGGAGAATACCGCGTAGATCAGCACCGGCCGGTCGGCCGGGTTGGTCTTGCGATAGGTCGGCGGCGACGGCAGGTCGGTGGGCAGCAGGCCGCTCGCCGCGTTGATCGCCTGCTGCACGTCCGAGGCGGCGGCGTCGATGTTGCGCTCGAGGTCGAACTGCAGCGTGATCGACAGCGAGCCGATGCCGCTCGTCGAGGTCATTTGCGCGAGCGAGGGGATCGCCGCGAATTGCTGCTCGAGCGGGGTCGCGACCGCCGACGCCATCGTGTCCGGGCTGGCGCCGGGGTAGTTGACCGAGACGGTGATCGTCGGGAAGTCGACCTTGGGCAGCGCGGCGACCGGCAGCAGGCTGTAGGCGCCGATGCCGAACACCAGGATGCCCAGCATCAGCAGCGAGGTCGCGATCGGCCGGCGGATGAACGGCTCGGAGATATTCATGACGGCCGGGTCCTAGCGCGGGCGGCGCGGCTGCGTGGGCCGGCAAATCAACCCGAGGCCCCCGGCTGCGGCCCGGCGATGCGCACCCGGGCGCCTTCGGTCAGGCGGTACTGGCCGTCGACCACGACCTTGTCGCCGGCCGAAAGCCCCTTGTTGATGACGGCGATCCCGTCCTGGATCGAGCCGACTTCGACGGCGCGGCGCTCGACCGTGTCGTCCGGCTTGATGACGTAGGCGTAGTAGCCGTTGGGTCCGACCTGGACGGTCTGCTGCGGCACGGTCGGCGCGCCCTTGTGCATGTTGAGGATCAGCCGGACGTTGACGAACTCGCCCGGCCACAGCCGCTCATCGGCATTGGCGAAAGTCGCCTTGAGATGGATCGTGCCGGTGGTCTGGTCGACCGCGTTGTCGATCACCGTCAGCTTGCCTTCCGAGAGCAGCGTGACGTTGTCGGAGCCGTAGGCCTGGACCGCGAGGTCGCCGCCCATCTGCTTCTCGTGGATCTTGTGCAGGTATTCCTGGGCCATCGTGAAGTTGACGAAGATCGGCTTGGTCTGGGTGATGGTGACGAGCCCGGTGGTGTCGGCGGCATGGACGATATTGCCGACATCGACGAGCCGCACGCCGAGCCGGCCGGCGATCGGCGCCCGGATATCGCAGTAGTCGAGGTTGACCTGCGCCGCCTCGACCTGGGCCTTGTCGCTGTCGACGAGCGCCTGGTCGACCGCCACGGTCGCCTTGTCGTTGTCGTATTGCTGGCGCGAGACGGCGAGGTTCGACGAGATGATCGCGGCGTCGCGCTGGAAGTTGAGCTGCGCGTTGGCGAAGTTGGCCTGGTCCTTCTCGAGGTTGGCGGCGGCCTGGTCGTAGACCGCTTTGAAGGGCCGCGGGTCGATCTGCACGACCGGGTCGCCGGCCTTGATCTCCTGTCCCTCGGCGAAGCTCACCTTGGTGATCTGGCCGTCCACCCGGGTGCGGATCGTCACCATGTTGTAGGCCTGAACGGTGCCGATGCCGGCGAGGAATACCGGGACGTCCTTGGCCTCGACCGTCCCTGCGGTGACCGGGATGCCGGGGGGCGGGGCCGGCGGCGGCGCATCGGCCGCCCTGACCGCGGGCCACAAAACGGCACGCAACGGCGCCACTCCGAGCACCGCAACGACGCCTGCCGCCGCGACGGCAGACACTGCCGCGGCAATCGCGATCTTTCTCATCGGCGAAGGCCTCCAGACGCTGGGCGGGGTTTATTATAGATAAAGCCAATAACCCGCAAGCGGCGTGCCAAGCCCGCGGCGTCGCGTCGAGATTTCCCCGCGGCGGCGGGGGTTTACGCCATGCGGCAGCGCGTCGGACGGCGGCTGACGAGCCATGGCGCGTACTTGGCGCGGTTCTCTTCCATCCGCGGCAGCTTGCTGTGCGCGTCGAGTGCGGCCTGGTCGCGCCAGGCTTCGACGAAGAAGACCCGCTGGGGGTCGTCCTGCGCCCGCAGCACGTCGAACTGCTCGCACCCGTCCTCGCCGCGCGACAGCGCCGCATGGTTTTTCATCAGCGTGATGAAATCTTCCGCGTGTTGCGGCTTCAGCTCGAACTCGACAACGATCATGATGCGGCTCATCGGCGTTCCTCGATCGCGCAAATCGCGGCATCATCGGCAGAACCGCGGCGCGCGGGCAAGGGCGCCGGCCGGCCGCAAGGAGAAGGCATCATGTCGCACGACGCCCTGCGCACGATATTGCCGGTCGCCGGCCTCGATCCCGAGCGCGCGCGAAGCGTCGAGATCACCGGCGGCGGCGATCCGATCCTGCCGACGCCGTTCAAGATCGGCGAGACCAGCGCGGCCTGCCTGGCGGCGATCGGGCTCGCGGTCTCCGACCTGTGGGCGCTGCGCACCGGGCGCTCGCAGAGCGCGGCGGTCGATGCCCGGCGCGCCACCGCCTCGCTGCGCAGCGGCCATTACCTCAAGATGGAGCAGGCCGAGGTCTCGCACGAGCGCAACCCGGTGATGGGCATGTACCCGGCGAAGAACGGGCGGTGGAGCTACATCCACGCCAATTTCCCGAACCATCGCGCCGCCGCGCTCAGCGTGCTCGGCGTGCCTGAGGACAAGGAGGCGGTGCGCCGTGCCGTCGCGCAGCGCGACGCGCTCGAGCTCGAAGAGGCGATCATCGCCGCCAAGGGCGCCGGCGGCATGGTGCGCAGCATGGCCGAATGGGCGCAGCATCCGCAGGCCGCGGCGCTCGCCGCGCTGCCGCTCTTCGAGATCGAGCGCATCGGCGAGGCGCCGCCGGAGGAGCTGCCCGCCGGCGGCCGGCCGCTCTCCGGCGTGCGGGTGCTCGACCTGACGCGCGTGCTGGCGGGACCGAGCTCGGCGCGCACCCTCGCCGAGCACGGCGCCGACGTGCTCAAGATCACCGCGGCGCACCTCCCCAATCTCGGCTACCAGGAATTCGACACCGGCCACGGCAAGCTGTCGGCCCAGCTCGACCTGCGCGATGCGGCGCAGCTCGCCCGGCTCAAGGAGCTGGTGCGCGAGGCCGACGTCTTCATCCAGGGCTACCGGCCGGGCACGCTCGACGAGCGCGGCCTGTCGCCGGCGGCGCTGGCGGCGCTGCGCCCGGGCCTCGTCTACGTCTCGCTGAGCGCGTTCAGCCACCGCGGCCCGTGGGCCGGGCGGCGCGGCTTCGACACCGTGGTGCAGAACGTCAGCGGCATCACGCAGCGCCAGGGCGAGCTGTTTCCCGGCAAGGAGCCGGGGCCGCAATTCTACCCGGTCTCGGCGATCGATTACCTGACCGGGTACCTGATGGCGTTCGGCGCGCTGGTCGCGCTGGCGCGCCGGGCGCGCGAGGGCGGCAGCTGGCTGGTCCGCTGCTCGCTGGCGCAGACCGGGCGCTGGCTGGTCGGGCGCGGCGAGGTGCCGGAGGCCGCGCTCACGGACGTTCCGGCCGAGTTTACCGCGGCCGAGCTCGCTGCCTGGTCGATCGAGACGGCGACCCCGGCCGGCCGGCTGCGCCATCTCGGCCCGGCGCTGCAGCTCTCCGAGACGATGCCGTACTGGGCGCGGCCCAGCGTGCCGCTCGGCTACCACGAGCCGGTCTGGCCGGCGCGGCCCTGACCGCCGCTCAGCGTGGCGCCAGGCGCCGGCGTTCCTGCCGGGCGATCAGCGAGAAGGCGAGGCCGACGACCAGCACGACGACCGCGACGAACACCGTCGCGAGCGCGTTGATCTCGGGCGTGACGCCGATCCGCACGCTCGAATAGACCGCCATCGGCAGGGTCGTCGCCGACGGGCCGGAGACGAAGCTCGCGACCACCAGATCGTCGAGCGACAGCGTGAAGGCGAGCAGCCAGCCCGAGACCAGCGCCGGGCGGATCCCCGGCAGGGTCACGCGCCACAGCACGGCGCCCGGCCGCGCGCCGAGATCGAGCGCCGCCTCTTCAAGGCTGCGGTCGAACCCGGCGAGCTGGGCGCGTACCAGCACCGCGACAAAGCAGCAGCCGAACGTCGCGTGCGCGATCGTCACCGTGAGGATGCCGCGGCCGGCCGGCCAGCCGAGCCAGCTCTGCGCGGCGACGAACAGCAATAGCAGCGACAGGCCGAGGATGACCTCCGGCACGACGAGCGGCGCCATCAGCATGAAGCCGAACACCACCCGGCCGCGGAACCGCGTGAAGCGGGCGAGCGCGAAACCGGCGCAGGTGCCGAGCACCAGCGCCAGCGTCGCCGCCATCACGCCGATCTCGAGGCTGGTGAGCGCGGCGCCGCCGAACTTGTCGTCGCGCAGCAGCGCGCCGTACCAGTGCAGCGACCAGCCGCCCCACACCGCGACGAGGCGCGAGGCGTTGAACGAATAGGCGACGAGCAGCGCGATCGGCAGATAGAGAAAGCCGAAGCCGAGGCTCAGCGCCGCGGCGCGCGTCAGCGTCAGCCGGCGGCTCATGCCGGCTTCCCGGCGGCCGCGGCCGCGCGGCCGTCGCGGCGCTCCGCCAGCCGCTGCGCGACGAGCAGCGGCGCGGTCAGCAGCGCGACGAGGCCCATCGCGAGCGCCGCGGCGCCCGGCCAATCGACCTCGTCGAAGAAGGTCTGCCACAACAGCTTGCCGACCATCAGCGTGCCCGGTCCGCCGAGTAGGTCGGGGATCACGAACTCGCCGATCGCCGGGATGAAGACGAGCAGCGCGCCCGCCGCGACCCCGGGGAGCGACAGCGGCAGCACGATGTCGACAAAGACGCGCGCCGGCCGCGCGCCGAGATCGCCGGCCGCTTCGAGAAGGCTCTCGTCGAGCTGCGACAGGCTGCCGTAAAGCGGCAGGATCATGAACGGCAGATAGACATAGACGAGCCCGAGCACGACCGAAAAATCGTTGTAGATCAACAGCAGCGGCGCATGGATCAGGCCCAATGCCTGAAGCGCGCGGTTGATAAGCCCGGTCGGCTGCAGGATCGCGATCCAGGCATAGACGCGGATCAGCAGGCTCGTCCAGAACGGCAGGATCACCAGGAACAGCAAAAGCCCGCGCCAGGCGCGCGGCGCGCGGGCGATGGCAAAGGCGATCGGGTAGCCGAGGAGCAGACAGAGGAGGGTCGCGGTCGCGGCGTAGCCGAGCGAGTCGGCATAGGCGCGCAAATCGCCCTCGGCGATCGCCCGGTAATTGTCGAGCGAGGCGTGGACCGCGAGGCCCTGCGGTCCCTGGGACACGAGCGGCGTGTAGGGCGGGATCGTGTCGCTGGCCTGCGACAGGCTGATCGCGGCGACGATGCCGATCGGCAGCAGGAAGAACAGCGCGAGCCAGGCGAAGGGCGGCGCGATCACCGCCCAGCGCCGCCAGAAGCCGAAACCGCTCATCGCGCGAGCAGCACGCCGTCCGCCGGCAGCCAGCTCGCCCAGAGCGGCATACCGCGCCCGTAGCCGGCGGCGGCCGCGCTCGCCGTCTGCGCCTTGAGCGGGTGGCCGGAGCCGGTCTCCAGATGGATGATCGACAACCCGCCCTGGTAGCTGATCGACGACACCGTCGCGGCGATCGCGGCGCCCTCGGCGGGCGGCGGCGCCGGCGACAGGCGGAGCTTCTCGGGCCGCACCGCGAGCGCCGCCGCGGCGCCGACCGGCAAGGCGCCGGGGTCGGCCAGCGCCAGCGGCACGGCGAGGCCGGGCACGGCGAGCGCCGCACCGCCGTCGGCCGCCACCAGCGTACCGTCGAACAGGTTCACCGCGCCGACGAAATCGGCGACGAAGCGCGAATTGGGCCGCTCGTAGATCTCGGCGGCGCTGCCGATCTGCACGACCTTGCCGCGGTCCATCACCGCGATGCGCGAGGCCATGCCGAGCGCCTCCTCCTGGTCGTGGGTGACGAAGACGAAGCTGGTGCCGACCCGCTCCTGGATGCCGATCAGCTCGAGCCGCGTCTCCTCGCGCAGCTTGCGGTCCAGCGCGGCGAGCGGCTCGTCGAGCAGCAGCAGCTTGGGCATCTTGGCGAGCGCGCGGGCCAGCGCGACGCGCTGCTTCTGGCCGCCGGAGAGCTCGTGCGGGCGGCGCCGCGCATAGTCCGACATCTGCACCAGCGACAGCATCTCGGCGACGCGGGCGTCGCGCCGGCGCCGCGCCATGCCCTCCTGTCTGAGCCCGAACGCGATATTGCCGGCGACGTCAAGATGCGGGAACAGCGCATAGGACTGGAACATCATGTTGACCGGCCGCCGGTAGGGCGGCACGCGCGTCACGTCGCGGCCGTCGATCGCGATCCGGCCGGCATCGGGCGTCTCGAACCCGGCAATGAGGCGCAGCAGCGTGGTCTTGCCGCAGCCCGACGGCCCGAGCAGCGCGAAGAGCTCGCCGCGCTCGACCGTGAGCGACACCCGGTCGACCGCGCCGACCGCGCCGAAGCTTTTGCTGACCTCGCTGATTTCGAGCAGCGCCACGCCGCGCTCACTCGCCGGCCTTGACCCGGTTCCAGGCGCGCACCCGCGCCCGCTCGTAGTCGCGCGGCGCCGGCAGGTCGACGTAGAACAGCCGGCGCACGGCTTCCGGCGGATAGATGCCCGGGTCGTCGCGGATTTCCGGCTTGACGAGCGCGGTCGCCGCGCGGTTCGGGTTGGGATAGGAGACCGCGTCGGTGATCTTGGCGATCACCTCGGGGCGCAGGATGTAGTCGATGAAGGCGAGCGCGTTCTCGGGGTGCGGCGCGTCGCGCGGCACGGCGAGCGTGTCGATGGCGAATTGCGCGCCCTCCTTCGGCACGCGGAACGCGATGGCGACGCCGTTGCCGGCCTCGCGCGCGCGGTTGCGCGCCTGGATCACGTCGCCCGAATAGCCAAGCGCGAGGCAGATGTCGCCGTTGGCGAGGTCGTTGATGTATTGCGAGGAGTGGAACTTGCGGATGAACGGGCGCACCGCCGCGACGAGCTTTGCCGCCTTGGCGAGGTCGCCGAGGTCGTGGCTCTTCGGATCGAGTCCGAGATAGGCGAGCGCCGCAGGAAACACCTCCTGCGGCGTGTCGAGCACCGAGATGCCGCAGCCCGCGAGCTTGCGGGCGCGCGCCGGGTCGAACAGCAGGCCGAGCGTGTCGGTCGGCGCGTCGTCGCCGAGCGCCTTCTTGACCAGCGCGACGTTGTAGCCGATCCCGGTGACGCTCCACAGATAGGGCACCGAATGCGCGTTGCCGGGATCGGCCTCGGCGGCTAGCGCCAGCATCTGCGGGTCGAGGTTCTTGAGGTTCGGCAGCTTCGCCTTGTCGAGCGGCAGGAGCGCCCCTGCGGCAATCTCCCGCGCCATAAACGGACTCGCCGACGGCACGACGACGTCATAGCCGGAATTGCCGGCGAGCAATTTTGCTTCGAGCACCTCGTTGCCGTCATAGACGTCGTAGGTGACGGCGATGCCGGTCTCCTTGGTGAATTCGGGGATGGTGCCGGGCGCGATGTAGTCCGACCAGTTGTAGACGTGCAGCTCGGGCGGCTCGGCGCGCGCGGCGCCGGCGAGCCCGAGCGCCGCCGTCGCCAGCAGCGCCGCCGCGATCCTGTCGAGACATCCCCTGCCCGCCATCGCCGCCGCATAGATCAGCCGCCCGGTTGCTTGTCAATCGCCGGCCGCTTATTGATGCGGCCATGACCGTCTTTCATCTGCTGCGCCACGGCGAGCACGACGTGCAGGGGCGCATCTGCGCCGGCCGCATGCCCGGCGTCGCTCTGTCGGAGCGCGGCCGCGCCGAGGCCGAGGACGCCGCGCGACGGCTCGCCCCGCGCGGCATCGCGGCGATCTATGCGAGCCCGCTCGAGCGCGCGCAGCAGACCGCCGCCATCGTCGGCCAGCGCCTCGACCTGCCGGTCGGGGTGCTCGACGATCTCGTCGAGCTCGATTTCGGGGAATGGACCGGCAAGACCTTCGACGAGGTGCGGCAGGACCCGCGCTGGCCGGCCTGGGCCACGCATCGCAGCCTCTCCTGCATTCCCGGCGGCGAGACGATGCGCGCCGTGCAGCGCCGCGTCGTCGAGGCGCTGATGGAGATTCGCGAGCGTCATCCGCGGGACGGCGTCGTCGTTGTCAGCCACGGCGACGTGATCCGCGCCGCGCTGGTCTTCGCGCTCGGCATGCCGCTCGATTTCTACGCGCGGATCGAGGTGGCGACCGCCTCGCTCAGCACCGTGCGGATCGACGACCACGGCGTCCGCGTCATCAGCGTCAACGAGCGCATGACCGGCGAGTGACGAAGCCGGCCGCCGCCGCTCACCGGGCGGCGTTCGCGCGCTCCACGGCGCGCGCGACGAGGCTGTGCAGCGCGAGCCGGTCGGCGACCGGCAACGGCTTGCCGGTGGTGCCGATCAGCAGCGCGCCGCTCGGCGATACCGCGATCGGCTCGTAGAAGCGCGAGTCGGGCTGGCCGAAGAGGCCCTGGCCGAGCGCCAGGCGCACCGTGGCGACGTAGCGCTTGGTCTCGTCGGGCAGCTCGCGGCCGCACAGGTAATCCTGGTAGCGCGCGGGCCCCGCATTGTAGGCGGCGAGGAACCCGGCCGAGCCGAAGCGGTCGTACATCTCGCGCAGATAGGCGCTGCCGGCGAGGATGTTGTCGCGCAGCGCATAGGGGTCGCGGCCGAGATTGTAGCGGTCGCTGAGATAGGCATAGGTCTCGGGCATGATCTGCATCAGCCCCATCGCCCCCTTGGGCGAGGTGGCGGCGGCGTCGCCCTCGCTTTCGACCTGCATGACCGCGCGGATCCAGGGTTCCGGCACGTCGAACCGGGCGGAGGCTTCGGCGATCAGCCGGGGCAGGCCCGGCGCAGCGGGCCTGTCGACCGGCGCGTCGTCGCCCGCCGCGGTATTCGCGGGCGGCGCTGCGGCCGCGCCCGGCGGCGCTGCCGGATAGAGCGCGGCGGCGGTGCGCACGAAATCGTCGGCCCAGACATCGAGCGCGCGCGCGTAGCCGGCGGCCGTCTCCTGCTGTGGCGCGTCGCCGCCGCCGACGAGCAGCGCCAGCGCAAGGACGAGCGCGCTCATGCCGCTGCTTTGAGACTGGCCAACGCCGCCTCGGCGGCGGCGATGCCGGTCTCGTAGGCGCCGTGCGCGGTCGAGAAGAAGTTGAGCGAGCAGGCCTCGCCGGCAAAGAAGATGCGGCCGTCGACCGGCGCCGCCAGCGCCGCCCGGTCGTCGGCATGACCCGGCGTCGCGTAGGAATAGGAGCCGCGCGCAAACGGGTCGGCGCGCCACGCCGAAGCCGCGAGCGGGGTGAGCTGCCGGCGTATGTCGCTGCCGCGCAGCGCGGCCAGCTCGTCGAGCGCGAAGGCGACCATCGCCGGCATCCCCTCGCGTTCGAGCGCCGCCGCGAACTCGCCGCCGAAGAAGCACTGGACGAGCGGCCGCCCGAACGGCCGGACCTGGTAGCTCATCGTCTCGCGCCGGTCCGTCGCGCCGACGAGGAAGAGGTCGCTGTCGCCGAGATCGGGCATCGCGCCATCGAAGCGGAAGAAGAGCTTGTCGGCAAGCCCGAGCGGCAGCCCCGCGGCGGCGGCGAGCTTGTCGGGCAGCAGCGGGTCGAAGGCGAGCGCCTCGGCGGCGAGGATCGCGCTCGGCACCGCGACGATGACGCGCGCCGCGACGACCCGGCCGCGGCCGGTGTCGATGAGGATGGCGCGACCGCGATGGTCGATCCGGGTGACCGCAGCGTCGAACGCGATCGGCAGGTCGCGGGCGAGGGTCGCGAGCAGCGTCCCGTAGCCGCGATGCACGCGCCAGTTGATCCCGCTGTCCTCGTAGCGGTCGTTGTCCTTGATCGAGAGCTTCTCCAGCTCGACCGCGTTGGCCCAGGTGCTGACCGCGTCGAAGAGGGCGTTCCACCGGCCGCCCGGCCGCAGCACCGAGGAGGCCGGCCGGTCCCGCGCCTCGCGGGCGGCGCGATGGATCGCCCAATAGAACGCCTCGCGCTCGGCGATCCAGTCCTTTTCGTCGGCGGCGCTGGCGCCGCTGTTGCGCAGCCGCGTCGTCCATTCGGGCCGCCGCCGCTGGATCGCGAAGCCGAGCTCCTCGGCGAGCGGGGTCAGCACGTTGCGGTCGGCCGAATGCAGCCACTCGCCGCCGAGGTCGAGCGGCAGCCCGTCCTTCTCGACCGTCCAGGTCCGGCCGCCGGCGCGCCCGCGCGCCTCCAGCACCAAGGCCGAGGCGGTGCCCGAGGCGACGAGGCGGCGCGCCGCGCCGATCCCGGCGGCGCCGGCGCCGATCACCGCGACATCGACCTCGGAGGGAAGCTGCTGCATTGGGCTCGCCGACCCGGCCGCGCCCGCGATGCGGGATGCGCTAGGTCGTCGCCGGCCGGGCGTATTCCTCGTCGCTGACGTGGCGGCCCCAGGCCGTGCCCTGGCCCTGCTCGCCCTGCTCGGACAGCGCGAGATGGGCGAAGAGGCGGTCGGAGGACGCGCCGTGCCAGTGCATCGTGTCGGGCGGGATGTTGACCACGTCGCCGGGGTTCAGCACCTGCGGCGCCTCGCCCTCAAAGCAGATGCGGCCGACGCCGGAGAGGCAGTAGAGGGTCTGGCCGACGGGATGGCTGTGCCAGGCGGTGCGCGCGCCGGGGGTGAAGGTGACGACCGACCCGCCGAGCCGCGACGGTGCCTCGGCGACGACCACCGGATCCTGGAAGACGACGCCGGTGAAGGTCTCCGCGGCGCCGCGCCGGGTCTGCCGCGCTCCGGCGCGGATCACCCCTGCTTTGACGGGCATGGCTTGCTCCATTCGGATGATCGGGAGACCAGCATAGGCGGGGCCGTGCGACAGGCGCAATCCGGCTCTCCTTCGCCGCTTCGTCGCCGCGCCGCGCCGCGGGATGAGGTGGTTGTCGCGAGCCTGCCGCGTCCCGCGATGCCGCCGGGTGCCCGCCGCGGTCGCCGGCGGCCGCGACCGGCGCAAGCACCCTGTTGCAGCCATGCCCGAACGCGCGTAGGGAACGGCGATGGTCCCGGCCCCGGTGTTCGACGACGCGTTCCGCGCCGGTCTGCGCGCGCTCCTCGCGTGGCGGCGCGACGTGCGGCATTTCCGCCGCGAGCCGTTGCCTGCGGGGACCGTCGAGCGGCTGCTCGCGACCGCCTGTCTCGCGCCGTCGGTCGGCTTGAGCCAGCCGTGGCGCTTCGTGCTGGTCGAGGCGCCGGAGCGGCGCGCCGCGATCCGCGCCAATTTCGCCCGCTGCAACAAGGCGGCGCTGGCCGCCCAGCCGGAAGACCGCGCCGCCGCCTACGCCCGGCTGAAGCTCGCCGGGCTCGACGACGCGCCCTGCCAGCTTGCCGTCTTCGCCGACCCCGAGGCGACGCAGGGCCATGCACTCGGCCGCCTCACCATGCCCGAGACGGCGCTCTATTCGGCGGTCGCCGCGGCACACACGCTGTGGCTCGCGGCGCGCGCCGAGGGGATCGGCATGGGCTGGGTGTCGATCCTCGATCCGGCGGCGGTGCGCGAGGTGCTCGACCTGCCGCCCGGCTGGCGCCTCGTCGGCTATTTCTGCCTCGGCTATCCGGCGGCGGAAGACGACGTGCCGCGGCTCCAGCGCGACGGCTGGGAGACGCGCCGCCCGGCCGGCGAGTTCGTGTTCCGGCGATGAGCGCGGGACGCATCCGCGTCGGCATCGGCGGCTGGGTCTTCCCGCCGTGGCGCGGCACGTTCTATCCGAAGGAGGTGCGGCAGGCCGACGAGCTGGCCTATGCCAGCCGCCACGTCACCGCGATCGAGATCAACGGCACCTTCTACCGGCTGCAGACCCCGGCGAGCTACAAGAAGTGGCACGACGAGGCGCCCGACGGTTTCGTCTTCTCGCTCAAGGGCTCGCGCTTCATCACCCAGCGCCACGACCTGGCGGGCGCGGCGCCGTTCATGGCGCGCTTCTTCGACAGCGGCATGGCCGAGCTCGGCGCCAAGCTCGGCCCGGTGCTGTGGCAGTTCATGCCGAGCCTCGCCTTCGACGAGGCGAACGTGACGGCCTTCCTCGACGCGCTGCCGCAGAGCCTCGGCAACCGCAAGCTCAGGCATGTGCTCGAAGTCCGGCACAAGAGCTTCGCCGACCCCGGCTTCGCCCGGCTGATGGAGAAGCACGCGGCGGCGATCGCCTGGGTCGAGGACCCCAAGGTGCCGCTGATCGAGACGGTGACGAGCGATTTCGTCTATGCGCGGCTACGCGAGTGCAAAGACGACGAGCCGACCGGCTACCCGCCCGCCGCGCTCGACAGGATCGCCGAACGTTTCCGCCGGCACGCCGAGGCCGGCCGCGACTGCTTCGTCTATTTCATCAACGGCGCCAAACTGCGCGCGCCGCACGCCGCGATGGCGCTCATCGAGCGGCTGCGAAGCTGAGTGCTCGCCCGCCTGCGGGCCTGGGAGAGGTCGCTTGACTACTCGGCCGCTTCGGCGCGCTTCCTCGGTTTCGGCCACCTCGCGGCGACGAGCGGCAGCACCTCGTCGATCAGGCGCCGGGTCTGCGCCATCATCTCGTCGTCGCCCTTGGCCGCCGGGCGCAGGATGAATTTCGACACGCCGGCGTCGACGAACTCGGCGATCCGGGCGACGATCGCCTGGGCGTCGCCGATCGCGAAATAGTCCTTCGGGTCGCGCCCGGTGCGCTTGCGGTAGGCGTCGAACAGCGGCTGCAGCCCCGGCTCATCCACCCCGTCTGCCGACTTGGCGAAGCGGAACGGGATGCCGGCGCCGTAATGGTCGTCGTCGATGCTGCGGCCCTCGGCCGCGGCCGCCTGTTTGATCGCCGCGACCACCTCGCGCGCCTGGGCCGGGGTCTCCGGCCCGGCCTGCCAGCCGGTGCCGTATTTCGCGGTGCGCCTGATCGCCGCTTCGGACGAGCCGCCGATCCACATCGGCAAATCGGGCTGTACTGGCTTCGGCAGGCATTGCGCCCCCGACAGGTGATAATGCGCGCCGACGAAATCGACCTTGTCCTCGCTCCACAGGCGGCGGATCACCGCGAGCCCCTCGTCGGTCTTGCGGCCGCGCGTCTTGGGGTCGAGGTTGAGCGTCGTCCATTCCGGGCCGAGCGGGCTGCCGATCCCGAAGGCGGGCAACAGCCGCCCGTCGGAGAGGAAATCGATCGTCGCGCATTGCCGCGCCACCAGCACCGCGTCGCGCATCGCCAGCGACAGCACGTTGACGCCGAACTTGAGGCGCCGGGTGCGGCCGGCGAGCGCCGCCATCACGCTCATGCATTCGAGGAACGGGGTCGGGCTGACCAGCCGGTCGGTCTGCCACAGCGAATCGACGCCGCCCGCCTCGAGCAGGTCGACCCAGCGCCAATAGGCCGAAGCCCCGGAGAACGGGAACTCCATGATCCCCATCCCGACCGCGACCTTGTTCGGCATCGTCGTTCTCCTTGCCTCTGCACCCCGAAGTATGGCCGGATTGTCGCGTCATTGCGAGGAACCCGCGGGCTTGACCCGTTCCGCTCGCAATACAGGGAGGCTTCATG
>DATJOB010000460.1:0-3861 GCA_035507475.1 Allostellaceae bacterium | reverse complement strand
TCCGCGCCGGACTCGCCTTGCTGCGCCGCCATAACTCGCGGTCCGCGGCAAATGGGCGACGGGCGCCGTTGCTCCCCTTAACTCGCATAGGGGCACTCTCCTTCACGCACGGTTCTATGCCACCCCCGGCGGCACCATCCCCGCAACCTATTGGTTCCGATCATCGGATTGATCCTTGAAGTGAGCGCGCAGCTTCAACATCGCCTTGTGATGCGCGCTGCGCACGGTCTGCGGGTCGATGCCGAGCGCCGCGGCGATCTCGGCCACCTCCATCTCGCGATCGTAGAGCATCCCGAGGATCTCGCGCTGGCGCGGCGACAGCAGCGCCTCGGGCAGTTTCAGCTTGGGCAGCGGCTCGACCGCATCGACCTTCAGATGCGCCTCGGGCACCGCGTCGATCGGCACGGAATCCGGCCGGCGCCGGCGCAGCGCGTCGCGCGCGGTGCTGCGCGCCACGATGGTGATCCAGGTCGACAGCGAGGCGCGCGTCGCGTCGTAGCTGCGCAGCAGGCGGAAATCGCCCTTGCAGAGGCGGACGAAGACCTCCTGCGTGAGGTCCTCGACATCGCCCGGGCCGGCGGCAACGCCGCGCACCGCCGCCACGATCAGCGCGGCGTAGCGTCGCACGAAGTTCTCCCACGACCGCCGGTCGCCGGCGAGCAGCGCGGCGAGCGGGTCGGGCTCGCCGCGCCGTTCGCGGTTCAGCGAGCGGTAGGGCAGCGGCATGGCGGCGGGGCGGGGTTGCGCCTCATGCGAGGCCGGCGAAGAAATCGTTGCCCTTGTCGTCGACCACGATGAAGGCCGGGAAGTCGGCCACCTCGATGCGCCAGATCGCCTCCATGCCGAGCTCCGGGTATTCGAGGAGCTCGACCTTCGTGATGCAATCCTGCGCCAGGCGCGCCGCCGGCCCGCCGATCGAGCCGAGATAGAAGCCGCCATGCTTGCGGCACGCTTCGCGCACCTCGCTACCGCGGTTGCCTTTGGCGAGGGTGACGAAGCTGCCCCCCGCCGCCATGAACCGGTCGACGTAGGAATCCATGCGGCCCGCCGTGGTCGGCCCGAACGAGCCCGAGGCGTAGCCCTCCGGGGTCTTCGCCGGTCCGGCGTAGTAGATCGGGTGGTCCTTGACGTATTGCGGCAGCGCCTCGCCGCGATCGAGCCGCTCCTGCAGCTTCGCGTGGGCGATGTCGCGCGCGACGATCAGCGTACCGCTGAGCGACAGGCGCGTCTTGATCGGGTGGCGCGCCAGCGTCGCCCGGATCTCGCTCATCGGCCGCCCGAGATCGACCGCCACGACCTCGCCGCCGAGCGTCGCCTCGTCGATCTCGGGGAGGAAGCGTGCCGGGTTGGCCTCCAGCTCCTCGAGGAAGACGCCGTCGGCGGTGATCTTCCCGAGGATCTGGCGGTCGGCCGAGCACGACACGCCGATCCCGATCGGCAGGCTCGCGCCGTGGCGCGGCAACCGGATGACCCGGACGTCGTGGCAGAAATATTTGCCGCCGAATTGTGCGCCGATGCCGAAATCGCGGGTCAGCGCCAGCACCTCTTCCTCGAAGCCGCGGTCGCGATAGGCCTGGCCGTATTTGTTGCCCTGCGCCGGCAGCGAATCGAGATAGCGGCAGCTCGCCAGCTTCACCGTCTTGAGGTTGAGCTCGGCCGAGGTGCCGCCGATCACGATCGCCAGGTGGTAGGGCGGACAGGCCGCGGTGCCGAGGCTTTTCAGCTGCTTGTCGAGAAACGCGGTCAGCGATTTCGGGTTCAGCACCGCCTTGGTCTGCTGATAGAGGAAGCTCTTGTTGGCCGAGCCGCCGCCCTTGGCGACGAAGAGGAATTTGTATTCCTCGCCCGGCTCGGCATAGAGCTCGATCTGCGCCGGCAGGTTGTCGCCGGTGTTGACCTCCTCGTACATCGACAGCGGCGCGACCTGCGAATAGCGCAGATTGGTCTCGGTATAGGTGCGGCGGATGCCGGCCGAGATCGCCGCCGCGTCGTCGCCGCTGGTCCACACCCGCTGTCCCTTCTTGCCCATGACGATCGCGGTGCCGGTGTCCTGGCACATCGGCAGCACCTTGCCGGCCGCGATATTGGCGTTCTTCAACAGGTCGTAGGCGACGAAGCGGTCGTTGGCCGAGGCTTCGGGATCGTCGAGGATCGCCGCGAGCGAGGCGAGATGCGCCGGGCGCAGCAGATGCGAGCAGTCGACGAACGCCTGGCGCGACAGGAGGCTCAGCGCCTCGGGCGCGATCTTGACCACCCGCTCGCCGTCGAACCGCGCGGTATCGACATGGTCGGCGGTCAGCTTGCGATAGGGCGTGTCGTCGGCGCCGAGCGGAAACAGCTCGTGAAACTCGGGCTCGCTCATCGACCGCTCCGGATGGCCTCGCCACTCGGCAGGATCACGCTTTCGGCGGCGGCGTCAAGCCGGACGCGAAGCCCGACGCGGCGCGCTCAGCGCTTGCGGAAGCTGTCGAGCGCGACCACCTGCCCGCGCTCGGCGGGCGCTGCTGCCGGCTCCTGCGGCCTCTCGACCAGGGCGGGCGGCGTCGCCTCGTTGCCCGGCGCCGGAGCGGGCTGCGCGAAGGCGAGCGCGAACTCGACCGAGGGGTCGGCGAAGCTCTTGATCGCCGCGAAGGGCACGGTCAGGCGCTCGATCTGCCGGTCGAACGACAGCGACACCGAAAACGATTCGTCGGCGACGTCGAGATCCCAGAACTGGTGCTGCAGCACGATCGTGATCTCTTCCGGGTAGCGTTCGAGCAGCCGCGGCGGGATCGTCACCCCCGGGGCCCGGGTGGCAAAGCCGATGTAGAAATGGTGCGCGCTCTTCGGCCCCTCCTGCGCGACGCGCGCGAGCACGTCGCGGATGACGCCGCGCAGCGCGCGCTCGACCATCCGGTCGTAATGGTAGAGGTCCTGCGCCATGTCGCTCGATGTCGCTCGCCCGAGGGAAGCAGCCTGCGAGTGGGGGGCTTCTGTTGCCCGGTGCCCCCCGAACCGCGAGTTGCTCTAGGCTTTTACTCCGTTAGGAGTTAGGCCGCGAGCGCCTCATGTGCGAAGTTATCGTTCGCAGCTGAGTTTTGACCCGATAACGGCGGTATCATGCCGGGCGACGATCTTATCTTTACCACGCGCGTCGAGCCTGTTTCGCCCCCATAGCGCCGGCCGATTCTCGCAGACCGGCCGGCGGGAATTGGTGGAGGCGCCGGGTACTGCCCCCGGGTCCGCAACGCTTATTCCATAAGCCGTTTATCGCCATAGTCGGTTGCCCGACAATCGAGATATAGGATGCGCGAGGGGCGAAGGCAATCGCCGCCGCGCCCCTCCGAGGCTCGCTTCGGTCGCATCTCGGGATGCGGAGGGCGCGGCGCGAGCGGCCTCGTGCCGAGGCGCGCGGCGCCGGCCGGGCCTCGTAAGCCGGCCCTCGAAGGATGCATTGGCGTTGGAGGATCGATGCCGCTCAGCGACGAGCAGCGCCAGGAGATCGCCGGCGAGCGGGCGCAGACCCGGCCGACCCGCCGCGCCACCGTGCCGGCGCTGGAAGACATCCTCTACGAGGCCATCCCGGTGCTCGACCACGGCTTCATCCGGGTCGTCGACTACATGGGCGACGACGGGGCGATCGTGCAGGCGGCGCGGGTCTCCTACGGCAAGGGCACCCGCCGCGTCAGCGAGGACAAGGGCCTCATCAACTACCTGATGCGCCACCGCCACACGACGCCGTTCGAGATGTGCGAGATCAAGTACCACGTCAAATTGCCGATCTTCGTCGCGCGACAATGGATCCGGCACCGCACTGCCAACGTCAACGAGTACTCCGCCCGGTACTCAATACTGGATAACGAATTCTACATCCCCGCGCCC
>DATJOB010000459.1:0-3964 GCA_035507475.1 Allostellaceae bacterium | reverse complement strand
GCCGACGTGGTGCTGCTCGCCGGGGCGCGGCTCAACTGGCTGCTGTCGCACGGCCGCGCGCCGCTGTGGAACGCCAGCACCAAATTCGCCCAGCTCGACATCGCGCCGACCGAGTTCGACAGCAACCGCGCGATCGCCGCGCCGGTCGCCGGCGACATCCGCTCGACCTTCGCCGCGCTCAACGCGGCGCTCGCCGGGCGGATCAGACGGCAGTCCGGCTGGGTCGAGGAAATCGATAAGCGCAAGCAGCAGAACATCGAGCGCATGGCGGCGCGGCTCAACGCCGACCCCTCGCCGATGAACTTCTCCTCGGCGCTGCGCGCGGTGCGCAACGCGCTCGCCACCCAGCCCGACGTCTACATCGTCAACGAGGGCGCCAACACACTCGATTTCGGGCGCAACATCATCGACATGGACAAGCCGCGCCACCGCCTCGACAGCGGCACCTGGGGGGTGATGGGGATCGGCATGGGCTATGCCGTCGGCGCCGCCGCGGTGACCGGCAAGCCGGTCGTCGCGATCGAAGGCGACAGCGCATTCGGCTTCAGCGGCATGGAGATCGAGACGATCTGCCGCTACGGGCTGCCGGTGACGACGATCATCTTCAACAACAACGGGGTCTATCGCGGCGACCCCGAGGGCACCGCCTACACGCCGACCGGGCTGATCCGCGGCGCGCGCTACGAGAAGATCATCGAGGCGTTCGGTGGCCGGGGCTACCACTGCACCGACACCGCAAGCCTGACCGGCGCGCTCGCCGAGGCGCTCGCCTCGAAGCAGCCGGCGCTGATCAACGCGGTCATCGACCCGACCGCCGGCACCGAGAGCGGCCATATCCAGAGCCTCAACCCGAAGAGCGCCGCCGCCGCGAAACCCTGACCCCCGCAGCCACCGATGCCCACGGCCAGGCTTGCCAGAGCCGCCGATCTAGGCCGGCTGCTGGAGTTGTTCAAAATGTCGGAGGTGAGCGCCGCCGCCGAGCCGCGCGACCGCGCCGAACGCATCTGGTTGGAAACGCTGGAGCGGGACGGGGTCGCCGTCTTCGTCGCGGATGCGGGGGAGCGGCTTGTGGCGACGTGCACACTGATCACTGCGCCGAACCTCTTGCGCGGCGGGCGAGGGCATGGGTTCATCGAAAACGTCGTGACGCACCATGAATTTCGCGGCCAGGGTTACGGCCGCGCCGTCGTGAGGGCGGCGCTCGACCGGGCTTGGGCGGAGGATTGCTTTCACGTTCTGCTGCAAAGCGGCCGCGCCGACTCGCGCGTCCACCGCTTCTATGAAAGCTGCGGCTTCGAACCGGGCGCCCGGACCGGCTATGTCGCCCGCCGGCCAGCCTGACCGATAGGGGCCTCGTCGATGCCCGTGGAGATGATCGGCTGGATCGCGCCGCGGGTCTCGTCGGAGATCATCACCGCGGCCGGGCCGGCGTTCGACGCCGAAACCATCGCCGAGACCGCGCGCATCCACGAGCACGCCGGCTTCGACCGCGTGCTGATCGGCTATTTCTCGGACGCGCCCGACGGCTTCCTCGTCGGCGCGCAGGCGGCGTTCGTCACCGAGCGGCTCGGCTTTCTGCTGGCGCATCGGCCGGGCTTCGTCGCCCCGCCGGTCGCGGCGCGCAAGCTCGCGACGCTCGACCAGCTCTGCGGCGGCCGCCTCGCGGTACACATCATTTCCGGCGGCAGCGACGCCGACCAGGCAAGAGACGGCGACTGGACCGACGCCGAAACGCGCTACCGCCGCTCCGCCGAATATGTCGGCCTGCTGCGCCGCTGCTGGACCGAGCCGCGGCCGTTCGACCATGACGGCGCGTTCTACAGGACGCGCGGCACCTATTCGGACATACGCTGCCGGCAGCAGCCGCACATCCCGGTCTATGGCGGCGGCGGGTCGGACGCGGCGATCCGCGCGCTCGCGCCCGAGCTCGACGTCTACATGCTGTGGGGCGAGCCGCTGAAGGAGACCGCCGCCTTCATGGCCCGCGTGCGCGACGCTGCGGCGGCGGATGGCCGCTCCCTCACCTTCAGCCTCTCGACCCGCCCGATCCTCGGCCGCACCGAGGGCGAAGCCTGGGACCGGGCGCGCGATATCCTCGACCGCGTGCTCGCCAAGCGGGGCGGCGCGCCGCCGCCGCACCGCCAGAATGTCGGCTCGCAGCGCCTGCTCGCGGCCGCTGCCGCCGGCGAACTCCACGACACCTGCCTGTGGACCCCGCTCGCCGTCGCGACCGGCGCGCAGGGCAACTCGACCGCGCTTGTCGGCACCCCCGAGACGGTCGCGCGCGCGATGCTCGAATACTACAAGCTCGGCGCCACCAGCCTGCTGATCCGCGGCTACGACCCCCGCCCCGACGCGGTGCAATACGGCGAGGAGCTGATCCCCCGGCTGCGGGAGCTCGTCGCGGCGCACGACACGGCAGGCGCGCCCTAGCGGCGCGGCCGCATGCTAGGGTCGCAGCCTGCGCGGGATGGAGGCTGCGATGGTTCGTGAACCGATCTACCACTCGACGCCGCTCGACGAATTGCGGCCGACGCAGATCACGGTCGGCATGCGCGAGGTCGAGAACAAGCGCCAGCGCTGGCGCGAGAAGCACGGGACGAAGGCGGGCGAGTTCCTCGCCAGCCACATGATCCCGGTCGTCCTCGGCCCGAAGGGGCGGCGCTACGTCACCGACCACCACCATCTCGCCCGCGCGCTCCATGAAGAGGGCGTGCGTCAGGTCGCGACGACGGTGGTGCTCGATCTCGGCCGCCTGGACCCCGAGGCGTTCTGGTTCGTGCTCGACAATCGCGGGCTGATGCACCCGTTCGACGCGCACGGAAAGCGGCAATCCTATCGCGACATCCCGCGCTCGGTCGGCGACCTCGTCGACGATCCCTACCGCTCGCTCGCCGGCGAATTGCGCCGGGTCGGCGGCTTCGCCAAGGACACGACGCCGTTCAGCGAATTTCTCTGGGCCGATTTCCTGCGCCGCCGCATCGCCAAAAAAGCCATCGAAAAGGATTTCAACGACGCGATCGAAGCGGCGCTGAAGCTCGCCAAAGGACACGAGGCGGACTACCTGCCCGGCTGGTGCGGCCTGGTCGCGGATTAGCCGAGAGCGAGGCGCGCGCCTCATCGATGAGGTCGTCGGCGCCGGCGTGGAGCAGCGGCGGCACCGCGACCGCGGGCGGCACATTGAAGATCAGCCCGCCTTGCCCGCTCGCCTGGGCGACGATCGGCGCGGGGAAGCGATGCGCGGCATGGCGTTGCGCCGGCCGCCGTCCGGCGATTACGGTTTGGCGGGTCGGGGCAACGCCAGGGAGTGAAACGTCATGACCACCTTCGTCGCCGGCGGCACCGGCTTTATCGGCCGCCGCCTCATTCCGCTTCTCGTCCAGCGTGGCGAGGAGGTCGTGGTCATGGACATCAACCCGCAGACCGCCGACTACTCGGCCTATGGCAAGCAGGTGCGGGTGGTGCGCGGCGATGTCAGCCAGTTCGACGATTTCCTCGGCCGCATCGTCGAAGCGAAGCCCGACCGCGTCGTCAACCTCGCCTATTACATCGGCAGCGACCTGCCGCCCCGCGTCGCGTTCAAGCTCAATGTGCTGGGCATGGACAATTGCTTCGAGGCGGCGCGGCTGGCCGGGGTCAACCGCGTCGTCTACGCCAGCTCGGTCGCGGTGTCGGGCGAACAGAAGAATTACGGCGAGCGCATCGTCGACGAGACCGACCATCGCCACGGCCACGTGCAATACGCGATGCACAAAATCTTCAACGAGTGGCAGGCGCAGGATTATCGCGAAAAGCACGGGATGGAGATCACCACGATCCGTCCTGCCAATGTGACCGGGCCCGACAAGATTTTCGGTTCGGTCGACCATGTGTTCATCGTCACCAAGCCGGCACGCGGCGAGCCGGTCAACATGCCCTACAAGGACGCGATGCGCGCCCCGGTGCATGTCGACGAGATCGCGGA
>DATJOB010000458.1:0-9305 GCA_035507475.1 Allostellaceae bacterium | reverse complement strand
ATCGACGTCTACCAGCTGCACGGCGTGCCGCCCGCCGGCTACGACTATGTGTTGCACCACCTGGCGCCGGTGCTGCTGCGCGAGCGCGACAAGGGCAAGTTCCGCTTTCTCGGCATCACCGAGACCGCGCCGCACGACCTCGAGCACGACATGCTGCGCCGCGCCGCGGCCGACGGCGTGTGGGACGTGGTGATGGTCGGCTTCTCGATGGTGCATCAAAACGCGCGCGAGCGCGTCTTCCCGCTGACCCGCCGGCACGCGGTCGGGACGCTGCTGATGTTCGCGGTGCGCAACATCTTCTCCCAGCCGGGCAGGCTCGCCGAAACGCTGCGCGGGCTGGCGGCGGAAGGCAAGGTCGCCGCCTCGCTCGCCGAGCGCGACGACCCACTCGGCTTTCTCGTCCACGCCGATGGCGCGAGCAGCGTCGTCGATGCCGCCTATCGCTATGTGCGGCACGAGCCGGGGGTCGATGTCGTGCTGTTCGGCACCGGCCGCGTCGAGCACCTGAAAACCAACATCGCCTCGCTGCTAAAGCCGCCGCTGCCGGCCGCCGATCGCCATCGGATCGACGAGCTGCTCGGCCATCTGGTCGGCGTCGGGCTCGACGCGCCGCACCTCTCGTCCCCGCGGCCGCGGGCTTAGCGCGCCGGCAGCCCGAGCCCAGGCAGGTCGAGCCCAGGCAGGTCGAGCGCTGCCGCGGCGCGCCGGACCACCGTCGCCGGGCCGTGCCGCGCCAGCGCGCGGCGCCTTGCCGCGGCGCCCATCGCGCGGCGCCGCTCGGGCGACGCGACCAGCCCATCGAGCGCTCGCCGCCAATCGGCGTCGCCGGCGGCGAGGCAGCCGCTGACCCCGTCCTCGATTGCCGCCGCGAAGGGTTCGGTCGCCGAGGCGACGGTCGGGACGCCGACCAGGGCCGCCTCGAAGAACTTGAGCTCGCTCTTGGCTTCGCAGAACGGGTTGCCGCGTTCGAGCGGCGCGAGGTTGATGTCGGTTTCGGCGACGAGACGCAGCAGTTCGGCCGGCGGCTGCAAGGGCAGGCGCTCGATCCGGTCGGCGTGGCGCGCCCATTCCGCGCCGAGGTCGAGCGGACCGACGAGGCGCAGCCGAATGTCGGCGTTGCGCGCCATCAGGTCGAGCAGCGCCGGCTCGCATTCGCGGAAATCGCGCTCGTGCGTGCGGCTGCCGCTGAAATAGCCGATGCGCACGACTTCTTCCCGGCCCGCCTGGCGATCGCCGAGCTCTCTGGCCAGGCGCAGCTGTTCGCGGTTGAGACCGTTGGGCACGACGACGGCCGGCCGCCCGAGCGCCTCGACCGCACGCGCCAGCGGGGCGGTGCTGACTGTCGCCCGGTCGCAAGCGAGCAGCAGCCGCCGGTGCCGGGCGATCGCGGCGACGAAGCGGCGCCGCTCGAACCCCCTCATGTGCCGCAGCCCGTCGATGCGTCCGACGAGGCGCTCGTCGAACAGCAGATCGTCGATGTCGTAGACCAGGAGGGTGCCGCGCGCGCGAGCATAGGCGATGACCTGGGCGATGCCGACGAGCGGGTCGTATTCGGCGCGAAACAGCACCAGCGCGCGCGCCGTCCATTGCCGCTGGACGATGTCCGCGACGCGGTCGTAGGGCATGACGTGCACCGCGTATCCCGCCTCGCGCAATCCTTCCGCCACGTTGGCGACGCGGTAGCGCTTGGGCTCGCCCGGCCAGTAGCCGATCGCGTAGATCACGTCGAAGGCGGCGCCCGGCGGCGGCAGCGGCGCTGCGATCGAGGCGCCGGGCATCGGTCGTTGCGCCGCAGCGCGCGCCAGCAGCCCGGCCCAGCCCAGTTCGCGGCGGCGGTCGAGCGCGGCGCCGAAGAGCCGCCAGCCGGCCCGGGCGCGGCGCAGCAGCGCGCGGCAGCGAAAGGCGGCGGCCGCGATCACGCGACCCGGTGCAGCAGCTCGGCGAGGCGCGGCGCCAACGCGGCCAGGCTGTAGCGCGCTTCGGCCAGCGCGCGTCCCGCCGCGCCCATCCGCGCCGCGGCGTCGCGGTCGGCAAGGAGGCTTGCCAGAGCCTCGCGCCACGCGTCGAGCCCGCTCGCCGCGAGGCCGATCTCGGCTTCGTGCAGCAGTGCCGTGTTCATGCCGACGGGCGAGGCGACGCAAGCCCGCCCGGCCGCCATGTATTGCAGCATCTTGAAGGCGCACTTGCCGCGCTCCCACGGGCCGTCGACGAGCGGCATCACGCCGACCGTCAGCGAGGCGAGGAAATCGGCTTCAACCGCCGCGGACCACGGGACGTAGCGCACCGGCAGTCGGCCGAGTTCCGGCGGCCGGTCGCAGCACACCGCGACGACAGCGTCGGGGAAGCGCCGGCAAGCCTCGGCCAGCGCCGGGGCGATCGCGGCGAGGTAGGGGAGGTTGCCGCTCGTGCCGATCCAGCCGATGACCGGCCGCTCGGGCAGCGGGTCGACCCGGTAGCGCTCGGTGTCGACCGCGGTCGGCAGCACCTCGACGGCCGTATTCCACGATCGCCACACCTCGGCGAGCCAATCATTGCCGACGATGACCAGGTCGGCGATGCGCGCCAGCCGGCGGGCCGCCAGCCCACCGCGGTGCAGGTGGATCGCATCGTCGACATCGACGACGCGCGGCCGCGCGGTCCATCCTTCGAGCGTCGGCAGGGTCGAGACCAGCTCGCGCTGCAGCAGCGTGACGTCGGCGCCGCGCGCGCGCAGCAGCTGCGGCAGCCGCTCGGCCAGCGATCCGGCGAGCCAGGCCGGCCGCAGCCAGCGGCGGCGCGGCGGGTAGGCGGTGAGGCGCGGCCAGTATTCGTCGAGCGCGATGCCGCACGCGGCCAGCGGGGCCGCGTACTGCCGGACGCGAAACCGCGCCGAGCCGACATTCTCGCCGGCGGTGAAGGCGGCGACCCGCAGGCGGCCGCCAGCGGCGCGCGTCACGGCGGCTCGTCGCCAGGTTGTCGGCGGCGGCGCGGCGATGCTAGGTTGGCACTCTGCAAGGGCGGTTTTTCTCGGACGATCTGAATGGCGATGCCGGCATCCTTGGCGGAGCGTCCGGACGCCGGCTCGCGCGCGCATCATAGGCGCAAAACCGGACCGGCGACCAAGGTCGCACATCTCATCACCGGGCTCGAGACCGGCGGCGCCGAGCGGCTGCTGGCGCGGCTCGTGGCGCGCACCGACCGCGCGCGCTTCGAGTCGATCGTCATCAGCATGACCGGACCGGGGACGATCGGCCCGCTTATCGAGGCCAGCGGCGTGCGCGTGCATACGCTCGGCATGCGTCGCGGCATCGCCGATCCGCGCGCCGTGCTGCGGCTGCGCCGCATCCTCGCCGATTACCGCCCCGCGGTGCTGCAGACCTGGATGTACCATGCCGATCTGCTCGGCCTCCTCGCTCGCGGCCTCGGCTGGGCGCCCCACCTTGTCTGGTGCGTCGTGTGCACCGAGTCGGTCGGCACCTCGGTGGTGCGCCGACTGCTCGGCTGGGGCTCGGCGCGCCCCGATGCGGTGGTGTCGGTGTCGCGGGCCGGTCAGCGTCTGCACGAGGCGCTCGGCTACCGGCCGCGGCGCTGGGCCTATATTCCGACCGGGTTCGACACCGAGCGCCTGGTGCCCGACCCCGCCTTGCGCCGCCGCCAGCGCGCCGCGCTGGGGCTCGGTGATGCCGAGGTGGCGATCGCGATCCCGGCGCGCTATCACCCGATGAAGGACCACGCCACCTTTCTCGCCGCCGCCGGGCGGCTTGCGCCGCGCCTCCGCGAGGCGCGTTTCGTGCTGATCGGCAAGGGGAGCGAGCCGGGGAACCGCGAGCTGTGCGAGCAGATCGAGCGGCACGCTCTCGGCGAGCGTGTGGTGCTGCTCGGCGAGCGCGGCGATATCGACGCGCTCTACGGGACGTTCGACATCGTCACGCTGTCCTCGGCCTATGGCGAGGGTTTCCCGCTCGTGCTCGGCGAGGCGATGAGCTGCGGCGTGCCATGCGTCGCGACCGATGTCGGCGACTGCGGCGCGGTCATCGGCGACCCGGCGGCGGTGGTGCCGCCGCGCGACCCGGCGGCGCTGGCCGACGCCTGGGAGCGGCTCGCCCGGCTGCCGGCCGCGGCGCGGGCGGCACAGGGCGCTGCGGCGCGCGCCCGGATCGTCGAGCATTTCCGCCTCGATAGCGTGGTCGCGCGCTATGAGGCGCTCTACGACGAGATCACCCGTGGCTGAAAGCGCTATGCCGGCTACGGCGTCGGCTTCTGGCCGATGACGCGCCGCTTCGCGTTGATCGCGCGCAGATAGTCGATCCCTTCGGCGGCGATCGCATCGCCGATCATCGTGTCGCCCTCGGCCTCGAGCGCGTCGGTGTCGACCCAGGCGGCGTAGATGTGGATCGTACGGTCGGTGACGATCCCCGCCTTGAGGAGCGTCTTGACGAGGACGCGGAAGACGTTGTTGCCCTCGCGCAGCGAGTTCCGCCGGCCGCCCGAAAAGCGCTCTTTCACCGATCCGCGCAACGCCGCGACGTCGAGCCCGAAGGCCTCGTAGATGTAGGCGCGCTGCGCCAGGCTCGACAGGTTGAAGAGCAGCATCTCGAAGACCTCGGCCGTCCAGTCCTCGACCCGCTCGTGCTCCTCGCGGCTCAGCTTCGGCAGCGTCCGGTCGGCCCAGATCTTGCCGAATTTGTGGTGGAACGCCTCATCGGTCATCACCAGCTGGACGAGCCGGCGCAGCAGCGGGTCGCGGGCATGCGCGTGCAGGTTGGCAAAGGCGCCCATCGCCAGCCCCTCGAGCAGCATCTGCATGCCGATCAGCTTCTTGTAGACGATCGGCGAGGCGACGATGTCGGCGAGGAACTCGCCGAGCACCGGGCCGACCGGATAGGGCGTGCCCCAGCGCGCGGCGATGTAGCGGCTGAAGGCGGCGACATGGCGCGCCTCCTCGCGCGCCTGGTTGGTGGCGTATTCCTGGGCGCCGGGATCGATGAGGATGTCGCACAGCGAGGCGGAGAGCGACAGCGCGCCCTGCTCGCCGTGCAGGATGTTCGAGAGGTTCCAGCGCTGGATCTGGTTGGCGAGGCGGATCTTCGTCGGCAGGTCGAGGTGGTCGGTCGCCGCGCAGTTCAGTTCGGGAAAGCGGTCGAGCGGCAGCAGCGGTTCGCGCTCGAGGTCGAACGGCGCGGTGAAATCGAGATAGGCGGCGTTGTGCGGGTCCCAGAAATGGTCGTGCGTCGCGCCGATGATCGCGTCGAAGGCCGGCGAACGCCGCGGGTAGCGGTCGATCGCGACCATCGCCGCGAAATCGTCCGGCGCGACGGTCTCGTAGGCCGGGTCGTGAGTGATATGGCTTTCGGCCGGAGTTTGCATTGGCATCGCGAGTGCTCCGTCGGCTTGCAGACCCCCGCCCGCAGGCGCACATTGTTGCGTATATAGCCCCAATGAAGCCTAGGCGCATTGCTTTACCGGGCAGTTCGACAAAGCGTTGCGCGAGCTGACGCCCGCACTTCAACGCCAAGTTAGCGAAGCAATCCAACGGTTCGTGAGCCGGTCGGCGGAAACTGCGCTCATGCCGGAACGCAAATCGGGTCTTCGAGGTATCTGGGCTTTCCGCGTCACGAGCGGCGTGCGCGTCTTCTATTCGCAAGAAAGAGATCAGTCGGGAGCTTACAGCCTGCTTTTCCATGTCGGTCCGCACGACGATTATCGCATGATCGAGCGCCGTCGGCCGGCGCGGACGCGATAAGGAGACCAGCATGGCCAGCCGCATCAACCGCGCGATCGAGCTCTTGCAGCAGGACCAGGCGATCTACTATGCCGGCCACCATACCGGCCATGTCCTGACCGAGGCCCAAGGACGAGAAGATTCAAATACCTGGGCCGATTATATTAATGTCGGTATGGAACACGGCGCGTTCGACATGACGGGGCTGGCGGCGTATCTGGCGGGTCTTGTCGCCGGCGGGCCGACCCGCTCCGGCCATCGCGCGCCGGCGGTGATCGTCGAGGCGCCGGTCAACGGCATCGACGCCGACCATGTCCGCTTCAATGCCTGGCAGTTCCGGCAAATCCTCGGGCGCGGCGCGCACGGCGTGCTCTTGTGCCAGGCGGAGACCGCAGGCGCGGCGCGGGCCTTTGTCGAGAGCTGCCGCTACCCGCATCATCGCGAAGGGGTCGACGCCTCGCTGCCGACGCCGCTGCAGCGGATGCAGGGCGTCGCCGCCGGGATGCCGCGCTCGGGGCTCGGCACCGGCACGCGCGGCCGCGGCTCCGAGATGACGGCGGCGGCCGTATGGGGCGTGACCCCGGCCGAGTACATGGAGCTCTGCGACCCCTGGCCGCTCAACCCGCGGGGCGAATTGCTGCTCGGGGTCAAGCTCGAAAGCCCGGAGGGCATCGCTCATTGCGAGGAGATCCTGGCGACCCCCGGCCTCGGCTTCGCCGAGCTGGGGCCGGGCGACCTATCGCTGTCGCTCGGCTACAAGGAGATGCCGCGCGACAACTACCCGCCGGAGATGCGCGAGGCGCGCGAGCGCGTGCTGGCGGCGTGCCGCAAGAACGGGATCGCCTTTCTCGAACTGGCGACGCCGCACAACATCGCCGCGAAGATCGACCAGGGCGTGCGCGTGGTCGCCGGGCACAACGAGGAGACCGCCAGGGTCGGCCGCGCCCATCAGCGCCGCGCGATGCCGGTCTGACACGGGCGCTCGCGGCTGCCGCCGGGGCGACCCCGCTATTTGGCGGCGGCGGCGGGAGACCGCGCCGCGCTCTCGCCAGGCGATGCGGGGAACGCTCGTCGCCGGCGAACCTGAATGCCGTCCGTCCCGGGGTTTTCCGCAAAGATCGGTTCGCGCCGGGCGTCGACGTGGTTGTCATCCAAGCGTCATCAACGCACAGTTTACTCCGCGCCGATCATGAGCAGCGGAGCAACCGAACAGGCGGCAGCGCCACCCCCAAGCGCGCTCCCAGGCGGAGCGCCAGCGTTGGCTCGCCAACCGCCAGGCTCTCGCGGCGCCCGGGCGGGTGCGCGGCTTGCCGATCGTGCGCCAGGTCTGGCGGGCCGGCGAGCGCGTCGTTTGAAGGTGGGAGAATGCGAATGAACCCGGTCGATCGGATCTTCGAGCGCTTCGACAAGCATGGCGGCAACGATTATGGAGGCGAACGGGTGCGCCAGCTCGAGCACGCGCTGCAATGCGCGACCCTCGCCGAGACCGAGGGTGCTCCGGCGACGCTGATCGCCGCGGCGCTGCTGCACGACATCGGTCATCTGATCCACGACCTCGGGCGCGAGCCCGCGGCGCGGGGTATCGACGATCGGCACGAGGCGCTGGGCGAAGAGTGGTTGGCGCACTGGTTCGGCGACGCCGTCACGGCGCCGGTCCGCCTGCATGTCGATGCCAAGCGCTACCTGACCGCGACCGATGCGGGCTATTTCGCGACGCTATCCGCCGGCTCGGTGCGCAGCCTGGCGCTGCAGGGCGGCCCGTTCTCGGCTGCTGCCGCCGCCGAGTTCATCGCGCTGCCGTACGCCGCCGAGGCGGTGCGCCTGCGCCGCTGGGACGAGGCCGCCAAGGTGCCGGGCCAGACGACGCCCGGCCTGGCGCATTTCCGCCGCTACATCGAGGCCAGCCTGGCGGCGGCATGAGCGGCGCCGCGGCGCGCTACGCGGTCTATTTCGTACCCGAGCCGGGCGCGCCGCTCGCGCGTTTCGGCGCGGCGTGGCTCGGCTACGACATTGCCGGCGGCAAGGCGGCGGCACGGCCGGCTTTGGCCGGCGTCCCGGCCGAGCGCCTCGAGGCGATCACCGCCGAGCCCCGGCGCTACGGCTTTCATGCCACGCTGAAGCCGCCGTTTTCGCTCGCCGAGGGGACTTCGGCGGCGGCGCTCGACGCGGCGGTCGCCGCGCTTGCCGCGAGGATTGCGCCGTTCGCCGCGCAGCCGGTCGGCGGCACCGGCGATGATGCTGTCCTTGCCGGCGCCGCTAGGGCCGATCACCACGACGAGGGTTCCGCGTCGGTGCATCCCTCATGATTGCCGCGGCGGCCTAACCGGCAAGAGCTTTCGCGACGCGGGTTCTGCGCGGCGCCCCTGAAAGGCGACTGTCGATCTCCTCGATCGAAACGCCCTTGGTTTCGAAGCCCAGCACGACAAAGGCGATCGCCGCCTGCGCGTACCAGAAGGCGAGGAACAGCAGCGCCGGATATATCGCATCGACGGTCGCCTTCGGGCTCACGTAATCGGACGCCCCGACGACGATAGCCAAGCCGAGCGGACCGATGATCTTGCCAAGGTTGCCGACCCCGTAGCTGAAGCCCATACCGCTCGCCCGAAGTCGGTTGGGCCACACCTCGGCTATGTACGGGCCGATGATCGCGTAGCTCGCATCGCCGAAGAAGCGCTGGGTCATGATGAGCACGAAGAAGACCGATACCGTGCCGACGAACACGTCGTGCAGATAGCCGGCGAGAGCCATGGTAAGGGCGCCCAGCATGCCGATGAAGAAACCGGACCAGCGGCGGCCGAACACGTCCGACATCCACGATGCGACGCCGCGTCCGACGATGCCGAGAATGCCGACCCAGATCATCAGGTAGGACGCTTCAGCCGGGGTGATCTTGAGCACCATGACAAACAGCGCGGTGATCCACATCAGGATGCCGACCCCGCCGGTCTGGCTCAGCGCCACCGCGCAGGCTGCGGCCATGCTGCGGGGATAGCGGAACAACTCGCGCCAGGCGGTCTTTTGGACGGCGATCTCGGTTTCCTCCTTTGGCAGCTCGACCTCGGCAGGGTCGCATTGCAGCGCCCAGGCGATCGCCTTGCGGGCCTCGTCAAGCCGGCCCATTCGCATCAGGAAGCGGGGCGATTCCGGGATCCAGTACCGGATCATCAGGACCAGCAGCGCCGGCGTCAGGCCGACGAGAAACAATCCGCGCCAGCCGATATACGGAGCGAGAAACGCCCCCGATATCGCGCCCAATACATTGCCGCCGGGCAGCAGCACCGTGGTAAGCCCGGCGACCCAGCCGCGTTTGCGGGTCGGGACGAACTCCTGAACCAACGGGATGTCGACCGCGATCAGGCCGGCATTGCCGAACCCGACAAAGAAGCGGAAGAACATCAAGAACAGCCAGCCCGGGACCCAGCCGTCCGGGCCGGGCGTGAAGAACATGACGCCGGTGGCGAGCGCCACGTTCAGCGCGGTGAGGATGAAGACCCGGCGGCGGCCGATCAGGTCTCCCATCCAGCCCCAGAAGAATGCTCCAGGCACGGCGCCCAATCCCGCGGAGATCAGGATCAGGGCCGATTGGCCGTAAGTCAGGTGCCAT
>DATJOB010000457.1:0-6257 GCA_035507475.1 Allostellaceae bacterium | reverse complement strand
TGACGGCGCGCGGCGCCGCAACGGAGTGCCGGGGACATGCCCACCAGCGAGACCGAGATCGAACTGCTCGCGCGTGCGATGATCGAGCGCCACGGCGACGACGCGGCGCGGGCCGCGGCCGACCGGCTCAACGCGATGATCGACCGCAGCGACTGGGCGGGCCGCGATCGCTGGGCCTGCGTCGTCCATGCGATCCACGAGCGGCAGGGCCTCGCCTCGGCGGGATTCCGCAGCGGCCGCGGCCGGCCGGCGCTGCCCCTGACGCACTGAAGCGCCAGCCGCGCGAGAGCGCTCAGCCGATCTTGACCAAGGCGCCGCCGTCGACCGGCAGCGCGACCCCGGTGACGAAATTCGCCTCGTCGGAGGCAAGGAACAGCGCCGCGTTGGCGACGTCCCACGCGGTCCCCATCTTGCCGCGCAGCGGCACGCGTGCGTCGCGCTCGGCGGCGATCTCGGCGCGGCTGCGGTTGGTCGCGCGGGCGCGCGTATCGACCGCCATCGGCGTATCCATCAGCCCCGGCAGGATGCAGTTGGCGCGGATGCCGTGCGGTGCCTCGGCAAGCGCGAGTTGCTGGGTAAACGCAACCATTGCCGCCTTGGTCGCCTTGTAGGCGACGAGCGGGTAGCTGTTCTCGAAGGCCGCCACCGAGGAGATGTTGACGATCACGCCGGCGCGCTGCGCGCGCATGATCGGCACCGCATGCTTGCACGCCATGATCGTGCCGCGCAGGTTGATCGCCGAGACGCGGTCGAAAGCCTCCTCGGTCAATTCGAGCAGCGGCTTGTCGCCGCCGGCGACGCTGACCCCGACATTGTTGTGCAGGATGTCGAGCCGGCCCCAGCGCCGCACCGCCTCCGCCATCGCCGCGGCGAGCGTCGCTTCGCGCGTCACGTCGGCGGCGAACGGGACGCATTCGAAACCTTCCGCGGCGACCAGCGCAGCGGTCTCCCCGGCCGAGGCGAGGTCGCGGTCGACGGCGAGAACGCGGGCTCCCTCGCGGGCAAAGCGCAGCACCGTCGCGCGGCCGTTGCCGATGCCTTCGCCGGGGCTCTGGCCGGCCCCGACGACGACCGCGATCTTGCCGGCAAGCCGCATCCCATCCTCCTGTCGCCGCATCGCCATCGCCGCGAGCATGGGTTGCCGCGCCGGGCCGACGAGTCAAGCGGCAAGCGGGCGTGGAACAGCGCCGAGCGGACGAGCGTTGGGGAAGCGAAGGGAGAAGGCGATGAAACGCGGCTTTCGCGGCGCGGCTGTGGCCGGCCTGCTCATGGCGCAGCTGGGGAGCGGCAGCTACAGCCCCGGCGTGCCCGCGATCCCCGGCACCCGCACGCCCGAGAGCAGCCCGGCGACCGCGGTGCCGTCGGCACCGAGCGCGGCACCGAGCGTCACCGCGCCCGGCGCGGCGAGCACCGCCGGGTCACCGCTCGGCACAAACTCGGGCCCGGCCTATTCGTTCGGCGCGGCGCCGCCGCCGGTGGTCTCGCCGGGGCACTGAGCCGCGGCAAGCGGCGCGCGATAAAGACCAGGGCAGGGGTGCTGGGGCGAGTGATGGGATTCGAACCCACGACATCCAGATCCACAATCTGGCGCTCTAACCGACTGAGCTACACCCGCCGTCGCGGTTGCAGGTAGCGAATCGGCCTCGCCAGGTCAAGCCGCCCGGCGCGCTGCACGGCAGCCGCCGGCGAATGGCCGGGCGGCGCGGCGGCGCCTTTTCCCGGCCGCGATTCGACCCCATTTTTGTGGCGCATGGACCGCTCACCCGCAGGTTGGTCGCGACAGGTGCTGTTGACGCCGCAGCAGATGGCCGAGGCCGACCGGCTGACGATCGCCGGCGGGGTCGCGGGCATGGCGCTGATGGAGGCGGCCGGGCTGGCGGTCGCCGATGCGATCAGCCGGCGCTTCCCACCGCGGCCGGTCGCGGTGCTGTGCGGCCCGGGCAACAACGGCGGCGACGGATTTGTCGCGGCGCGCGTGCTGGCGGCGCGCGGCTGGCCGGTGCGCCTGGCGCTGCTCGGCAGGCGCGCGGCGCTGAAGGGAGACGCGGCAACGGCCGCGGCGCGCTGGACCGGCCGCGTGGAGCCGATCGCGGCGGAGGTGCTCGACGGCGCCGGGCTGGTCGTCGATGCGCTGTTCGGCGCCGGGCTGGCGCGACCGATCGACGGCGCGCCGGCGGCGATCATCGAGGCGGTCGGTGCGCGGGCGGTCCCGGTTGTCGCGGTCGACGTGCCGAGCGGGATCGACGGCGCCAGCGGCGAGGTCCGCGGCATTGCGCCGAAGGCGGCGGTGACCGTGACGTTCTTCCGGCGCAAGCCGGGCCATGTGCTGTTTCCCGGGCGGCTGCATTGCGGCGAGACGCTGCTGGCACAGATCGGCATCGGCCCGGCCGTGCTCGACCGGATCGGGCCCGATACCGCCGCCAACCATCCGGCCTGGTGGATGGAGGCGTTCCCCTGGCCGGGCGCCGAGGACCACAAATATCGCCGCGGCCATGCGCTCGTTGCCGGCGGGGCGGTGATGACCGGTGCCGGGCGGCTGGCGGCGCGCGCCGCGGCGCGGGCCGGCGCCGGCCTCGTCACGGTCGCGGCGCCCGAGCCGGCGTTTGCGATCTACGCGGCGGCGCTGACCGGCGTCATCGTCGCGCCGGTCGCCGGCAGCGAGGCTTTCGCCGCGCTGCTCGCCGACCCGCGACGCAACGCGGCGCTGATCGGCCCCGGCGCCGGCCCCGGGCCGGAGACGCGCGACAAGGCGCTGGCGATCCTCGCCGCCGGCAAGCGGGCGGTGCTCGATGCCGATGCGCTGACGGCCTTTGCGGAAGCGCCGGAGGCGTTGTTCGGCGCGATCCGCGGTCCTTGCGTGCTCACCCCGCACGAGGGCGAGTTCGCGCGCCTCTTCGACGATGCCGGCGGCAAGCTCGGCGGCAAGCTCGGCGGCAAGCTCGAACGCGCGCGGCGCGCGGCCCGCGCGAGCGGCGCCGTGGTGCTCCTGAAAGGGCCGGACACGGTGATCGCCGCACCCGACGGGCGCGCCGCGATCAACGAGAACGCGCCGCCGACGCTCGCGACGGCGGGTTCCGGCGACGTGCTCGCCGGCCTCGTGCTCGGGCTCCTGGCGCAGGGCATGCCGGAATTCGAGGCGGCGTCGGCCGCGGCGTGGCTGCACGGCGCCGCCGCCGCAGAGGCCGGGCCGGGGCTCGTTGCCGAAGATCTGATCGCGCGGCTGCCGGCCGCGCTCGCGCAGTTGCGCAAGGTGGCGCAAACTACAGGTGGATCATGGACGGATCGGGCATGAGCGAGCGGTTGCAAGGCGGCTTCTTCGATGCGGTCGTCGATCGCACGCTCGGCAATCTGCGCAACGTCTGGCGCGAGATCGCCAGCTCGACGCGCGGCGTGCTGAGCGGCACGCCTCGGCCCGACCTGCCGGACGACGACGCCGCGCGGCTGCGCCAGCAGATGCAGAGCTGCCTCGACGGTGCCGGCGGCGAGGTCGGCGCGCGTGCCCGCGCCGCCGAGCTCGGCCGCACCTATCTCGGGCTGAACCGGGCGGGTCGCGAGCGTTTCCTGCGCGTCCTCGCCGACGAGTTCGATGTCGACCGCGCCGCGGTCGACCGCGCCTGCGCGCGCCTCATGACGGCGGGGACGCCCGGCGAGCGCGGCGCCGCCGAGCACGACATGCGGGCGGTGCTGTCGCCGCCGCGCGTCCGGCTGCTGCGCCAGTTCAACGCGCTGCCCGAGGGCGTCAAGTTCCTCGTCGACCGGCGCGACGAGCTGATTGCGCTCGCCGATCGCGACCCGGCGCTGCGCGGGCTGGCCGACGATTTGCGCGAGCTGCTCGCCGACTGGTTCGACATCGGCTTTCTCGAACTGAAGCGGATCGGCTGGGATTCGCCGGCATCGCTGCTCGAAAAGCTGATCGCCTACGAGGCGGTGCACGAGATCCAGGGCTGGACCGACCTGAAGAACCGCCTCGAGGCGGACCGCCGCTGCTTTGCCTTCTTCCATCCGCGCATGCCCGACGAGCCGCTGATCTTCGTCGAGGTCGCGCTGGTCAAGGGGATGGCGGGCAACATCCACACGCTGCTCGACGAGACCGCGCCGCTCGGCGACCCGAACGCCGCCGACACCGCGATCTTCTATTCGATCTCGAACTGCCAGCGCGGGCTCGATGGGATCAGCTTCGGCGATTTCCTGATCAAGCGGGTGGTCGATGCGCTGGCCGGCGAGCTGCCGCGGCTCAAGATGTTCGCCACCCTGTCGCCGGTGCCCGGTTTCCGCGCCTGGCTGACGAGCGAGCGCTGGCGCGACGACCTGCTGCTGCCGAGCGAGGCGCGGGCGATCGCCGCAGCCGCCGGCGGCGGGGTCGCCGAGCCCGATCTCGTCGATCTCCTGGATCGGCCGAACTGGCCTGCCGACCCGGCGCTCGCGGTGGCGCTGCGCGACCCGCTGCTGCGGCTCTGCGCGCATTACCTGCTGATCGAAAAGGGCCGGCCGGGCCGCGCGCTCGACCCGGTGGCGCATTTCCACCTGACCAACGGGGCGCGCGTCGAGCGCCTGAACTGGCTCGGCGACCTCTCGGAAAAGGGGCTGCAGCAATCGGCCGGGATCATGGTCAACTACCTCTACCGGCTGGAACGCATCGAGGCGAACCACGAGGCCTATCGCGGCGACGGCCAGGTCGCGGCATCGCTTGCCGTGCGCCACATGCTGCGCGCCCGCTAGGATCGCGCGCAATGGGATCGCGGCCGTGACGCTCTATATCTTCGCGCGCTTTCGCGCCCGCGACGGCGCGGCCGAGGGCGTCGCGGCGGCGCTGCGCGACGTCGTCGCGCCGACCCGGGCGGAGCCGGGCTGCCTCGCGATCGACGCCTGTCGCACGGTGCGCGACCCGCAGCTCTTCTGGATCCACTCGCGCTGGGCCGACGAGGCGGCGTTCGAACGGCACGCCGAGCAGCCGCACACGCGGCGCTTCCTCGCCGCGGTCGAACCGCTCCTGGACCACCCGCTCGACATCACCCGCGCCGAGCGGTTCGCCTGAGGCCCAGGCCCTTATGCTAGCTTCGGCGACTGTGCTAGAACCCGGCCTCCGAGGCGGCGCCCCGGCGGCGGCCTTCCCGCCGGGGAACGGCGGCGGGCGTGGCGGAATTGGTAGACGCACTGGATTTAGGTTCCAGCGATGCAAATCGTGGGGGTTCAAATCCCTCCGCCCGCACCAGCGCCGCTCTCGCTCCGGAACGACCCCCCGCAGACCATGAGTGTTTCCCGATGCAAGTGACCGAGACCCACGCCGACGGCTTGAAGCGCGAGTTCACGATCGTCATCCCCGCCGGCGAGCTCGAGGATCAGATCAGCCATCGCCTGACCGAGCTCGGGCGGCAGATCAGGCTGCCCGGCTTCCGCCCCGGCAAGGTGCCGCAGCAACTGCTGCGCCGGCGCTACGGCTCGGCGGTGCGCGGCGAGGTGCTGGAGCATGCGGTGCAGGACAGCTCGGCCGAGGTGATGCGCGACCAGAAGCTGCGCCCGGCGCTGCCGCCCAAGGTCGAGATCGTCTCGGCCGACGAGGGGGGCGACCTCGAATACAAGGTTTCGGTCGAGGTGCTGCCCGAGATGCCGCAGCCCGATTTCGCGGCGCTCGACCTCGAGCGGCTGGCGATCGAGGTGCCCGACGACGACGTCGACAAGGCGGTCGAGCGCATCGCCGAGCAGTATCGCAAGACCGAGCCGGTGACGCGCCCGGCGCAGAACGGCGACATCCTCGTCGTCGACGTCGTCGGCAAGGTCGGCGAGCAGGAGATTCCCGGTACCAAGGGCGAGGGACGACCGATCGAGCTCGGCGCCGAGGGCCAACTGCCCGGCTTTACCGAACAGCTCGTCGGCATCGCTGCGGGCGAGACGCGCGCGGTCAAGGTCAGCCTGCCCGAGGATTACGGCAACCCCGACTTCGCCGGCAAGGAGGCGGTGTTCGACGTCGCGGTCAAGGAAGTCCGCGAGCGCCAGCCGGCGGTCGTCGACGATTCGCTGGCCGCCGAGGTCGGGCTCGAGACGCTGGCCGAGCTGCGCGACGAGGTGCGCGGCCGGATCGCACGCGACTACGCGATGCTCACGCGGCAGCGGATGAAGCGCCAGCTGCTCGACAAGCTGGCGGCGAATTACGATTTCCCGGTCCCGCCGGGCATGGTCGAGATCGAGTTCGAGAACATCTGGCGCCAACACGAGGCCGAGAAGGCCTATGAGACCGCGCAGGCGAAAGCGGCCGCGGG
>DATJOB010000456.1:0-16816 GCA_035507475.1 Allostellaceae bacterium | reverse complement strand
TACGCGCAACGGTCGCGGCCAACGTTTATCAGCGTTTGCTAGCGTTTTGCGCATCTCTGGTCTGCACTCGGCAGGACAAAAGCGGGACAAGAATTTGCCGCTAGGTTCCTAACCCATTGAAATAATTGGCGTCCCCAAGGGGATTCGAACCCCTGTTACCGCCGTGAAAGGGCGGTGTCCTAGGCCTCTAGACGATGGGGACGGGCCGGCGCGGGTGATCTAGCCGCAGCGCGCCGGGAAATCAACCACCCGCGCTCGCTGGACCGCGCTAGGTGCCGAGCGGGCCGAACAGCCAGACGAGCCAGGCGGCGGCGGCGAGAAACGGGCCGAACGGCAGCGCCGAGTGGCGGTCGAACCGCCGGCCGGCGAGGCGCAGCAGCCCGGCGACCGCAAGCCCGGCGAGCGCGGCGCCGGCGACGACGCTCGGCAGCCCGCTCGCCCCGACCCAGGCGCCCGCGGCGGCGAGCAGCTTGGCGTCGCCGAGCCCCAGCCCCTCGCGCCCGCGCAGCCGGCGGTAGAGGCGCGCCACCGCCCACAGCGCGAGATAGCCGAAAACCGCGCCGAGCACGCGGTCGGGCAGCTCCTCGGGCGCCAGCGCCCAGCCGGCGACGAGGCCGAGCGGGACGAGCGGCCAGGTCAGCAAGTCGGGCAGCACGAAGCGGCGCCAGTCGATCCAGCCGAGCGCCAGCAGCCACCAGCCGAGCATCGCGTCGACCCACGCATCGATGCCGCGATCGAGCGCCACCGAGATCAGCGCGATTGCCAGCGCCGCCAGCTCGACCGCCGGATAGAACCAGCCGAGCCGGGCGCCGCAATGCCGGCAGCGGCCGCGCGCCGCGAGCCAGCTCGCCAGCGGCACCAGGTCGCGCGCCGCCAGCACCGTGTCGCAGGTCGCGCAGCGCGAGCGGCCGGCGAGCGCGCCCAGGCCGTCCGGCAGCCGCGCGATCACCACGCCGAGAAAGCTGCCGACGACCAGCGCCACGCCGACCAGCTCCCATTCGGCGAGGCCCGGCCGCGCCACGAAAGCGGGCTCGGCTCAGCCGAGCGCCTGCTCCAGCAGGTCGAGCGCGGCGAGCGAAAACGCGCGCATGTTGGCGACGCGGTCGCTGTCGCCGGTCTCGACCGTGATCGAGCGCTCGCCGGCGGGGCCGATCACCGCGATGCAGGAGTGCCCGGCCTTGTGGCCGTAGCGGCTGCCGGTCGGGCCGGCGGTGCCGGTCTCGCCGACGGTCCAGTCGGTATGCAGCCGCTCCCCGATCTTGCGCGCGAAGAGCAGCGCGTAGGGCTCGGTCGACGGCGTGATGTCCTTCATCGCGGCGAACTCGTCGTCGGTGACGCGCAGCAGCTCGCTGCGCGAGACGCGCGTATAGACGACGGCGCCGCCGATGAAATAGGCCGAGGCCCCGGGCACCGCGAGGAGCGCGGCCGAGACGAGGCCGGCGGTCGACGATTCGGCGACCGAGACGGTCTCGCCGCGCGCCTTGAGCTTTGCCGCGATCCGTTCCGCGTGCGGCAGCAAATCCTGTAACATCGCGCCTCTCCCTTGATGCGGAGCGCGAGCTTCCCAGGTCGCCGGCCACCGATGCAAGCCTTGCCATGACCAACACGCTGCTGACGCTGCACGACCCGGCGGCGGCCCGGCGCTACTACGCGGCCGGTCTGTGGCGCGACGACACGTTCTACGGGCTGCTCGCGCGCCACGCCGCGGCGCAGCCCGACGCCTTTGCGCTGCGCGACGCGACGCAGCGGCTCACCTGGGCCGAATTGCAGCGCGCGGTCGATGCGGTCGCCGCCGACCTCGCCGCCGCCGGGGTGAAACCGGGCGAGCGGGTCGCGGTGTGGCTGCCCAACCGGGTCGAGGCGGTGATCGTCTTCCTCGCCTGCGCGCGCCAGGCTTATGTCTGCAACCCCTCGCTGCACCACAACTACACGGTCGCCGAGATCGCCGGGCTGGTCGAGCGCACCCGCGCCGCGGCGCTCTTCGCGCAGCCCGGGCACGGCGCCGATGCCGGCCGCGCCGACATCTTCGCCGCGGCCGCCGCGCTGCCGTCGCTGCGCCGCGTCTATGCGCTCGACGACGGGGCGCCGGGCGCCGTGCCCTTCCCCACCGCCCGGCTCTCGGCATCGGGTGCCGTGCCGCCGCCCTCCGCGACCAACCCCGACGCGGTCGTCTACCTCGCCTTCACCTCGGGCACGACCGGGGCGCCCAAGGGCGTCATGCACTCGCACAACACGCTGCTCGCCAATGCGCGCGCGATGGTCGCCGACTGGGGCCACGACGCGCGCACGGTGCTGCTCAGCCTCAGCCCGCTGTCGCACCACATCGCGATCGTCGCGGTGGCGCAGGCACTCGCCGCCGGCATGGAGCTGGTGGTCAACGCGCCGCCCGCCGGCATGACGGCGCTCGACTGGATCGTCGAGAGCGGCGCCAGCTACGTCATGGGTGTGCCGACGCACGCGATGGACATCCTCGCCGAGCTGCGCCGCCGCGACCTCGATCGGCTCGGCGCGGTGCGCACCTTCTACATGGCCGGCGCGGTGATCCCGCGCGAGGTCGCGCAGGCCTTTCTCGACCGCGGTGTCACGCCGCAGAACGTCTACGGCATGAGCGAGAACAGCTCGCATCAGTACACGCTGCCGAGCGACCGGCCGGAGACCATCGTCGGCACCTGCGGCAAGGCCTGTGCCGCCTATGAGATCAGGCTGTTCGACCCGGATGCGCCGGACGCCGAGGTGGCGCCCGGCGCGGTCGGCGAGATCGGCGGCCGCGGCGCCTGCCTGATGCTCGGCTATTTCGACGACCAGCGCGCCACCGAGGAAAGCTTCAACCGCAACGGCTGGTTCCTCTCGGGCGATCTCGGCCGCTTCGACCGCGACGGCAACCTCGAGATCGTCGGGCGCAAGAAGGACCTGATCATCCGCGGCGGCCGCAACATCCATCCGGCGCGGATCGAGGAATTGGCGATGCGCCACGAGGCGGTGGCGCGCTGCGCCGCGTTTGCGGTGCCGGATGCGCGGCTCGGCGAGAAGGTCTGCCTCTCGGTGATCTTCCACGAGGGCGAGAGCGCCGCGCCCGACGCGCTGCTCGCGCACCTCGATGCCGAAGGCCTGTCGCGCTACGACATGCCCGAATACTTCATCGCGATGCGCGAATACCCGCTGACCGCGAGCGGCAAGATCTTGAAGCGCGAGCTGGTCGAATGGGCGAAAACCGGACGCATCGCGCCGACCCCGGTGCGCTGGACCGGAGGCTGCCGATGACCGTTCGCCTGACCCGCAGCGACGAGTTCGCGCTGCTCACCCTCGACCGGCCGGAGGCGCTCAACGCGCTCAGCTTCGCGACCCTGCGCGAGCTCGACGCCGCGCTCGACGAAGTGGCAGCCGGCGATGCGCGCGCCCTCCTCGTCACCGGCGCCGGCGACCGCGCGTTTTGTGCCGGCGCCGACATCACGGAGCTGATCGGCCGGACGATGGCCGAGCACCGCCGCGGCATCGCCGACGGTCAGCGCATCGTGTCGCGCTGCGGCGCGCTGCCGATGCCGTCTTTCGCGCTGATCAACGGCTACGCCTTCGGCGGCGGCCTCGAACTGGCGATGGCCTGCAACTTCCGGCTGGCGCTCAAGACCGCGCGGCTCGGCCTGCCAGAGATCAAGCTCGGCGTCATCCCCGGCTATGGCGGGACGCAGCGCCTGCCGCGGCTGGTGGGAGAAGGCAGGGCCTTGGAGATCGTCATGACCGGCCGCACCGTGACGGCCGAGGAGGCCGAACGGATCGGTCTCGTCAACCGGCTCGTCGAGGGCGACCTCATCGCGGCCGGCAAGGCCTTCGCCCGCGAGATGACCGGCTACGGCCTGCCTGCCCTCGCCCTGGCACGCGACGCCGTGACCGGCGCGCTCGACACCACGCTCGAGGACGGCCTCAAGCGCGAGGCCGACCTCAACACCCTCGCCTTCCAGACCGAGGACGCGGCCGAGGGCATGGCCGCCTTCCTCGACAAGCGCAAGCCGGCGTTCCGCGACAAATGACCCCGCTCTTCGACCGGCTCGACGCGCTGCCGCCCCTGTCGCCCGAGGAACGGCAGCTGCTCGACAGCGTCACGGCGCTGGCGCGCGACGAGATCGCGCCGCGCGCCGCCGGCTACGACCGCGCCGCCGAGTTCCCGTGGGCCAACATCGCCGCGATCAACGCGCTCGGGCTCAACGCGATGTTCGTCCCCGAGGCCTATGGCGGCGCCGGCCTCGGCTATGCGGCCTATCTCGCCTGCGTGCGCGAGATTTCCGCCGCCTGCGCCTCGACCGGGATCGTCTGGGCGACCAATTTTCACGCCGCAAAGCCGCTGATCGATTTCGGCGGCGAGGAGCAGAAGGCTCGCCTGCTGCCGCGCGTCGCCGAGGGCGCGCTCTGCGCGCTCGCGATCACCGAGCCCGAGGCCGGGTCCGACGCCACCGGGATGCGCACGCGCTTCACGCCCGACGGCGACGAGATCGTCGTCGACGGCGGCAAGATCTTCATCACCAGCGGCGACGTCGCCGACCTCATCCTCGTCTTCGGCAAATGGAGCGAGCTGGGACACGGCCGCGAGGCGATCACCGCGCTCTACCTCGAAAAGGGCACGCCTGGCTTCGCCGTCCTGCGCAAGGAGGAGAAGCTCGGCCACCGCGCCTCGTCGACCGCGGCGCTCGCCTTCGACCGCTGCCGCGTGCCGCGCGCCAACCTGCTGGGCGAGCCTGGCGCGGGCCTCAAGCTGCTGCTCGCCGCGCTCAACAAGTCGCGCCCCAGCGTCGCCGCCCACGCGCTCGGCATCGCCCGCGCCGCGTTCGGCGACGCCGTCGCCTACATCAACGATCGGCGCCAGTCGGGCCGGCGCATCGTCGAGTTCCAGGGCGTCCAGTTCCTGCTCGCCGACCTCGCCACCGACCTGGCGATGTGCGAGGCGTGGCTGTGGCATGTCGCGCGGCTGGTCGATGCCGGCGAGGGCGACATCGGCCCGGAAGCCTCGATGCTGAAGATGCGCGCCTCCGACCTGGCGATGCGCATCGCCAGCGAGGCGGTGCAGCTCCATGGCGGCGCCGGCTACATCGCCGACCATCGCGTCGAGCGGCTGCTGCGCGACGCCAAGATCACCCAGATCTGGGAGGGCACCAACCAGGTCCACCGCCAGCTGATCGGCCGCAGCTTCGTCGCCCGCAAATGAAACGGGCCGCCCGGGCGGGCGGCCCTTTCACCGGATCGGCCGGGGCTTATTCGGCCGGCACGTCGACGAGCTGGATGTCGGAGATCATCACCTGTCCCTTGGTCTCCGGTCCCATCAGCAGCGAGACCGCGAAGACGAGGAGCGCGACGATCGTCGTGATCAGCATCGGGATCGCGAAGCCGCCGGCGCTCGCCGCCCACATGCCGAGCAGCGGCCCGCACAGCCCGCCCCAGATCGCGCCCTGGTGATAGCAGAAGCCCGCCGCGGTGGCGCGCACCTCGGTCGGGAAGCGCTCGTTCAGGTAGCTCGGGTTCTGGCCGTAGATGCTGCCGACGAAGAACCCCTGTATGGTGAAGGCAACGACCAGGATGGTGTAGTCGGTCGTCAGGAAGCCGAGATAGAACGGGGTGACCGCGATGCCGATCAGCGCCGGGATGATCATCGCCCAGCGCCGCCCGATCCTGTCGGCGATGGTTCCCCAGGCGCAGCTCGAAATGAAGATCGCCAGGTTCGAGAGCGCGCTGGGCAGCGCCACCGCGCCCGGACCGAAGCCGAGATCCTTCTGGAGGTGCGTCGCGAAGAGGCCGAAGCAGGTGTAATAGGTGACGAAGCTGCTGGCCATCCACAGGCACGAGGTCAGCGTGTTCGGCAGCAGTTTCGGCTTGAAAAGCTCGATCAGCGGCGCCCGGAATTCCTTTTGCACGTGCTGCTTCTGGCGGTTCTGCTTCCACACCTCGGGTTCCTTGACGAACTTGCGGATGTAGACCACCACCAGCGCCGGCAGGATGCCGATCCACAGGCAGCCGCGCCAGCCGATGTCGTTGTAGAAGAAGCCGTAAACCACGCTGGCGAGCAGGAAGCCGAGGCCCCAAGAGCCCTGCAGCATGCCGCTCATCAGCCCGCGCGAGCGGGGCGGCCAGCTCTCCATCGCCAAAGCCGCGCCGGCCGGCCACTCCGCACCCATGCCGATGCCGAGCAGCGCGCGGAACAGGAACAGGAACCAGAAGCTCGGCGAAAAGCCGGCGATGAAGTTGCAGATCGAATACCACAGGATCGATATCATCAGCGGCGTCTTGCGGCCGACCCGGTCGGCAAGCCAGCCCGAGGCGGTCGCCCCGATCAGGCGCAGCCAGAGCGTGACCGTGAACACCGCCAGCACATCGACCAGCGGCACGCCGAATTCCTTCGAAATCGGCACCATAATGAGGAGGAAGATCGTGAAGTCGAACGCGTCGAGCAGCCAGCCGGCCCAGGCCGCGAACCATGCGAGCCACTGGTCCTTGGTCGGCTCGCGCCACCACGGCACGGAAGGTGCGACCGCAACATGATCCGCCATGACCTTTCCTCCACCTGTTCAAGCCGTTCGGCGGCGCCATCAGGGCGCTCGGTACTCGTATGCAAAGCCTATTAAACGATATTGCTAAAGAGCAATAGCAATTCTGTCTCGCCGAGCCTTCCCGGGCGCCGCCGCAAGCAAAATGCGGTGCGGCCCGGTGCCGCGGCCGGTGGCGGTCGGGTCGCGAGGCGCGAAGCGCCCCGATTTGACCAAAGCGGGAATTAAATCGGCGGTTTGCGCCCTTGACGATATCGGTGCGGCGACTAAGTTGTCGGCGCGACGGCCGCGCCCCGTCAGGTGAAGGCGTCGTCGGTTCGCGCAAGAGGGAGAGCAGCGAGATGTCGAGAGCAACCCGTCTGACTGCCGCCGCGTTCTCAGCGGCCGTCGGCATCGCAGCGCTTGCCGCACCGGCGATGGCGCAGAGCGCGCTCAATGTGGGAACGATCACCTGCAACGTCGCGAGCGGGTTCGGCTTTGTGTTCGGCTCGTCGAAGGCGATCAACTGCACCTATGCCGGCCTCGGCCGGGTCGAGCATTACACCGGTAACATCAGCAAGTTCGGCGCCGATATCGGCTACACCTCGGGCGGCGTGCTGGTGTGGACGGTGGTGGCACCGGTCGCGGTGATGCGGCCGGGCGCGCTTGCCGGCTCCTATGCCGGCGGCACCGCCAGCGCCACGGTCGGCGTCGGCCTCGGCGCCAATGCGCTCGTCGGCGGCTCGAACAACACCATCGCGCTGCAGCCGCTCAGCATCGAGGGCAATACCGGGCTCAACGTCGCCGCGGGCATCGCCGCGCTGACGCTGGCGCCGGCGCGCTGATCGCCGCGTCGAACGGCGGCTCGGCCGGAGCGACCGGCCGGCGCCGCCGAGGCGCGAATTTCGGGAACAGCAACAAGCCTAGAGCGTTCGTCGACGACGGCGAGCGGCCTTACCGGCTGCTTGGCGGCGGCCCGGGCAAGAGGCATCGCTCATGATCATCGGCGTGGCTCATCTGCAACCTTTGGTGGCGCTGCTTGCGGGCATCCTGATCCTGCTGGTGCCGCGCATCCTCAATTACGTGATCGCGATCTACCTGATCATCGAGGGCATCATCGGCCTCGGCATCATTCGCTGAGACCGCTCACGCGCGGTTTCCGGCCAGCCGGTGCAGCGCGTCGTAGACCAATTCGTCGATCTCGAGGCCCTCGCGCGCCAGACGCGCGCGGTTGCGGGCGGATTGCTCGCCGGGGATGCGGATCTCGGCGACACCGGCCGCGCGCGGCACCGCCTTGACCCGCGCGATCAGGGCGCCGACCTCGCGCCGGCAATCCTCGAGCGGGACGAGAAGGTCGGGGCGGAAGGCGATGAACAGGTAGCCGTCCTGCGCCTCGCCGACGATGCCGGCGCCCCCGAGCACGCCGAGCGCCTGGACGACGAGGCCGAGCCCGAACCCCTTGTGCCCGGCGAAGGGCAACAGCGCACCCTCGCGCGCCGCGGCCGGATCGGTGGTCGGGCGGCCGTCGCGGTCGATCGCCACCCCTTCGGGCAAGGGCTCGCGGCGGCGCACGCGCAGCTGCAGCTCGGTCGCCATGAACGCCGATGTCCCCATGTCGAGGACCAGCGCGCCCTCCTCGCTCGGGACCGCGAAGGCGATCGGGTTGGTGCCGAGCGCCGGCCTGGCGCCGCCGAGCGGCGCCACCGCCGCGCCGCTCGCCGCGGTGTGGATCGCGACCAGCCCCTCGCGCGCGATCATCTCGACAAAATAGGCGCTGCGGCCGCTCATCCAGCTGTTGGTGACGCCGACGAGCGCGATGCCGTGTGCCTTGGCCTTCTCGATGGTCGCCCGCGCCGCGTGATAGATCGCGAGCATGCCGACATTGTTGCCGCCGTCGAAGAGCGCCGAGACCTCGGTCTCGCGCAGCAGCCGCAGCGGCTGGCGCGGCAACGCGAAACAGCGATGCTCGGGGATGTTGAGCAGCTTGGCGAGGCCGGAATACTCGTAGCCGCAGAGCGCCGCGTCGATCACGTGATCGGTGACGATGCGCGCCTCCTCGTCGTCGTAGCCGATGCCGCGCATCGCGCGCTCGCCCAGCGCGCGGGCTTCCTCGACACTCAGGCGGATGCGGCCCCCCGGCATGCTCGATCCCCTCAAGGCTTCTTGGCGACGTAAAGCTCGACCGTGGCGGTGTCCGGGATCGCCTCGTTCTCGGCGATGCCGCTCTGGTAGGGGATGTTAAACCGGCTGAAGGCATCGACCAGGATTTTCGCGGCTTCCGGCGCGCCCGGGTCGCGCACCGCCAGGGTCACGCCCATCGCCGCGCCGTCGTTCGGATAGACCGTGGCTTCCGGGCCGTTCGCATCCCACCCCGCCGCGCGCAGGATGTTGACCAGCTGGTTGGCATAGGTGAAAGCCTCGAGATCCTTCGGCGGACACGACACGACCACCCGGTAGCTGCCGAACTGCCGCAGATAGTCGGCGAGCTTCTGCGCCGTCTCCTCGTCGACCGAGCGGGTCTTTTCGCCGGCCTTCAGCCGGGCGACCTGACCGTCGATCGCCGCCGTCTTGGCGCTCAGCGCGGCGAGCGCGTCGTCGACCGTGTCGAAGGAGTCGGCCGGCGCCTGCTGGGCCGGTGGCGGCAGGCGGCGCGACAGCGCGTCCCATTGCGACCACAGCCCGCGCAGCGCCCCGGTCTCGGCGGCGAGGCGATCGGCGGTGACGCCGTCGCTGGCCTGGCGCTGCCAATAGACAAGGCCCTCCGCCGCGGTGCCGCAGGCGAGCGCGACCAACAGCCAGACCGCCTTGGCCCATAGCCGGCGCGGCAGGACGAGCGCCTCGACCACGGCGAGCGCGAAGATCAGCGCCACCGGCAAGACCGGCCCGAAACGCGCCACGGCGTGAAGCCAGGTGACGGCGCGCGCCAGGATCTCAGGCGTCTGGAACACCCCGTTCGAGCTCCGCCAGCCAGGTTGCGGCGTGCGAGTCCGACGGCGCGCGCCAGTCGCCGCGCGGCGACAGCGACCCGCCGGATGAGATTTTCGGCCCGTTCGGCAGCGCCGAGCGCTTGAATTGGCTCTGTGCGAAGAAGCGGGTCAGAAAGACCCTCATCCAGCGCTTGATCTCGGCAAGGTCGTAGCCGCGCCGCGCGGCCTCGGGGATGTTCGCCGGCCACTCGCCGGCCGCCGGGTCGCGCCAGGCACTCCAAGCGAGGTAGGCGATCTTCGACGGCGCGAAGCCGTAGCGGGTGACGTAGTAGAGGGTGAAGTCCTGCAGCGGGTAAGGGCCGACCACGCTCTCGGTCGACTGGATGGCGCCGTCGGCGTCCGGCGGCACCAGCTCGGGCGAGATCTCGGTGGCGAGGATGTCTTCGAGCACCGCGGCGGTGTCGCGATCGACGTCGCCGCTATGCGCGACGAAACGGATCAGGTGCTGGATCAGCGTCTTCGACACCGAGGCGTTGGGATTGTAGTGCGACATCTGATCGCCGACGCCGTAGGTGCACCAGCCGAGCGCCAGCTCCGACAGGTCGCCGGTGCCGACGACCAGGGCGCCGTTATGGTTGGCGAGGCGGAACAGGTAGTCGGTCCGCAGCCCCGCCTGGACGTTCTCGAAAGTCACGTCGTAATGCTTCTCGCCGCGGCCGGCGGCATGGCCGATATCGCCCAACATCTGCGTCGCCGCCGGTCGGATGTCGATCTCGCCGCCGGTGACTCGCAACGCCTTCATCAATCGCCAGGCGTTCGCCTTGGTTCCCTCGCTGGTCGCGAAGCCCGGGAGCGTATAGGCGAGCACGTTCTGTCGCGGCAGGCCCAGCCGGTCCATCGTCCGCGCCGCGACGATCAGCGCCTGGGTAGAATCGAGCCCGCCCGAGACGCCGATCACCAGCTTCTCGAGCCCCGTCGCCCTGAGCCGCTGCGCCAGCCCCTGGACCTGGATGTTGTAGGCCTCGTAGCAGTTGTCGCGCAGCATCGCCGGGTCGGACGGCACGAAGGGAAACCGCTCGACCCGCCGGCGCAGGGCGCGCTCGCCATGCGGCGCGGCGAAGGCGAACTCGACGCGGCGGAACGGCGCGACCGCCGCGCCGAGCTGGCGGGCGTTGTCGCCGAACGTGTTGGTGCGCATCCGCTCCTGACGGATGCGCCCGAGATCGACATCGCCGACCGCCATCTCCGGGCCGCTGCTGAAGCGCTCGGTCTCGGCGAGGCTGTCGCCGATCTCGAAGATTCCGGCCTGCCCATCCCAGGCGAGATCGGTGGTCGACTCGCCGAAGCCCGCCGCGGAATACGCATAGGCGGCGATGCAGCGGGCGGATTGCGAGGCGCAGAGCAGGCGCCGCATCTGCGCCTTGCCAATGGTGATGTTGCTGGCCGACAGGTTGAGCAGGATTTCGGCGCCCGCCGCGGCGCCCGCCGCGCTCGGCGGCTGCGGCACCCAAAGGTCCTCGCAGATCTCGATGTGGAAGGTGAACGGCACGGGCCCGCTCGCCGCGAATAAGAGGTCGATGCCGAACGGCGCCTCCTGGCCGGCCAGCGTCATCGTCGCACCGCGCACCCCCTCGCCCGAGGTGAAATGCCGCCGCTCATAGAACTCGCGATAGTTCGGCAGATGGATTTTCGGCACGATCCCGAGGAGCCGGCCGCGATGGATCGCCAGCGCGACGTTGTAGAGCCGCCCGCGCCAGCGCAGCGGCGCGCCGACCACGACGACCGGCAGCCGCTCGCGGCTCAGCTCGACGAGCCGCGCGATCTGCGCCTCGACCGCAGCGAGCAGCGCGTCCTGGAACAGCAGGTCGTCGATCGCATACGCGGAGAGGCACAGCTCCGGGAACAGCAATACCGCGATGCCGTCCCGGTCGCCGGCCTCGACCAGCGCCGCGACCGCGTCGCCATTCCGCGCCGGATCGGCGACCGCGACCAGCGGCACGCAGGTCGCCACGCGGACGAACTGATGCGAATAGGGCGAGAAGAATTCGGGCATCGTGCCGGTCGGGTGAGGCTTCGAACGAGCCATCTACTTATGCTCAGGATGAGTATTCGGCAATCGGGTCCCGCAGGCCGTGGAGCCGCGCTCAGTCCGCAAACGGGTCGCGCACCAGCACCGTGTCCTCGCGCTCCGGGCTCGTCGAGAGCAGCGCCACCGGCGCGCCGATCAGCTCCTCGAGGCGGCGGATGTACTTGATCGCCGTCGCCGGCAGGTCGGCCCAGGAGCGCGCGCCGCGGGTGTTCTCGCGCCACCCCTCGCAGGTCTCGTAGACCGGCTCGAGCTCGGCCTGGGCGGTGACGCCGGCCGGCAGGTAGTCATAGGTCTGCCCGCGCCGGCGATAGGCGGTGCAGACCTTGATGTCGTCAAACCCGTCGAGCACGTCGAGCTTGGTCAGCGCGATCCCGGCGATGCCGCCCATCTTGATCGCCTGCCGCACCATCACCGCGTCGAACCAGCCGCAGCGCCGCCGCCTTCCGGTGACCACGCCGAATTCGCGGCCGCGATCGCCCAGCGTCTGGCCGATCGCGTCGGTGAGCTCGGTCGGGAACGGACCGCTGCCGACGCGCGTCGTGTAGGCCTTGCAGATGCCGAGCACGAAGCCGACGGCCGAGAGCGCGATGCCCGATCCCGCCGCAGCCTGTCCGGCCAGCGTGTTCGACGAGGTCACGTAAGGGTAGGTGCCGTGATCGACATCGAGCATCGCGGCCTGCGCGCCCTCGAAGAGGATGCGACGGCCGGCGCGGCGCGCCTCGTCGAGCGTGCGCCAGCAGGTGTCGGCATAGGGCAGCACTTTCGGCGCGATCTCGCGCAGCGCGTCGAGCAATTCGCGGCGCTTGACCTCGGGCGCGCCGAGCCCGCGCAACAGCGCGTTGTGGTGCAGCAGCACCTCGTCGACGCGGTCGCCGAGCGCCTGCGGGTCGGCGAGGTCGCAGACGCGGATCGCACGGCGGCCGACCTTGTCCTCGTAGGCCGGGCCGATGCCGCGGCCGGTGGTGCCGATCTTCTTCGCCCCGCGGCGCTCCTCGCGCGCGCGGTCGAGCGCGCCGTGCGACGGCAGGATCAGCGCCGCATTGTCGGCGAGCTTCAGGTTCCTGGGCGAGATGTCGAGGCCCTTGCCGCGCATCGTCTCGATCTCGGCGGCGAGCGCCCAGGGGTCGACGACGACGCCGTTGCCGATGATCGACAGCTTGCCGCGCACCACGCCCGACGGCAGCAGGCTCAGCTTGTATTCGACATTGCCGACGACGAGCGTGTGGCCGGCATTGTGACCGCCCTGGAAACGCACGACGATCTCGGCGCGCTCGCTGAGCCAGTCGACGATCTTGCCCTTGCCCTCGTCGCCCCACTGGGCGCCGACCACGGCGACGTTGGCCATCAGCCCCTCCCGCCGCGCCGGACTGCCGCCGCGCCGTCCTCCAGCACGTGGCTGCAGTCGAGCCGCCCCGCCTCGGCGTGCCAGTCGGCGGCGGGCGCGAGCGCGGCGACGGTGATCCAGCCGTTGCGGCGGAGCGCCGCGGCGCCGGCGGGATCGGCGCCGGGCGGAACCAGCACGCGGCGCCGCGCGGCCGCCGCGGGCAGCGTCGCCAGCACCATGTCGGTATAGAGCGTGAAGCCGGTCGCCGGCTCCGACGCCGCAGGACCGCCGGCGTCGTAGCGCCCGCCGCGGCCCAATTCGCCGAGCGGCCCGCTGTCGGAGCGCGCGAAAAACGCGAAGCTGATCCCGGCGTGGTACTCGAAGCCGCGGTTCTCGACCGGATCGACCGTCACCTTGAGCGCAGGTATCGTCTGCGCGAGGCCGTCGAGCACCGCGCCGAGCCGCTCGCGCTCGGCGGCGGCCGCCGCCGGCAGATCGAGCCGGTCGAGCGCCTCCCGCGCACGCGCCGCGGGACCGGCCGCCTGCACCAGCGCGGCGAGCAGCCCGCCCGCCGCGCCCGGCAGCCCGGCAACCGCGGTCACGTCCTTGTGGTCGAGTGCGCGCCGCAGCGTCGCCGCGCGCTCGCCGGCGATCTCGAACGCCTCGGCAATCGCGGCCACCAGCGTCGGCAGCGTGATGTCGACCGACAGGTTCGGCACCCCGACCGCGAGCAGCGCCTCACCGGCGACCGCGATCACCTCGACATCGGCCGCCGGCCCCGCGGCGCCGATCAGCTCGGCGCCGGCCTGGCCGATCTGCCTGGCGGGGCGGACCTCCGAGCTCTGCACCCGCAGCACCTGGCCGGCATAGCTGAGCCGCAGCGGGCGCGGCCGATGCCAGAGCCGGGTCGCGGCGATGCGCGCGACCTGCGGCGTCATGTCGGCGCGCACCCCGACCATGCCGTGCGACACCGGGTCCATCATGCGGAAGGTGTCGCCGCCCATCACCGCCCCGGCGCCGGAGAGCAGCGTTTCCTCGAACTCGACGAGCGGCGGCTTCACCCGCTCGTAGCCGTGGGACGCCAGCACCGCCATCAGCCGCGCGGTGACCTCCGCCTCGCGCTCGGCCAGCGGCGGCAGGAGGTCGTAGAGCCCGGTCGGCAGCAAGGCGGCGCGCGGCGCGTCGTTCATCGCGGCGATATTGCATCGAGCGGGCCGAGAAAGCGATTGCCCTGCGGCAAAAATCGCCCGGCGGCGCCGGCCCCTCACCCGCGGCCGCACGTTCCGGCCGCCAATCCCTTGCCGCGCCGCGCGCATCGCTGCAGCCGCATTGCAGCGCAGGGCGAGGTGCAGCCGCACTGCAGCGCAGGGCGCGGTGCCGCGGATTTCATTAACTACAATTATCTAGTTGAATTGAGGGATAACTCTTGCATCTTTTTGTGCGCACTCGCACAATGTGCAATGCATCGTCACTTCCCCCACCCTCGACGATGCAAGCCCAGTTCCGCCACGTCGACGGAACTCGAAACCCCGGCCTACCCCCGGCCGGGGTTTCGCATTTCCGAAGCCTAGAATTTCATCGCCTTGACCTGCACCACATGCGGCAATGCGCGAACTCGGTCGAGCAGCGCCGGGCTCAGCGGCTCGTCCACCTCGACGAGACAGATCGCGTCCTCGCCCGCGGCGGTGCGGCCGAGATGCATCGTCGCGATATTGACGCCGGCCGCGCCGAGCGTGCCGCCGAGCGCGCCGATGAAACCCGGCTTGTCGAGGTTGCGGGTGAACAGCACGTGGCGGCCGAGCTCGGCCTCGAGCGGCATCCCGTCGACCGCGACGAGGCGCGGCTTGTCGCCGGCGAACAGCGTGCCGGCGATCGACCGCGTGCCGGCCTCGCCGGCGACCGTGATCCGCATCAGCATCTGATAGTCGCCGGGCGCCGGCTGCAGCGTCTCGCTGACCCGGATGTCGCGCTCGCGGCAGAGGACGGGGGCGTTGACCAGGTTGACCGACGCCAGCTGCGGTGCGAGCAGGCCGGTCAGCGCAGTCGCGGTCAGCGGCTTGACATTGAGCTCGGCGATCGCGCCCTCGTATTCGATCGCGACCGACTTGATCCCGCGCTCGGTCAGCTGGCCGGCGAAACTGCCGATCTGCTCGGCAAGCCTGATATAGGGCCTGAGCCGTAGCGCATCCTCGGCGCTCAGCGAGGGCATGTTGACCGCGTTGGTCACCGCGCCGCTCAGCAGGAAATCCGCCATCTGCTCGGCGATCTGCAGCGCGACGTTCTCCTGCGCCTCGACGGTCGCCGCGCCGAGATGCGGCGTCGCCACCACGTTGTCGCGCCCGAAGAGCGGGTTCGCGGTGGCCGGCTCCTCGACGAAGACGTCGACCGCCGCCCCGGCGACCTGGCCGCTGTCGAGCGCCGCGGCGAGGTCGGCCTCGACGACAAGCCCGCCGCGCGCGCAGTTGACGAGGCGCGCGCCGCGCTTGAGCTTGGCGAGCGCCGCGGCATCGATGATGCCGCGCGTCGCGTCGCTGAGCGGGGTGTGCAGCGTGACGAAATCGGCGCGCGCGAGGAGCTCGTCGAACGTCACCCGCTCGACGCCGAGATCGACCGCGCGTTCGGCCGACAGGAACGGGTCGTAGGCGACGACCCGCATCTTCAGCCCTTGCGCCCGCTCGGCGACGATCGCGCCGATATTGCCGCAGCCGACGATGCCGAGCGTCTTGCCGGCGAGCTCGACGCCGAGAAAGCGCGACTTCTCCCATTTGCCCGCCTGGGTCGAGCGGTCGGCGGCCGGGATCTGGCGGGCCAGCGCGAACATCATCGCGACCGTGTGCTCGGCGGCGGTGATTGCATTGCCGTAAGGCGTGTTCATCACCACGACACCGCGCTGCGTCGCGGCCGGCACGTCGATGTTGTCGACGCCGATCCCGGCCCGGCCGACGACGCGCAGCCGCGGCGCGGCGGCGAGCAGCGCCGCGGTGACCTGCGTCGCCGAGCGCACCGCCAGCCCGTCATAGCCGCCGATCCGCGACGCCAACTCGTCGGGCGCCAGCCCGGTCGCGACATCGGCCGCGACGCCGCGCTCGGCGAAGACGGCGAGCGCCCGCGGGCTCAGCGCGTCGGCGATGAGGACGCGGGGCATCAGCCGGCCTTGGCGGCGTCCCGCTCCTGCTGCCAGGCCCAATCGAGCCAGGGCAGGAGCGCCTCGAGGTCGGCGCGCTCGATTGTGGCGCCGGTCCAGATGCGGATGCCGGGCGGCGACGCGCGATGCGTGGCGAGGTCGTAGCCGACGCCTTCCGCCTCGAGCCGCGCCAGCATCCGCCGCGACAGCGTGAAACGCGTCTCGTGCGGCAGGGCGGCAAACCACGGGTCGGCGATCGCCAGGCAAGGCGAGGTGCAGGACCGCGTCGCCGGGTCCTCGGCGAGAAACGCGACCCAGGGCGCTTGCTCGACCCAGTCGGCGACGAGCGCCAGGTTCGCCTCGGCGCGGGCGACGCAGCCGTCGAGCCCGCCGACGCTCTCCGCCCATTTCAGCGAGTCGAGCGCGTCCTCGATGCACAGCATCGACGGCGTATTGATGGTCTCGCCGCGGAAGATGCCCTCGATCAGCTTGCCCTGCGCGGCCATGCGGAAAAGCTTGGGCAGCGGCCGGGGCGGAATGTAGCTCTCCAGCCGCTCGACCGCGCGCGGGCTCAGCGCGATCATGCCGTGCGCCGCCTCGCCGCCGAGCGCCTTCTGCCACGACCAGGTGACCACATCGAGCTTGGGCCAGGGCAGCCGCATCGCGAACGCGGCCGAGGTCGCATCGCAGATCGTCAGGCCGCGTCGCGCGTCGCTGATCCAGTCGCCGTTCGGCACGCGCACGCCGGAGGTGGTGCCGTTCCACACGAACACGACGTCGCGCTCGGGCGACACCGCCGAGAGATCGGCGATCCGGCCGTAGGGCGCCGCGAGATGCCGAATGTCC
>DATJOB010000455.1:0-5005 GCA_035507475.1 Allostellaceae bacterium | reverse complement strand
GGATCGCGAGCGGCGGCGCGGCGCCGGCCATCCGGTCGATGCTGCAGGTGCCGCCCATCGCGGCGAACCAGTCCCACGACGCCCAGCCCTGCTGCGCCGCGATCCGCCGTTGCAGCTCGCGCACCCGCGCGAGCTTCGGCGGCTCGTGCCAGGCGCAGGCATCGCGATCGACCCCGCAGGGCGTCGGCGTGCAGCCCGGCGCGGTGCGGTTGCCGTCCGGCGTCCCGAGCAGCAGCACCGGCACGCCGTGCGCCGCGCGCTGCAGGTTTTCGACATCGGCGCGAAACCGCGTCGCGTAACGGTCGAGGTCGAGCCCGTCGTCGAAGCCCTCGTTGGTGCCGAAGGCGACGACGAGCAGCGCCGGGCGGCGCCGATCGAACTCGAAGCCGACCGCCGGGCGCGACATCTGCTCGAGCAGCGCCACCGTGGCGCCGATCGTGCCGTGGTTCTCGTAGACGATGCCGGGTCCGCGACGCTCCACGTCCCAGCCGAGCAGCACGACCGGTGGCTGCCCCGACGCGCGCAGCGTGACGCGGTGCGCCGGACGGTCGAGCGGCAGCTCGAAGCCCTTGACCTCGCCGCCCGCGGCCGCGGTCGAAACCACGACAGGCGAGCGGTCATCGACCGCGACCGTGAAGTCGGGCCCCTTGGGCTGGGCGATGAACTCGGCGCCGAAGCGGTCGAAGCCGGCCGCCTCGGTGCTGGCGATCGTCATCTCGGCGGCGCCCGGCTCGTTCTCGGCGGCGACCGCATCGAGCCCGAGCGCGACGCCGGCGCGGTCGCTCGCCTTGACGTGCTGCCAGCCGCTCTCCTGCACCTCTACGAGTTGCGGGCGGTAGTATTTGAACGGGATGCCGGCGGGCAGCCAGCCGCGCCCCGCCGCGCCGAACCGGCTCTGCAGGCGCTCGCGCACCCGGCCGCTGAACGAGTCGTTGGCGGTGTGGCTGTCGCCGATCTGCATGATCCGCAGCGGTCGCGTTGTGGTCTTGCCGTCGAGCGCCGAGAGCGCGGCAAAGAACGGCGCCAGCGCCGCGGGGTCCGAGAGCCGGCTCGGCGGGGCGGGGGGCGCAGGCGGCGCCGACGGTCCGAAACAGGCTTCGAGCAGCACCGCCACCAGACCGGCGAGGCCGGCCGCCGCCCACCACAGCCGGCGGCCGAGCCGCCGCCGCGGCTCAGCGACCATTCGCCTGGAGCGAGGGGAGGACGCTGATGACGCGCTCGGCGATCAGTTCGTATCCGGCGGCGGTGAAATGGATGCCGTCGTCGTTGCGCAGCCGCTCGGTGACGCCGCTGCGGTCGGGACCGTAGGCGGTGAACTGGCCCTGGTTGTCGGCGATCACCGTCCACAGCGGCAGGAACTCGCCGCCGAAATGGGAAACCTCGCCGGCATCGATGTCGTTGAGGTAGCTCATATCGGCGGAATAGGTCGGGCTGCGCGCGATCGGGTTGCCGCACCAGATGACCTTGAGGTGGGCGCCGGAAAGCGCGGCGAGGATGCGGTCGACGCGCTTCGAATAGCCGACGCGCCAGTCGTCGGAGCGGAAGCGCAGGTACTTGCCGTCCTCGTCGCGCAAATCGAGCCGGTCGTTGGCGCCGAACATGACCACCGCGACCTCGGCCTTGTCGCGATCGATGAAGCTCTGGATCGGGGCGAACCATTCGGTCTCGGAATGGACCAGCGCGGCGCCCGGATGGCTGCGGTTGACGACCTTGTAGCGCGGGTCGTCGAGCAGCACGCGCTGCAGCCCGCCGGCGACCCCCTGCGCCTGGCTGTCGCCGAACACGACGACGCGGCGCATGCCTGCGTCCTCCTCGGCCGACGCGGCGCCGATGCCGCACCACAACAGGACCAGCGCCGCGATCCCGGCCCACGGGATGCGACGCACGACACGACAATGCCACCCGATTCCGCCCACGGCGACCCGTTCCCCCGGCCCCCCTATATAGGCCGCATCGCGATTTTGCGGATTCCGCGGCGGCGATGCAAATCTCATTTGGCCGCTTAACCACCCTGCGACGCGCTGTCGCCGCTGGCGGCTTGCCGGGCGCGGCAGCGCCCGATAGAACCGGCCGAGCCCGGCCGGCGCCGGTGCGCCCCACCGGCCTCAGCGATGCTGTTCCCGACTCTCGATTTCCTGTTGTTCTTCCTCGTCGTCGCGGCCGCGCTCACCGCGCTCGACCGGCGCTTCGCGGCGAAGAAGGCGATCCTCGCGCTCGCCAGCTACGTCTTCTATGCGGCGTGGGACTGGCGCTTCTGCTTCCTGCTCGCCGGCAGCACCGCGATCAGCTACCTCGCCGGGCTGACGATCGGCGGCAGCCGCGACCCGCGATGGCGCCGCCTCGTGCTGACGGTCGCGGTCGCACTGCACCTGACGATCCTCGGCATCTTCAAATACCTCGATTTCCTGGTGCTGTCGGCGAACCGGCTGGCGCATCTGCTCGGCCTGGCGCACGAGCTGCCGTTCTTCGAGGTGCTGCTGCCGGTCGGCATCTCGTTCTTCACCTTTCACGGCATCTCCTACGTCACCGACGTCTACCGCGGCGATGTCGAGGTATGCCGGGCGCCGCTCGACATGGTGCTCTACATGTCGTTCTTCCCGCAGCTCGTCGCCGGGCCGATCGTGCGCGCCGCCTATTTCCTGCCGCAGCTCGCGCGGCCCTCGCACGAGCCGATCCCGCTCGCCGCCGCGCTGCTGCTGATCCTCGGCGGCATGGTCAAGAAGGTGATCATCGCCAACTACCTGGCGACCGGGCTCGTCGATCCGGTGTTCGCCGCGCCCGACCAGTATGGCGGCCCCGACCTGCTGCTCGCCGCCTACGCCTACGCGGTGCAGATCTATTGCGACTTCAGCGGCTACACCGACATGGCGATCGCGCTGGCGGCGCTCTGCGGCTTTCGCTTTCCGCGCAATTTCAACCAGCCCTATCGCGCGCTGCGCCTGCGCGAGTTCTGGCAGCGCTGGCACATCTCGCTGTCGACCTGGCTGCGCGACTATCTCTACAAGCCGTTGGGCGGCAACCGCTACGGCCGGCTCAAGACCTACCGCAACCTGATGATCACGATGCTCCTCGGCGGCATCTGGCACGGCGCCGCCTGGAAGTTCGTGATGTGGGGCGCGCTGCATGGCGGCGGCCTCGCGGTCGAGCGCATGCTGATCCCGCGCCGTGATCGCCCGACGAGCGCCATCGGCCGCATCGTCTCATGGCTTGTGGTGTTCCATTTCGTCTGCCTCGCCTGGATCTTCTTCCGCGCCGAGGATTTCGCGGTGGCCGGCGTGTTCATCGCCCGGCTCGGCGTCGGCTGGAGCGAGCCGCTGCAGCAGGCGGCGCCGGCGACCGTGGCGCTGATCCTCGTCGGCATGGCCGGGCAGTTCCTGCCGCCGGGCTCGTTCGAGCGTGCCGGCCGCGCGCTCGAAGGCGTGCCCTATTGGGGGCTCGGCGCGGTGACCGGGCTGGCGCTGGCGGTGATCAATGCGCTCGGCCCGGAAGGGATCGCGCCCTTCATCTATTTCCGCTTCTGAGCGCGCATGGCCCGCGGAACGCTTAGCCGCCGCGAGCGCGCGCCGCTCGTCACCGACGCGATCCCGCCGGCGCTGCGCCGCCGCGGCGTGACCACGCGGCAGATGTTTGCGACCTGTCTCGCGGGCGCGCTGGTGGTCGCGATCTTCGCCTCGCGCGATACTCCGGGCTGGGCCGAGCGGCTCGGCGACAGCGCGCTCGACCACGCGCTGCGCAGCGCCGCCGGCGCCTGGGACGAGGCGATGGAAGCGCTCGACCTGACCTGGCCGCACGAGACGCTGCGCGCGGCGATGCACCGCTTCCTCGACTGGCAGTGGGCGGCGACGGCCGCTAGTGATGAAAAAGACCAAGCGCTGCGGGACCAACGACCAGAAGAAGTAGAAGAAACACACCGACAACCGCGATAACCGGGATCACACCTACCGCGGAGATGCGCCCAGCCCTTCTCGTGGTGCTGACGCTGATGTCGTCTTTTTTGAGCTTCCGGGGTAGACGTTTGGTCTGCAATCAGGAGGCGCCGTGTTCCCGACCCTCACCGAGACGCAACGCCAGTTCGTCGCGACGGTGCGCGATCTGGCGCAGGGCGAGTTCCGCGAGCGCGCGCCGCGCTGGCAGGACGGCACGTTTCCGTGGGCCAACATGAAGCCGCTCGCCGAGCTGGGCGTGCTCGGCATGGCTGTGCCCGAGGAATATGGCGGGCTCGGCCTGCCGGTCTTCGACACCGCGCTCGTCCTCGAGGAGATCGCCAAGGTCTGCTACGTGACGGCGATGGCGGTGCTCGGCGAGGTCGGCGCGCAGACCCGCATCATCGCGACCTACGCGCCCGACGCGATCAAGCAGCGGGTGCTGCCGCAGGTGGTGAGCGGCGAGTGCCTCCTGGCGATCTGCATGACCGAGCCCGACGCCGGCACCGATGTCGCCAACTACAAGACCAATGTCGACCGTGCCGGCAACAAGTTGCGGCTCAACGGCGTCAAGACGCTGATCAGCCGGGCCGAGGAGGCGGGCTGGTTTGTCGTCTTTACCCGTGTCGACAAGAAGCCCGGCCGCGAGGGGATCGGCTGCGTGCTGGTCGAGAAGGGCACGCCCGGTTTTTCGGTCACCGGCACCTATCACACGATGGGTGGCGAGAACCTGGCCGAGATCCGCTTCGAGGATGTCGAGCTGCCGCCGGAGAACCTCGTGCTGGAGGACGGGTTCAGGAAGCTGCTCGGCGCGTTCAACACCCAGCGCTGCCTCAACCCGTCGATCTCGCTTGGCCTCGCCGAGGGGGCACTTGAAGAGGCGATCAAATACGCCAAGGAGCGTCATGTCTTTGGCCGCGCGGTCGCCGATTTCCAGGGCATGCGCTGGAAGCTCGCCGAGATGTACCGCGACATCGAGGCCAGCCGCTCGATCCTCTACCGCGCCTGTGCCACGGCGGACCCGTTCCCCGACCCGCTGCTCGCCGCCGCCGCAAAGATCACCGTCAACGAGATGTCGCTGC
>DATJOB010000454.1:0-8162 GCA_035507475.1 Allostellaceae bacterium | reverse complement strand
ACGTTCCCCCGCCCCGGATGCGCGCCGCGGTGCGCTTCAGTAGCGCAGCGGCTCGAGTATGCTCACGAAATTGGCGACCGCGGCGCCGCCCATGTTCATCACGCCGGCGAGCGAGGCGCCGGGGATCTGCATCCCGCCGGCAGTCCCCGTCAGCTGCATCGCGGCCAGCACATGCATCGAGACGCCGGTGGCGCCGACCGGATGCCCCTTCGCCTTGAGGCCACCCGACGGGTTGACCGGCAGCAGCCCGTCCTTCTCGGTCCAGCCCTCTTCGATCGCGCGCGCACCCTCGCCCGGTTCGGCGAGGCCCATCGCCTCGTATTCGATCAGCTCGGCGATGGTGAAGCAGTCATGCGTCTCGACCAAGTCGAGGTCGAGAAGGCCCAGCCGCGCCGCGCCGAGCGCCCGCTTCCAGGCGAGCGCCGGCCCCTCGAAAGCGAGGATGTCGCGCCGGCTCAGCGGCAGGAAATCGTTGACCTGCTCGGCGGCACGGAACGCGATCGACTTCTTCATCGCGAGCGCGGTCTGGGTGTCGGCGAGCACCACCGCCGCGGCGCCGTCCGACACCAGCGAGCAGTCGGTGCGGCGCAGCGGTCCCGCGACCAGCGGGTTCTTCTCGGAGACGGTGCGGCAGAAATCATAGCCGAGGTCGCGCTGCATCTGGGCCAGCGGATTGGCGGCGCCGTTCTTGTGGTTCTTGGCGGCGATCCGGGCCAGCGCGTCGGAACGGTCGCCGTAGCGCTGGAAATAGCTCTGCGCGATGTGGCCGAAAATGCCGGCAAAGCCGCCCTCGATCTGGTCCTCCTCCTTGCGGTAGCAGGCGCGCAGCAGGAGGTCGTTGATCTCGGCGCCGTTGCGCTCGGTCATCTTCTCGACGCCGACGACGAGGACCAGCCGGCCCTTGCCGGCGGCGATCGCGTTGAGCCCCATATGGATCGCGGCCGAGCCGGTGGCGCACGCGTTCTCGACCCGCGTCGCCGGCTTGAAGCGCAGCGCGGGATCGGCCTGGAAGACGAGCGAGGCGGGGAATTCCTGTTTGACGAAGCCGCCGTTCATCGTGCCGAGATAGACGGCATCGATATCGGCCCCCGAGACGCCGGCATCGGCGAGCGCGCCTTGCGTCACCTCGACGATCAGCGACTCGACGTCGCGGCCGTCGTGCCGCCCGAATTTGCTGTGCGCCCAGCCAACAATGCATCCGGTCATCGCGACCTCCGTTGCGTCCGCGCGGATCGTAGCAAGAGACGCCGCCGCGCTCTATGTTGATATGGTGATGCGCCCCGCCTCTTGCCGACCGCGATGACCGCCGCTCCCGATCGGATCACCTTGCGTCGCCCCGACGACTGGCACGTCCATCTGCGCGACGGGGCGATGTTGCGCAGCGTACTGCCGCTGACCGCACGCCAGTTCGCGCGCGCGGTCGTGATGCCGAACCTCGTGCCGCCGGTGGCGACGGTCGCCGACGCGCTCGCCTATCGCGAGCGCATCCTGGCCGCGCTGCCGCCGGGCGCCGATTTCACGCCGCTGATGACCGCCTACCTGACCGACGGCAGCGACCCTGCGGAGATCGGCCGCGGTTATGCGGAGGGCGTCTTCGCCGCGGTCAAGCTCTACCCGGCGCACGCGACGACCAACTCGGCGCATGGCGTGACATCGGTCGACAAGGTCATGCCGGTGCTCGAACGGATGGCGACGCTCGGCATGCCGCTATTGGTGCACGGCGAGGCGACCGACCCCGAGGTCGACGTGTTCGACCGCGAGGTGGTGTTCATCGAGCATACGCTGATCCCGCTGCGCCGGCGGCTCCCCGAGCTGCGCATCGTGCTCGAGCACATCACGACCTCCGACGCGGCCGATTATGTCGAGCATGGCGGGCCCGGGATCGCGGCGACGATCACCGCGCACCACCTGATGATCAATCGCAACGACCTGTTCCGCGGCGGCATCCGGCCGCATCTCTACTGCCTGCCGATCGCCAAGCGCGAGAAGCACCGCCTCGCGCTGCGCCGGGCCGCAACCATGGGCAGCGCGCATTTCTTCCTCGGCACCGACAGCGCGCCGCACGCGGTTCCGACCAAGGAGACGGCGTGCGGCTGCGCCGGCATCTTCACCGCGGCCTGCGCCCTCGAGCTCTATGCCGAGGTATTCGACGAGAAGGGCGCGCTCGACCGCTTCGAGGCCTTTGCATCGCTCAACGGCCCCGCCTTCTACGGCCTGCCCGTCAACGCGGCGCGGGTGACGCTACACCGCGGGGCACTGACCGTGCCCGAACGGGTCGGCGAGGGCGCGCTCGCGGTGGTGCCGTTCCGCGCCGGCGAGCGGCTCAAATGGCGGCTGGCGTAACGCGCGAGCGTATCAGATCGAGAAGGATCGCCTCCAGCCGGCGCGACTGAACGAGCGCGTCGAAGCGCTCGGTCGCGGCCTGCCGCGCCGCCTCGCCCATCCGGCGCGCGCCCTGCGGGTCGTCGGCGAGCCGGCGCAGCGCCGCGGTCAGCGCCGTCGCGTCGCCGGGCGGCACGAGAAGCCCGGTGCGGCCGTCCTCGACCGCCTCGGCGATGCCGGCGTGGCGGCTGGCAACAACCGGCGCGCCGCTCGCCATCGCTTCGAGCACGACATTGGGCAGACCCTCGGCGTCGCCGCTCTCGGCCTGGACGCTCGGCACGCAAACCGCCAGCGCCCGCTGCATCCGGGCGCGCAGCTCGCGGTTGGGCAGCCAGCCGGCAAAGCCGACATTGGGCAGGCCGGCCGCATCGCGTCGCAGCTCGCCTGCGATCGGCCCGTCGCCGATCAGCTCGAGCCGCAAGGTCACCCCCTCCCGCGCGAGGCGGCGCATCGCCTCGATCAGGAAGCCGATCCCCTTCTTCTCGACAAAGCGGCCGGCAAACAGCGCATAAGGCTGCCCCGAGACGCCGGTCGGCGTCGCGTCGAGCGCCTCGATCTCGACCCCGTAGCGATGGACCAGCAGCTTCTCCGGCGGGAAGCCGCGCGCCAGAAGCTGGTCGCGGATGAAATCGGAGACGCAGATGAAGAACGCCGCCTCGCGCTGCAGTGCGGCCAGCCGCTGCTGGTAGACGCTCGGCAGCAGGCCGCGCCGGTAATGCTTGTCCTTGGTCGCGTCGCCGCCGTGGAAATGCACGACGAGCGGCACGCCGAGCGCGCGGGCGAGCGGCAAAGCGAGCGCGCCGCCGCGGCCGAAATGCGCGTGGACGAGACGCGGTGCCAGCGTCCGCAAATCAGGCCGGCGCGGCAGGCGCCCGAGATGCTTGAACAGCGCGCTGTCGAGCAGCCCCGGCAACCCGCCGCCGCCGATAAACAACGGATCGACCGCCAGATCGCCGAGCCCGTCGCCGGCGTGGCGGCCGATCCACACCGGCCGCAGCCGGTCGAAGCCGACATAGAGCCGCCGCAGGAACTGCGCCTCCGAACGCGGCACGATCCGATCGCGGTAGACGAGGATGGTCTCGCGCGGCTCGCTCACCCGAGCAGCGCCTCGTAGCGCTGGGCGACGTCGTCCCAGCTGAGGCCGCGCTGTGTGGCGAGTGCGCCGCGATGCCAGCGGCGCCACAGCGCGTCGTCGCGCAGCACCGCGATCGCCGCCTCGACAAAGGCGTCGTCGCTCGCCGCGACGCAGCCGCTGGCGCCATCCGCAACGCGCTCGGCGACCGCGCCGAGCGGCGTCACCACCGCCGGCACGCCGAGCGCCTGCGCTTCGGCCAGCGCCAGGCAGAAGGTCTCGCCCGGGTCGCCGCGATAGAGCATCGCCCGCGCTCCGGTCAGCACCTCGATCAGCGCCTCGCGCCCGACCGGGGCGTGGCGCCGCACGCCATGCTCGGCGAGCGCTTCGGCGCGCGCCAGGATCGGTTCGATCGAGCCCGCCCGCGCACCGCCATAGACCGCGGCGCCGGCATAGATGTGCAGCTCGGCCTGCGGCACCGCCGGCCTGATCCGCGCGACCCACAGGTCGAGCAGCCAATCGAGGCCGCGCTGCGGGTTCGAGGTGAAGACCGCGCGCGGCGGCGGCGGCTCGCGCGGCCCGGCATGGCGAAAGCGTTCCAGCACGCCGTATGGAATGACGACACGTCCGCCGCACGGCAGCCAGGCCGGGACGGTCGAGGCGTGGTATGCGCCGGTCGTCACGATGACCGGACGGTACCAGGCGATCCGCGCCGCCATCCGCGGCTTTTTGAGGTAGCGCGCCGGGTTGTGCAGCCATAGCAGGCGGCGCCGCGGACTCGGCAGCAGGCCGATCATCCGCGGCCCGCGATTGCCGATGTAGAGGTCGCAGCTTTGCGGCACCGCCGCATCGACCGGCGCCCAGTCGACTTCGTTGTGGCGCAGCGGGCCGGCACAGCGGCTGCGCGCCGCGACGCGGTGGCCGCGCGCGGCGAGCGCCTCGGCGAGCGCGACGAACGCAGTCTCGGCGCCGCCGAGCGGCCGGGTCTCTGCCGTCGCGCCGTCGAACGGGATGCCGTCATCGGCCATCACCACGCTCGCCATCACGCTTGTTCCAGCCGCGCCTTGAGGTAGGAGAGGATCGGGTAGAGCGCGGCGCAGAGCGCGATCAGAAACCCGTACGGCCCCTCGCGATAGCCGCGCCGGGCGACGTAGCACTTCCAGAAGCGCGTGGCGATGCGGCGCAGGTTGCGGCGGTAGCTGCCGATATCGCCGCTGTCGCGCAAATCCTGGGCGCGCGCGGTCGTATAGCGGTCGAGCCGCGCGATCAGGTCGGAGATGTTGCGGTCGACTAGATGGATGAGGCGGGCGTCGAGCGTCGCGCCCTGCGGCCCCGTCAGCGTCACCTGGGGGTGAACGCGCTGCTCGCCCCAGCGTTTGGCGCCGTTGCGATAGAGCCCGGCATAGGCGCCCTTGCCGAACGACCCGCCCCAGCCCCAGCGCACCAGCCGCTCGCCGATATAGTTGTCGACCGGGATGAGATGCCACGCCGCGGCCGACTGCTCGGCGAGCCGGCGGATCTCCGCGGCAAGCGCCGACGGCACCCGCTCGTCGGCATCGATCTCGACGACCCAGCGGCCCCTGGCCCGGTCGATGCCGGCATGGCGCCGAGGTCCCTCGCGCTCCCATTCGCCCTCGACGAGGAGCGGCGTGAAGCGCTGCGCGATCTCCTTCGAGCGGTCGCGGCAGCGGTCGAGCACGACGATGAGCTCGTCGGCAAAGCCGAGCGTCGCCAGGCACTCGGCAAGCTGGGCCTCCTCGTCATGCACCACGACGACCGCCGAGATGAGCGGCGCGGCGCCGCTCACGCCGCCCTGCTCGCCGCCCGCGACCAGAGCTCGCGGGCCGCCGCCTCGGCCGCCTCGACCGAGAGCGTGTCCATCAGCGTATCGGTGGTGCGGTGGTCGAAGCCCGGCACAAACATCGTCGCCGGCGACTGCTCCGTGCGCACCACCGCGGTGCAGGCGCCCCACGGCGCATATTGCTCGACCGGGCTCGGCCCGAAGAGGCCGAGCGTCGCGGTCCCGGTCGCCGCGGCGATGTGCATCAGCCCGGTATCGTTGCCGACGAACAGCGCACAGCGGCGCAGCACCGCGGCGGCGGTGAGAAGGTCGGTGCCGCCGACCAGGTCGACGGCCCGGCCGGGCGGCACCGCGGCGAGCAGCGGCGCGGCCTGCGCGCGCTCATGCGCCGCGGCGAGCACCGCGACCCGCGCACCGGGGAGCGGTCCATCGGCCGCGCAAAGCCGGCGGGCGAGCTCGGCAAAGCGCTCGGCACGCCACTGCTTGCCGCGCCAATTGGCGGCCGGCCCGATTGCCAGCACCGGCGCGCCGGGCGGCAGCATCGCCTCGGCCCGCTGCTGATGCGCCGGCGCCAGCCACAACCGCGGTCCCGGCGGCGGATCGAGAGCGAAAAGCCGGGCGAGCTGGCGCACGCGATGCTCCCGCGCACTGCCCTTTGCCATGACGCGCCGCTCGCCGGCGCGCAGCAGCCAGGCGAGCGCCGAGCCGCGCAGGTCGACGACGAGGTCCCAGCGGCGCCGCGCCACGGCGCCGTAAAGCCCGAGCCAATGCGCCTGGAACGGACGCTTGCGCATCACGGCGATGCGCTCGAGCCCCGGCACCGCCTCGAACAGCGGTGCGGCGACCGGACCGGCGGCGATCGTCAGGCGGGCGTCCGGATGGCGCGCGATCAGGTAGTCGAGGAGCCCGGTCGACAGCACGGCGTCGCCGATGCGCGTCCCGGTGACGAACAGGATATCCATATTCGGGTCTCGCCGCGTTATACGCGCGGTGCGTTCTCTTGCCAAGCAAGCGGGCGACCTCCACCTCTAGTGGACGGACGGAGGACGTTGTGGCGAGACGCTGTCGATGACCGCAGCCCGGTCTGTCGTGCTGGAAGACCGCGGCATCCTCGCGATCGGCGGCCCGGATCGCGTCGGCTTCCTCCAGGGGCTGATCTCCAACGACGCGACGCGGGTATCGCGCGACCGCGCGGTCTATGCGGCGCTGCTCACCCCGCAGGGCAAATACCTGCACGATTTCATGCTGGCCGCGGTCGGCGACGAAATCTGGCTCGACACCGAGGCGGCGCGCCTCGACGAGCTGAAGCGGCGGCTCTCGATCTATCGCCTGCGCGCCAAGGTCACGCTCGACGCGCGGCCGGAGCTGGCGGTCGGCGCGGTCTTCGACGGCGGGCTCCTCGATCTGCCGGACGAGGCGGGCGCGGCGCGGCCGCTCGACGGCGGCGTCGCCTTTGTCGACCCGCGCCTCGCAGCGCTCGGCGCGCGGGTGGTGCTGCCGCGCTCGCACTTGGCGCCGGCGCTGCAGGAGGCCGGCACACAGGCCGCCGATTTCGCCGAATACGACCGGCTGCGCCTGTCGCTCGGCGTTCCGGACGGCCGCCGCGACCTGGTGCTCGACAAGTCGATCCTGCTCGAATCGGGGTTCGACGAGCTGAATGGCGTCGACTGGGACAAGGGCTGCTATATCGGCCAGGAATTGACCGCGCGCACCAAGTATCGCGGGCTCGTCAAGAAACGCCTGTTCCCGGTGCGGATCGACGGGCCGGCGCCGGCGGCGGGGACGCTCATCGAGCAGGACGGCCGCGAGGCCGGCGAACTGCGCTCGAGCCGGGACGGAATCGGCCTCGCGCTGCTGCGTCTCGAGGCGCTGCAACAAGGCGGCGCGCTGACCGCCGGCGAGGCCGCGCTCCGGCCGTTGAGCCCCGGCTGGATGCGCCTGCCCGAAAGCTCGGCCGAAAGCTAGGCGGTCGCGGCGACCTCGTCGCGCGCCAGCTCGGCCTGCGCCGCGGCGAGCCGCGCGATCGGCACGCGGTAGGGCGAGCACGAGACGTAGTCGAGCCCGACCTCGCGGCAGAAGCGGATCGAGGCCGGGTCACCGCCATGCTCGCCGCAGATGCCGAGCTTAAGACCGGGCCGCACGGCGCGGCCGCGCTCGGCGGCGATCCTGACCAGCTGCCCCACCCCGGCCACGTCGAGCGTCACGAACGGGTCGCGCTCGAAGATGCCGAGCCGCTGGTAGGCGCCCATGAAGCTCGCCGCATCGTCGCGCGACAGGCCGAAGACCGTCTGCGTCAGGTCGTTCGTGCCAAAGCTGAAGAAGGCGGCGCTTTGCGCGATCTCGTCGGCGAGCAGCGCGGCGCGCGGCAGCTCGATCATCGTGCCGACCGAATAGGGTACCGTCACCCCTTCGCGCTTCATGATCTCGCCGCCGACGCGATCGACCATCTCCTTGAGGATGTCGAACTCACGCCTGGTCGCGATCAGCGGCACCATGATCTCGGGCTCGACCGAGGCGCCGGCGTCGCGCTGCACGGCGACCGCCGCCTCGAAGATCGCCACCGCCTGCATCTCGTAGATCTCGGGAAAGGTGATGCCGAGCCGGCAGCCGCGATGGCCGAGCATCGGGTTGGTTTCGTGCAGCGCCAGCGTGCGCTGGCGGACTTCGGCGACGGCCTTGCCGGTGACTTTCGCCATCTCGGCGAATTCGGGCTCGGTCTTCGGCAGGAACTCGTGCAGCGGCGGGTCGAGCAGCCGTATGGTCACCGGCAGCCCGGCCATGATCTTGAAGATCTCGGCGAAATCGGCGCGCTGCATCGGCAGGAGCTTGGCGAGCGCGGCGCGGCGCGTCTTCTCATCCTCCGCCAGGATCATCTCGCGCACCGCCTGGATGCGGTACTCATCGAAG